>NZ_JAXGNC010000010.1:0-106416 GCF_040768185.1 Syntrophus sp. (in: bacteria) | reverse complement strand
GGATTCGCAACGCCATGGTTTTTGCCTTCGCACCTCCCGCGGTGATTGAACTGGGCACGTCCAAAGGGTTCGACCTCCAGCTCCTCGACCGGGGCGGCATGGGGCACGCCCGGCTGATGGCGGCCCGGAATCAGCTCCTCGGCATGGCGGCTCAAGACAAGGTATTGACGAAGGTCCGGCCCAACGGCCTGGAAGATGTGCCGGAGTACCGGGTTGACGTCGACTGGGAAAAGGCCGGCGCGCTGGGATTGCCGATAACGTCGATCCACGGCACGATCTCCTCGGCCTTCGGCAGCGCCTATGTCAATGACTTCATCCAGGCCGGCCGGGTCAAACGGGTGTACGTCCAGGCGGATGCCCCCTACCGCATGCTGCCCAGCGACCTGGAAAAGCTTCACGTTCGCAATAACGCGGGCCGGATGGTTCCCTTTTCCTCCTTCGCCACGGGACACTGGACATCCGGCTCTCCCAAACTGGAGCGATACAACGGTTTCCCGTCCGTCAACATCGTGGGAGAGGCGGCGGCGGGCAGGAGTTCCGGTGAAGCCATGGAGGCCATGGAAGGGTTTGTCGCAAAGTTGCCGCAGGGTGTCGGCTTCGACTGGACCGGCCTTTCCTACCAGGAGCGGATGGCCAGCTCTCAGGCCGGATTGCTCTATGCCTTTTCCATTTTCGTGATCTTCCTCTGCCTGGCCGCCCTCTATGAGAGTTGGCCGATCCCCTTTTCGATCCTGTTCGCCCTGCCTCTCGGGGTCATTGGCGGCGTCATCGCCTCCAGCCTGCGGGGATTGCCCAACGACGTCTATTTTCAGATCGGCCTTCTGACGACCCTGGGGCTCACGACCAAGAACGCCATCCTGATCGTCCAGTTCGCGAAGGCCGGACGGGAAAGGGGCATGGATCTGATCGAAGCCACCCTGGAGGGAGCCCGACTGCGTTTCCGGCCGATCGTCATGACCTCCCTGGCCTTCGGTTTCGGCGTTCTCCCCCTTACCCTGGCCACAGGAGCGGGAGCGGGCGCCCAGAATGCCATCGGCACCGGCGTACTGGGAGGAATGGTCACCGCCACGGTCCTGGTGATCATTTTTGCTCCCCTCTTCTACGTGCTGATCGAAAAACTGTTCGGGAAAAAACTGCAGCAGAAGACGGCCGGAACAGATCCGCTCAACGCATCCCACCGCATTGGCGTGATCGATCAGGAACTGACGGAGGAACTCAAGGCCGTCGAAGAAGAGAAGAAAAATCCAATCGAGGATTGAGAAGATGAATCGAAACAAGAATAGATGCCGGCTTTTGATGCTTGGAATCCTTGCGGTCCTGCTGGGAGGATGCACCCTGGCCCCGAAGTACGACCGCCCGGCGCCTCCCGTCCCCGGCAACTGGCCGACGGGCGCCGCCTACCAGGAAGAAAGGCCTGCCCTTTCCGAACCGGCAGCCGATTTGCCATGGCGGGAATTTCTTCCCGAGGAACGCCTGCAAAAGACCGTCGAAATAGCCCTGAAAAACAGCCGCGACCTGCGCCTGGCGGCCTTGAGCGTCGAGAGGGCGCGGGCGCTCTATCGCGTTCAGCGCGACGAACTGCTGCCCTCGCTGGATGCGGCCGGAAGCGGAATCAAGGAACGGGTGCCGGCGGATCTCTCCTCAAGCGGGCGCAGAACGACCCGGGAACAATACCGTGTCGATTTCGGCGTCAGTTCCTGGGAAATCGATTTTTTCGGACGCATCCAGAGCCTCAAGGACCGAGCGCTGGAAGAGTATCTGGCAACGGACGAGGCCCGGCGCAACGCACAGATTCTGCTGGTATCGGAGGTGGCCAACGTCTGGTTTGCCCTGGCGGCCGATGGGGAGAATCTCGCCCTCTCCCACTCCACGCTTGAAACCCAGCAAACCGCCTACAATCTGATCCGAAAGCGCTATGACGTGGGGCTCGCATCGGAACTGGATCTCAGCCGTGCGCAGACCCAGGTGGATACGGCCAGGCGAAACGTCGCCATTTACACACAATGGGCGGCGCAGGATGTCAACGCCCTAAATCTTCTCGCGGGGACGCCCGTTCCCGCGGAGTTCCTCCCTTCGGAGCTCAGTTGGATCAAACCTCCGAAAGAGGTCTCGGCCGGCCTTTCTTCCGATGTGCTGTTAAGCCGGCCCGATGTGCTGGCGGCGGAACACCGGCTCAAAGCGGCCCACGCCAACATCGGCGCCGCCCGGGCGGCCTTCTTCCCCCGCATCTCCCTGACAACCACTGTCGGAACGGCAAGCGCCGACCTGTCCGACCTGTTCAAGTCCGGACAGGGCACCTGGACTTTCGGCCCGCAGATCGTCATGCCGATTTTCGACGCCCGCACCTGGTCCGCTTATGATGTCACAAAAGTGGAGCGGGAGATCTCCGTAACCCGGTACGAACAGACGATTCAGGCGGCCTTCCGGGAAGTGGCGGATGCCCTGGCTCTGAAGGGTACCCTGGGAGAGCAGTTGGCGGCACAGCAATCCCTTGTGGAGGCGACCGCCAAGGCTTACCGCCTCGCCGACGCCCGCTACGACAGGGGAATCGACAGCTACCTGAGTGTCCTGGACGCCCAGCGTTCCCTGTACAGCGCTCAGCAGGCCTTGACCGCCCTTCGCCTTGAGGGGTTCACCAGCCGGATCACCCTGTACAAGGTGCTGGGCGGCGGATCAACGGAGGACTTCCGTTACCAGTAACCCCGCTCCATGCAGTTGCTGATGAAGGTGATGGACCGGCGGGGAGCTTCGGAGAGACTGATCGAAAGCTGTTTGCCCACGTCGGGATACAGGGGAAGCGAAGGTAATCGATCCAGGGAAACCCAGGCGACATCCAGGGAATGAGTGGCGTCAGGCCGCACTTTCGGAGCGCCGCGGATTTCCGTTGCCTCGAAGACAATGTGCAGGGTCTGGGGATGCCTCTTTCCGGCAGGGGCTTCGCCGATCAGGATAATGTCGCCGATATCGACCTTCACCCCCAGCTCTTCCTTCCATTCGTTCACAATGGCTTCCTGGAGCGGTATGTCCTTGTCCACCCCGCCGCCGGGAAGGGCAAAGACCTCCTTTCCGCCGTAGACGTACTTCATGCAGAGAATTTCACCGGCCTGTTCAAATACAGCGGATACGCGAACTCTCATAAAAACCTCCTCATGCCATTGGCTGTTGATAGATTTCTTGGTAACACATTTCCCGATTTTATTCGAGGTTTAGCTTTGGGAAGGCCGATGCCGCCCTGCCGGAGGGAACCGGCATTTTCCTGATAAAAATTCTTGCATGATGAATGCAAATAAAGCAGAATCCCGGCAGAATAGGTGATCCAGAAATAGGATTATTGAGCATTTATGAATCGGCAATTTACTTCGGCATCCGTTTCAAAAAAGAGCGAGCAGCTTTCATCACTCTATAACGCATTATCCCCGGCGGAGAAGCTCCTGGTCCAGTTCTGTTCCGTTGCGATGGAACCGATGAGCATGACCACGGTCATCCGCTGCTTCGATGTCACGGGAATTCACTCCAACGGAACCGGCAGGACCAGTTGGCAGAACCTGCAGCCGGCCCTGAAGCGGATCCTGAAGCTGGGCCTGGTGGATAACCACTATCAATGCCCGGAAGGATTCCGGGAAATCGCCACCCGGCTGGCCGTTGCAGACGGGCACTTTGAGAAGATGGCCCGGACGATTCAACGGCTCATGCCCGGAAATCGCTATCTTTCCCGCTATTCTCCGGAATACGACTGGAAGCGCGTTCTGCGGGATTTCCGCATCGCCCTGTACCGAGGGGATTCCCGCGAGGTCAAGGTGCTCTACGACCAGATGCTGCGTTACTGCCCGGTACCCTTCCGCATCCCCGACCCTTTTCTGCGCATCTGCAACGCACCCTTCGATCCGGCCTGGTTCGCCACACTGCCCCTGGATCTCCGCTCCGCCGCGTTATCCCGAATCCTTTTCCAGAGTCTCATCTTCCTTGAACCTGACGAGGCGCCGCTCAATGACGCCCTGGCTCTGGCCTTCGGGGAACAGCCGCAGGGGTACGGAGAGCGCCCCCTGCTCCATGTCCTGGCCCTTCGCCTGCTGCTGGGAGGCCGCCTTGATGAAGCCGGGCGGCTTCTGGACAAGTTGAGAAACGAAGCAGAAGGCTCAACGGATGGCCTGCAGGGATGCCTTTACTTCCTCGAAGGGAAGAACGAGGAGTCCATCGCCGCCTACGAGGCGGAACTCCGCCAACTGATCCGGAGATCCGGCATTCGAAACAATTTCTTTATCGATCCGGCGGGCCTTTTTTTCCTGCTGGCCTTGCTGAAGTCCTATTCCGCATCCCCGGACACGGCAGGGGCGGCGAAAATCAAAAAATATCTGTACCTGACGGCCCACCGCAACAATCCCAACAGCTTTTATATTGCCGGCCTGACCGCCCTGCGAAAAATCGCCGCTACCCTGATGATGGACCCGGACTACCCCGCTTACGACTCGCCCCAGGAAGGGACCGGCATCGGGGCCATTTTCACCGCCTTGGCGGAATACTGGCAGAAGCGCCGCCTGGGATCAAAGACCATTGTGTCGCTGCAGGAGTTGTATCGGCAGGCCCGGGAAAGTGGCATGTCCTGGGCCGCGATGGAATGCGCAGGCCTGCTGGACGCCGGCGGCGTCAATACGGCCCTGTACCGGCAGCAGGTCCGGGAGATCGGTGAAGCTACAGGGCTGGTCTCTCTGATCCCATCGATCCATTTTGAAGAGCCCTGGAGGAAAAGCCTCCGTGCCCTGAAGCAGGCGGCGGAGACGGAGCGTCCGGCTGCCGCGTCCGCTGAAAAACGGCTGATCTGGCTTTTCCGGCACGGAGAGGAAGGGCTGTCCCTCAAGCCGCTGGAGCAGAGGCAGAAGGCCCGGGGGGGATGGACTTCGGGGCGGCCCGTCGCCCTCAGCCGGCTGCACAAGGGAACCAACCTGGAGTACCTGAGCCGTCAGGATCACATGATCCGGGCGACCCTGAAAGCGGAATCACGCTATTACGGAGGGTACAGCAGCGCCGAGTATTATTTTGACTGGGAAAAGACCCTGCCGCTGCTCGTGGGCCATCCCCTGATTTTTTCCGAAGAGAACCCGGAAAAATCCGTGGAATTTCTCCGAGGGGAGGTGGAGCTGGTGGTGACGGAATCCCAGGAAGGATTGCGCCTCCACTTGAGCGTTCCCCTTTCGGAATCCCGGGTGACCATGCTGCCGGAAAGCCCCACCCGCTTCAAGGTCTGCGAGCTGTCGGACGCACATCGACGCATCGGGCAGATCCTGGGCGGCAAGGGATTGATGGTTCCAGCAACGGCCAAAAATGAGCTCATCGAAGCCATGGCGGAGCTTTCCACCCTGGTGACCATCCATTCCACCATCGGCGGAAGCGCGGAGGCCCTCGAGGAGATTGAAGGCGATCCCCATCCGGTTGTCCAGCTGGCACCGATCGGCGAAGGATTCCACGTGGAAGTGCTGGTGCGCCCCTTCGGCAGTGGAGGGATCCGCCTGCAACCGGGTAAAGGCATGGAGCACGTCATGGCGGACATGGACGGGAAACGGATGCTGGCCCGGCGGGATCTCGCCCTGGAGATCCGGAAGGTGAAGCTCCTGGAAGATTCCTGCCCTACGCTGGCCCTGGTGCTCAACAACCGGGGGCAGGGATACCTGGAAAATCCGGAGGATTGCCTGGAAGTGCTGCTGTAGCTGAAAGCCCTGCAGGAGCAGGGAGAAGCGGTTGCGGAATGGCCGGAGGGAGAATCCCTGAAGACGCCGCAGACGGTAACGTTCGATTCGTTCCGCATGAAGATTCGCAAATCCGGAGACTGGTTCGAGCTGGAGGGTCAGCTCAAACTGGATGACGGCCTGCTTCTGGACATGAAAACGCTCCTTGAACTGGCAGAGAACGCACCCCGCCGTTTTCTACCCCTGGGGGAAGGCCGCTTTGTCGCCCTCACCGAGGCGCTGCGCCGGCGCCTGGATGAAATGAGCCCCTACGTGGACAAGGAGGCAGACGCTGTCCGATGCCACGCCCTGGCCGTTCCCGTCATGGACGATCTCCTCGACGATTTTCCCCACGTGAGCCGGGACTCCTCCTGGAAGGAGCGGTTGAAGGCCTTCGAACAGGGGACGTCCCTGAAGCCAGCCGTCCCCTCCACGCTGATGGCGGAACTGCGGGATTACCAGGTGGCCGGTTTTGAATGGATGTCCCGCCTGTCGTCATGGGGGGCGGGTGCCTGCCTGGCAGACGACATGGGGCTGGGAAAAACGCTTCAGGCCCTGGCGGTTCTCCTGCAGCGGGCCCCCCAGGGGCCCGCCCTGGTGGTTGCCCCCACGTCCGTCTGCATGAACTGGCTGGCTGAAATCAACCGTTTCGCACCGACTCTCAATCCCGGCCTGTTCGGCGGCCGGCACCGTGAGGAGCTGGTCGGAAGCCTCCAGGGCATGGATGTGATGATCTGCAGTTACGGTCTGCTGCAGCAGGAAGCGGAACTCCTGGCAACGGTCCAGTGGCGCACCATCATCCTCGATGAGGCCCAGGCCATCAAGAATTTCGAGACCCAGCGGGCTCAGGCCGCCCTGGCCCTCAAGGGCGATTTCCGTCTGATCACCACCGGCACCCCCATTGAAAATCACCTGGGTGAGTTCTATACCCTTTTCGACTTCATCAATCCCGGACTGCTTGGCTCCCGCCGGCAGTTTAACGAGCGCTATGCCATCCCCATTGAGAAGAACGGCGACCGGGAAGCCAGGAAGAGGCTGAAGAAGCTGGTTTCCCCTTTTCTCCTGAGGCGCATCAAATCCCAGGTTCTTGATGAGCTGCCTCCCCGGACCGAGGTGACTCTCCAGGTGGAGATGTCTCCGGAAGAAACAGCGCTCTACGAGGCCCTGCGGCGAGAGGCCGTGGAAGCCCTGGAGCAGGACGAGAGCCCCTCGGGACAGAAGCACCTGAAAATCCTGGCGGAGATCATGCGGCTGCGGCAGGCCTGCTGCCACCCCCGACTGGTTCTGCCGGAAAGCGACCTGGCCAGCTCCAAGCTGGCCCTGTTCGGGGAAGTGGTGGAGGAACTGCTGGAAAATTCCCACAAGGCGCTGGTTTTCAGCCAGTTCGTCGGCCACCTGACCCTGATCCGGAATTATCTGAAGGTGAAGGGCATCGAGTACCGCTACCTCGACGGCGGCACACCGCCCAAGGAACGCCGGCGGGAAGTGGAGGCCTTTCAGGCGGGACAGGGCTCCCTGTTCCTCATCAGCCTCCGGGCCGGGGGCGTGGGCCTCAACCTGACGGCGGCGGACTACGTCATCCACATGGACCCCTGGTGGAATCCGGCGGTGGAGGATCAGGCCTCCGACCGGGCGCACCGCATCGGCCAGCAGCGTCCCGTGACCGTGTACCGCTTGGTGACGAAGAACACCATCGAAGAAAAAATCCTGAAGCTCCACGGCACGAAGCGCGACCTGGCCAACAGCCTGCTGGACGGAAGCGATATGAGCGGCAGGATGTCGGCGGATGAGCTGCTTCAAATGATCCGGGAAGGATAACCCTGCCGCTCGTCGTTCATTCCGGATCCCGCAGAACGATGCGTCAAGTGACGACAATAACGATCGGCTGCTCCGGGACTTTTTCCCCCGCCCTCAGCAGGCAATATTGCTGATGCGCACCTTTAAAAACAGCCACAAATCATCCCCCTTGATTTCAGCCCGATATGGATCGTTGTCCCTGGCAGTTGAGATTTCCAGTGGGTGCTCATCTGTAGCCGATTACTGTTATGGCTCACCTCGAGTACCGCGCCAACGTACCCTCGATAGCTGCCTGATAAGCCTTTGTCTTCAGCAGCTCAACCTGCTGTTGATCGGAGCGTTCGCGGGTGAGGGAAGCACTGTACGCTGTGTCTTCGAAAACCTTTGGTACGAAAATGTCCCACTGACCCGTCTTGACGTCTATGAGGGCAACCTTCAGACGAATGCGAAGTTCCTGGGCCTGGTCCGGGATTGCCATCCCTGCCAGGGGAACCCAGGAGACAGACTTTGTGATGAGATTCTTTGTTCCCGATTCAAGAACGCCCCAGTAGACCAGGATCTTTTCGATGCCTGCTCCGGCAGCGGCAAGCCGCAGCGCCTTCGCATAGCTTGCGTTGGTCTTCTTTCCCTGCTCGGGAACACCGGTGAAGACGCTCACGGAAAAGTACCTTTCAGCGCTCGCCGTCATGTCTTGATCTGGAATCATGGCTCCCGACTGGATGAGAAGAATGGAATCGCCTTTGCGCAAAGTGAGCCGGCTCTTGCCGGCACTTGCAGCCGCAAGTATGTCCTGTTCCGTTATCTCTTTTCCAGCATCGATGCCGAGAACATCGAATTCGCTCAACTCGCCCTTATAGAGCGGGTTGTCGGTTCCCCGGCTGTAATAGCCACCCGGATTGTAACCGGAGTTAGAGATGGATCTGGTGGCACAACCACTCAGCACCACAAAAAACAATAGAAGCATGAGCAAACCAAGTCTTTTCATAGGGTTCTCCTTTTCTAGCCGGACGTCCGGCCTCAGCGGCTTGTCCGATGTATGCCGTTGTCCGCTCACATCAGACTCTTCAGCTCTTCTTCCGTTGTTTCACAGTCTTTGAGCATTTGCGCCAGCAGCCCGCGACCAATTGTCTCGCCACGATGAACAGGAACCACCGTGCATCTGCCGTCCGGATGACGGAGAAAATGCTGGCTTCCCTTCCGGCGAACGACTTCAAAACCAAGCCTTCCAAGACTCTTGATAAAGCGGTTCCCTGTAATTGCGGGAAGAGTACTCATGCGGTAATGGCTATTCTCTGCACACCGACGAACTCGGTAGGTACGGGTTCTTCAACTTCGAGACAAAGTTCAATCGCTTCCCTTACCCTTTTCATAAGTGCATCCAGGGATCTTGCCTGGGTATGACAGCCCCGCAGCGTCGGTAAGGAAGCGACAAAATACCCGTCTTTGTCCTTTTCAATGACAACGCGAAACTCTCTGATCATTTTATGATCCACCACATATTTTACGAGACATGACAACCGTAAGCCATGGTTGTCATGTTCCATGTTAAGCGATCGAAAGGATCAGCAGCACGCGTAGCGCGTCGGCGGCAATCTTCATTAGGTACATTCCGGCAATGCGACAACGGTGTAATCAACGACATCCTCAAAGATACGGTCGTATGCACTGAGGAGTGCAACCTGTCGGACTTGATTATCCGCCTCCAACCCTACAGCAAAGATGCCCTCAGGCGCTTGTGCAAATTGCCCGTAGGTATCGTCCGCCAAGGGCAGTGCGAACGTGACAGGTTTCCCAGGTGACAATGATTCCTTAATAGGCAAGGAAACAGCAAGTCGGATATTGGATTTGGCTAATGGTTCCTTAAACAAAGACGATGGATCGAGAGGCGGTTCAGGTTGAAGGGGAGGGTATTTCGAGTGCCATGCAGGATTCCAGCGTATAGTCTCACGAATTTCCTTAATGTGCAGACGTATCTGTCCTGCCAAAATGTCTATGTCAACCCGGTCCACCAACAGTGTAGCCTCAGGTGAATCTGGTCGCATACCGTTGATGAGTCGCAGCAGAAAAGGTGGAGGGCCGACCCGTTCGAGTCTGGACAGCCAGTAGTCAGTAACGTCTCGATACTCAATCTTCTTCGATCCATCCAGTATTCTCGCCAGCCATTCGCGCCGGATATTCGCAGTGAGGGTATTGAGCCCCTGCATCTAGCACCTCCGTGGGCATAGTGATTTTGAGATTGCGCCTAACGGCCTGCTCACCGGACCCGCGCTTTTTGCGAGCCCCGGTAGTGCTCGTGATTGTAAGAAATTTTATTTGCTTCCTATGTGTCTTTTTCTTCCAGGGTTTGTCACTCAGCTCTTACCTTTTAGCTTACGAAAGTAGCTTTGACTACCAAAGGAGATATGCTATTTATCTTTAGGGTTGATGCTTAAGGTTCGTACTTTGAATCTATGAATGAATCCGAATCTCAAGTTCAGGACCCAAGTCCGCGAATTCCTCAGATATCACCACTAAGCCTATCGCACAGGGAAGACCCATTGTCAATAAATTCATCGGTATATCCAATGCTTCGGAAGTAAAACCCACCCGTGTCTTCCTGGCACACAAAATCGGTAGATGATTCTCATGAGCGGGAGAACCGGCATAACGGATGGTGAAAAGAATTCGAAATTCTGGTATAGTGCCGTCACATCGGCAGCAACTGCCGGAAAACGGCAGGGGCATCATACTGTGACGGATGAAGAAACCGTGAACCCGTGGAAAGATAGAATCTGACAGCAGATGACGGCTTGTAACCCTGAAGCGCTGCCAGTACCGATATCACCTGATTCATAGAAAAAACCATCGCTGATTCCGATGCAACAGGAACATTCCGATACAGCCCATTTTGAGGACGCTGCCGTACAGTTTATCCCGGTTGCCCCGGACAGACTTGTCCTGAAATTTTCCGGAAACTGGGTGGCGGGCGGCGATCTTCCCGATGCCGACGAGGCCCTGCAGGACCTTGTCCGGACAAAACCGGCGCCCCGGATCGCTTTCGTAACCGAAGGCCTTGGCGCCTGGGACAGCGGCTTTCTGGTCTTTCTGGCCAGGATCGTCGATCTCTGCAACGGAAGCGGGACTCCGGTCGATCTTTCCGGGCTGCCCGAAGGGGTTCGAAAGCTTCTGGACCTGGCCTCTCCCGATAAACAGCGTACGGGGGTGACGCGTGAAAAGTCCTCTCCGGGCTTTCTGGTGCGGGTTGCCGATGCAACCCTGGATCTCTTCCATGGCTTTCAGGAAATGCTCGCCTTCATCGGCGACGCCACCCTCTCCTTCTTCAAACTGCTGCGGGGGAAGGCCGAATTCCGCCGCTCCGACCTGAGCCAGGCGCTCCAGGAGACAGGCGCTCAGGCCCTGCCCATTGTTTCCCTCATCAGCCTCCTCGTGGGGATGATTCTCGCCTTCGTGGCCGCGATTCAGCTCAAGCTGTTCGGCGTTCAGATCTACGTGGCCGACGTGGTGGGCATCGGCGTGGTGCGGGTCATGGGGGCCATCATGACGGGAATCATCATGGCGGGTCGGACGGGAGCGGCCTTTGCCGCTCAACTCGGAATGATGCAGGTCAATGAAGAGATTGACGCCCTGGAATCCCTGGGGATCCCGCCGATGGACTTTCTCGTCCTGCCCCGGATGCTGGCGCTGATGCTGATGATGCCCATGCTGTGCATTTATTCCGATCTCATGGGCATCCTGGGAGGGATGATTGTCGGCGTCGGCATGCTCGACCTGGGCGTGGCCGAGTACTATTACCAGACGCTCAAGGCGGTGAAATTGACCTACTTCTGGATCGGCCTTTTCCACAGTTTCGTCTTCGGGATCCTGGTGGCCCTGGCCGGCTGCCTGCGCGGCCTTCAGTGCGAGCGGAACGCCGCCGCCGTCGGCTTCGCCGCCACATCAGCCGTGGTCACCGGCATCGTCAGCATCGTCGTGGCCACCGCCGTCATAACGCTTCTCTGCCAGGTGCTGGGCATATGAGCGCACCGAAGCCCGATTCCGGAAATGAACGGGAAATCGTCATCGAAGTCCGTAACCTGGAAATTTCCTACGGCAGTTTCGTCCTGATGCGCGACCTCAATTTTCAGATCCGCCGAGGCGACATCTTCATCATCATGGGCGGAAGCGGCTGCGGCAAGAGCACCCTCATGAAGCAGATGATCGGCCTCAAGAGGCCGGCCGGCGGCAAGGTCCTTTACGGCGACGTCAGTTTCTGGGATGTCGAGCCCAGCCGGCAGGAGCAGCTCAAGAGGCGATTCGGCATCCTCTTTCAGAGCGGCGCTCTCTGGAGCTCCATGACGCTGGCGGAAAACGTCGCCCTGCCCCTGGAGCAGTATACGGATCTGACTCCCGCCCAGATTCGGGAACTGGTTTCGTTCAAGCTGGCCCTGGTCGGACTCGGCGGCTTCGAGGACTTTTATCCCTCGGAGCTCAGCGGGGGCATGAAGAAACGGGCCGGCCTCGCCAGGGCCATGGCCCTCGATCCGGACTTCCTCTTTTTCGACGAGCCCTCCGCGGGGCTCGATCCGATCAGCGCCCGGCTGCTGGACGATCTGATCATTGAGCTGAGCGAAAGCCTGGACACGACCGTGGTCGTGGTCACCCATGATCTGGCGAGCATTTTTGCCATCGGCACCCATTCCATCTTTCTCGACCCCGAAGAAAAGACCATGACGGCAGCGGGCAATCCTAAACAGATCCTGGCCGAGTCGGGGAATGAAAAAGTCGTCCGTTTCCTCACCCGGGGGGAAGGGCGGAAACCGGAATGAGGGCTGCGCAATTTCCCGGAAAGCAGAGGAAAACCCTATGAGCGGAAAAGCGAATAAAACGTTGATCGGCGCCTTTGTGGTCGGGGCCCTGGCCATCCTGATCGGCGCGGTGCTGGCCCTGGGCTCCGGCAAGTTCTTTCGGGAGAGCAAATACTATGTCCTGTTCTTCGAAGGATCGGTCAAGGGGCTCAACGTGGGATCTCCCGTAACATTCCGGGGGGTCAAGATCGGCGAAGTCACCCACATCAGTGTGGTCATCGACCCCGCGAACCATGCCCTGAACATCCCGGTGATCATCCGCCTTGAGCCGGTACGGATCGAAGGCGCCGAAGGGCTGAGGGTCGACGCGAAGGCCATTGATAAGGCGATCGGCGCTGGGCTGAGGGGGCAGCTTCAGCTTCAGAACTTTGTGACCGGGCAACTCATGGTGGCCCTGGATTTCTTCCCATCGAAACCAGCCCGTTACGTGGGGACCAATAAGGCGTACACCGAAATTCCCACTATCCCTACGGAATTTCAGGAGCTTCAGAGATCCGTTTCCAACCTCCCCCTGAGAGAAATCATCGCCAATCTGAACGGCGCCGTTCAAGGGCTTGACCGGCTCCTCAATTCCATCAATGCAAAACAAACCAGTCAGACCCTGGAAGCCACTCTCAAGGACGTCCAAACCCTCGTCCGGCACCTGGACGGTCAGATCGATCCCCTCTTCGAAAATCTGGCTCGGACCTCCACCGCCACGGAAGAGACATTGGTCGAGAGCCGGGCGACCGCCACGGCCCTCCGGGAGGATGTCCGAGAGCTGGTCGCCTCGACAAAGATGACGCTGGAATCGACCCAGGCGCTGATGAAGCAATCCGAACGGACCCTGCAGACCTATTCGGAGGATTCCCCCCTGGTGGCGGAAATGAACAGGGCCCTGCAGGAACTCGGCGCGGCGTCCCGTTCGCTGCGACACCTTTCCGATTTCCTGGAACGCCATCCCGATTCCCTGCTCAAGGGCAAGGCCATCCCGAAAGGATATTGACATGAACAGAGCCTTTTTCTTCCCCGGAACTTTTTTTCTCGCCGCGGCCCTTCTTCTTGCCGGCTGTGCAGGTTCACCCCAGGTCCGGTTTTATGCGCTCACCCCCCTCGAACAGCCGGGGCCGGGTTTCCCTCCTTCCCAGGCGGAGCCTCCTTTCTCGGTCACCATCGCCCCCATTGAAATCCCGGACTACCTGGACCGCCCCCAGATTGTGACACGGGAGGGCGAAAACGCGTTGACCCTTGCCGAATTCGACCGCTGGGCAGGCTCCCTGAGGGACAACATGAGCACGGTGCTGATGGAAAATCTATCCGTGCTCCTCGGATCGAAGCGGGTCTTTGTCCATCGCCGGATCCGCACCGAACAAACCGATTACCTTCTGGCCCTTCGGGTCCTCCGGCTCGACTGTTCGCCCGGCAACCAGGTTCTCCTCAAGGCCCAGTGGACCATTTTTTCCGGTCAGAACCGGGAAGGCATGACGGAAATGGCCACCCTGACGGAACCCCTTGCGGACAGCCGCTATGAAACGCTGGCGGCAGCCGTCAGCCGGGTCCTCGCCCGGCTGAGCGTCGAAATTGCCGGGAATTTGAGGCAAGGCTTCCCCCAATGAACCTTCAAAGGATTCTGCCTGGCATCGTGATGCTCCTGGTGGCCGGCTGTTCGCTAGCCCCCTCCTATGAGCGGCCAACCCTGCCCACGGCGGCGGCCTATCCCAACACGGCGGCGGAAAATCAGGCCGCTGACGCTGCCCATCGACTCAACTGGCGTGAATTCTTCACGGACAAACGGCTCCATGGATTGATCGCCCTGGCGCTGGAGAACAATCGCGATCTGCGGATCGCCATGTACCGCGTTCAGGAGGCGCGGAGCCTCTACGGCATAGAGCGCGCCGACCAGTTTCCCAATATTGGTGCCGGAGCGGTCAGTGACCGGTCCCGGGTGCCGGCCGACCTCTCGCCCACCGGACATTCCATGATTTCCGAACGGTATTCGGCCACCCTGAACCTCAGCGCCTGGGAGCTCGATTTCTGGGGCCGGGTGCGCAACCTCTCCGCCGCCGCCCTTGAATCCTACCTGGCGACGGAAGAGGCTCGACGCGCCGTTGTCATCAGCCTCGTCGCTGAGGTTGCCAATTCCTATCTCCTGGCGCGGGAATTGGACGAACTGATCGATATTGCCCAGTCCACCCTGGCCACCCGGGCGGAATCCTACCGGATCATGAAGCGACGCTACGAGGTGGGGGCCGGTTCGAAACTGGACGCGGTCCAGGCGGAAACCCTCCTCAATTCAGCCCGGGCGAACCTGGCCCTCCTGCAGCGCACGCGGGACCTGAATCGAAATGCCCTGACCCTTCTGACCGGAGCCGCCCCGCCGGTGGAAACGTCGCCCCTGTCCCGGATCGAAGCCGGATTTGTCCGGAAAATTTCCGTTGGGGTGCCCTCCGACCTGCTGCTCAACCGTCCCGACGTCCTGGCGGCGGAACACCGCCTCAAGGCGGCCTTCGTCAATATCGGGGCCGCGCGGGCGGCCTTCTTTCCGCGCATCGTGCTGATCGGAAGCGCCGGGACCGCCAGCGCCGACTTGAGCGATCTCTTTGCCGCGGGCAGCGGCGTCTGGAATTTCATGCCCAGCATCACCCTGCCGATTTTCGAGGGCGGACGAAATCTGGCCAACCTGGACCTGTCGGAGGCACGCCGTCATCTGGCGGTCGCCGACTATGAACGGACAATCATGGGGGCCTTCCGAGAGGTGGCGGATGCCCTGGCCGAAAGGCGCTGGCTCGCCGAACAGGTGGCCGCTCAGCAGGCCACCCTGGTGGCCCAGACGGAACGCGCCCGCCTCGCCGGACTGCGCTACCAGAGCGGCGCTGCGCCTTATTTCGAAGTGCTCGATGCGGAGCGCGACCGGTTTGCCGCCGAGCAGGCGCTGGTTCAATCAAGGCGGGCGCTGCTGTCCAGCAGTGTCAACCTCTATGCCGCCCTGGGCGGTGGAGGAGAAGATCGGCCCGAGCACAATTCATCGAGTCAGGAGAGGGGTTCATGACAGTTCAGCAGAAAAAATGGTTGATCCGCATTGCCGTGGCATTGGCCGTCGTCGTTCTGGCTCTTCTTGCCTGGCAGCGTTACGCCGATCGGCCGGATGAGGGTCTGGCCGGCGGAAACGGCCGGATCGAGGCGACGGAAATCGATGTGGCCGCCAAAATCGCCGGCCGGATCAAGGAAATCCTGGTGCGGGAGGGCGATTTTGTCACGGCGGGGCAGGTGGTCGCCATGATGGACACGGATGTGCTCGAGGCGCAGCTTCGTGAGGCCAAGGCCAGGCTGCAGCAGGCACAGAGCGATAGTGCGATCGCCCGCAGCCAGCTGGTGCAGAGGGAAAGCGAGAAAGCGGCTGCGCTTGCCGTTGTGGGGCAGCGTGAAGCCGAGCTCGCGGTAGCCAGAAAGCGCCTGGCCCGCTCCACGACACTGGCCGCAGAGGGGGCGACATCGCAGCAGGAGGAAGATGACGATCGAGCCCGGGTGCAGAGCGGCTCTGCTGCCGTCGCCGCAGCCCGCGCCCAGGTTGCCGCCTCCGAGGCCGCCATTGTTACGGCGCGGGAGCAGGTTGCCGGAAAGGAATCGGCCATCGAAGCGGCGCAGGCAACGGTTGAGCGGATCCAGGCGGATATCAGGGACAGCGCCCTCAAATCCCCCCGGAGCGGCCGGATTCAGTACCGGGTCGCCCAGCCCGGCGAGGTGGTCGGCGCAGGCGGGCGGGTGTTGAGCCTGGTGGATCTGAGCGATGTCTACATGACCTTTTTCCTGCCCACGGCTGTCGTGGGGAAGGTGGCCCTGGGAACCGAGGTGCGCCTGGTGCTGGATGCCGCTCCCCAGTATGCCATCCCCGCTAAAGTTTCCTTTATTGCCGACGTCGCCCAGTTCACCCCCAAGACCGTGGAAACGGCCAGCGAACGGGAAAAGCTGATGTTTCGCGTCCGGGCGCAGATTCCCGTGGAGCTGCTGCAGAAATACATCACCCAGGTCAAGACGGGGCTGCCCGGCGTGGCCTATGTGCGGCTGGACCCCACTGCGGAGTGGCCGAACCGCCTCCGGGAAAAGCTCGTCCAATGAAGGCCGTCGACGCGGCTGCTGATGCCTTTCTTTCCCCACCACCATTCCCGCCCGTGGCGAGGCTGCAGGATGTCAGCCTGAACTACGGCAGGACGAAGGCCCTTGAACGGATTACCCTCGACCTGCCTTCCGGCTCCATGGTCGGCTTCATCGGTCCCGACGGCGTGGGCAAGTCCAGCCTGCTGTCCCTGGTGGCCGGGGCGCGGAAGATCCAGTCCGGCCGGATCTCCGTACTGGAGGGCGACATGGCCGATGCCGGCCACCGCCGCGCGGCCTGCCCCCGGATCGCCTATATGCCGCAGGGGCTTGGCAGAAACCTCTATCCCACGCTTTCCGTTTTCGAGAATGCCGACTTCTTCGGACGGCTCTTCGGTCATGCCCGTGAAGAACGCGAGCATCGCATCGGAAACCTGCTCTCGGCGACAGGGCTCGCCCCATTCGCCGATCGTCCCGCCGGCAAGCTCTCCGGAGGCATGAAACAGAAGCTGGGCCTCTGCTGCGCCCTGATTCACGACCCCGACCTGCTGATACTGGACGAGCCCACGACCGGTGTCGATCCGCTGTCCCGGAGGCAGTTCTGGGAGCTCATCACCCGCATCCGCGTCGGCCGGCCCGGCATGAGCGTTCTGGTGGCCACCGCCTATATGGAGGAGGCGGCCCGTTTCGACTGGCTCGTCGCCATGAACGCCGGCCGTCTGCTCGCCGCGGAAGCCCCCCGGGAGCTCCTCGACGCCACCGGTACAGCCACCCTGGAAGAGGCCTTCATCGCTCTGCTCCCACCGTCCCAGCGCGAAGGTTACCGGCCGGTCGTCATTCCCCCCCGCGAGCCGGATGCCGACTCCGGAAAAACCGCCATCGAGGCCCACGGTCTCACCATGCGCTTCGGCGATTTCACCGCTGTTGATTCCGTCAGTTTCCGCATCGGGCAGGGGGAAATTTTCGGCTTCCTGGGATCCAACGGGTGCGGCAAGACCACCACCATGAAGATGCTCACGGGCCTTCTGCCCGCCAGCGAGGGGGAGGCCCGGCTCTTCGGCCGGCCGGTGGATCCAAAGGATATCGAGACACGGCGGCGCGTCGGCTATATGACCCAGTCGTTTTCTCTCTACGGCGAGCTGACGGTGCGGCAGAACCTGGTGCTTCATGCGCGCCTTTTCCGGATGCCGGAGGAAGGAATCCCGGCACGGGTGGAGGAGATGGCCCGGCGCTTCGGCCTCAGCGAGGAGATGGAGAGCCTCCCCGCCTCCCTGCCGCTGGGCCACCGGCAGCGTCTCTCCCTGGCGGTGGCGATGATCCACGGCCCGGAGATGCTGATCCTCGACGAACCGACCTCGGGGGTGGACCCGGTGGCGCGGGATGCCTTCTGGCAGATCATGATCGATCTGGCCCGCCGGGACAAGGTCACCATTTTCATCTCCACCCACTTCATGAACGAAGCGGAACGGTGCGACCGGATCTCGCTGATGCACGCGGGCCGGGTGCTCGTCAGTGACGCTCCGGCAGCGCTGATCGAAAAGCGGGGGGTAAACACCCTGGAAGAGGCCTTCATCGGCTACCTGGAGGAAGCGGAGGAGAGCATGGCGGACGGGGATGCAACGGCCCCGGACGGGCCGTCGGAAATCCCTGCAGGACAATCCGCACCAGCCGGAGCGGCGAAGAGCGACTTCTTCAGCCTGCGGCGCCTCTTCAGCTACAACCGGCGCGAGGCCCTGGAGCTTCTCCGCGACCCGATCCGCCTGACCCTCGCCATGCTGGGGAGCGTCATCCTGATGATCGTCATGGGGTACGGGATCAACATGGATGTGGAGGATCTCTCCTTTGCGGTGCTCGACAGGGACCAGACGACCCTCAGCCGCGATTATGCCCTGAACCTGTCCGGCTCGCGCTACTTTCGTGAACAGCCGCCCATAAAGGACCATGCCGATTTGGACCGGCGCATGCGCGCCGGCGAGATCAGCCTGGCCATCGAGATTCCTCCCGACTTCAGCCGCTCCCTGCACCGGGGCTCACCGGTGGCCATCGGCGCCTGGATCGACGGCGCCATGCCCACCCGCGCCGAAACGGTGCGCGGCTACGTGCAGGGGATGCACGCCCACTGGATGGCGAATCTGGCCCGGCACGCCCTCGGGCCGGTGGCAACAGCGGGGGCGGCCAGCATCGAGATCCGGTTCCGCTACAATCCGGACGTGAAGAGCCTGCCGGCCATGGTGCCGGCCGTGATCCCCCTGCTCCTGATGATGATTCCGGCCATGCTGACCGCCCTGGCCGTGGTGCGGGAAAAGGAGCTGGGATCCATCGTCAACTTTTACGTCACCCCAACCACCCGCCTCGAGTTTCTCCTCGGTAAGCAGATCCCCTATGTCTGCCTGGCGTTCCTGAACTTTCTCCTGCTGACCGCCCTGGCTGTTGCCGTGTTCCGCCTGCCCATCAAGGGGAGTTTTACCGCCCTTGCCGCGGGCGCGGCGTTATACTCAATCGCCGCCACCGCCCTAGGCCTGGTGATCTCGGCCTTCATGCGCAGCCAGATCGCCGCGCTGTTCGGCACGACGCTTCTGACCATCCTGCCGGCGGTCCAGTTCTCCGGGATGAACGATCCCGTCTCGTCCCTGGAGGGAGCGGGCGCCGTGATCGGCCGGATCTATCCCACAACCCATTTTTTGACCATTGCCCGGGGAACCTTCTCCAAGGGGCTCGGCTTCAGCGACCTCTCCGCCTCGTTTCTTCCCCTGCTGCTGGCCGTTCCCATCCTCATCGCCCTGGGAACCCTTCTGCTCAGAAAACAGGAATCCTGACCATGCGTGCCGCCAACATCTTTCACCTGGGAAACAAAGAGCTGCGCAGCCTGCTGCGCGATCCGGTGATGCTCTTCCTGATCCTCTACGCCTTTACCTATGCCGTCTATATCGCCTCAGCCGCCATGCCCGAGACCCTTCACAAGGCGCCCATCGCCATCGTGGACGAGGACCGCTCGCCCCTCTCCACCCGCATCATCGACGCCTTTTATCCCCCGTACTTTCTCTCTCCCGCACTGATTTCACGGTCGGAGATGGATGCCCGGATGGATGCCGGCCTCGATACCTTTGCCGTCAACATCCCCCCCGGTTTCCAGCGCGACGTCCTTGCCGGCCGCTCGCCAACGATCCAGCTCAACGTGGACGCCACCCGGATGAGCCAGGCCTTCGTCGGCAGCGGCTATATCCAGACCATTATCGGCACGGAGATCTCCAGCTTCCTCCAGGGGTACCGCGCCAACCCGCCGCCTCCGGTGGAGCTGGCCCTGCGGGCCCGCTTCAATCCCCAACTGAACAAATCGTGGTTCGGGGCGGTCATGAAGGTCATTGACAACGTCACCATGCTGTCCATCATTCTCACCGGCGCCGCGCTGATCCGCGAGCGTGAGCACGGCACCGTCGAGCATCTGCTGGTGATGCCGGTCACTCCCTTCGAAATCATGGCCGGCAAGGTGTGGGCCATGGCGCTGGTGGTCCTGGCCGCCACGGCCGGTTCACTCGTCTTTGTCGTCCAGGGGTTGCTCGCCGTTCCCATCCAGGGCTCCATCCTCCTGTTCCTGGCCGGATCGGCCCTCCACCTCTTCGCCACCACCTCTCTGGGGATCTTCCTGGGCACGCTCGCCCGGTCGATGCCCCAGTTCGGCCTCCTGGTGATGCTGATCCTGATCCCGCTGCAGATCCTCTCTGGCAGCGTGACCCCCCGGGAAAGCATGCCGGACGCGGTCCAGTTCGCCATGATGGCGGCACCGAACACCCATTTCGTCATCCTCGCCCAGGCCATCCTCTATCGCGGCGCCGGCCTGGCCGTCGTCTGGCCGCAGTTCGTCACCCTCGTCCTGATCGGAGCAAGCCTCTTCGGCCTGTCCCTGGCGCGTTTCCGCAAGACCCTGGCGGCGATGGCCTGAACCGGTTTCTTCACCCCGGCGCTCCTCACGGTCAACCGGCCGTGGGGCTGCTTTCATCCGCCCTGGCCGGGATTCCGGAACCGGCGCACCCGCCGAGGGGGGTCATAGCGGTTAACGTATTGGATATGAAGCCTGAAAATCGATTCAGATGGCGGAGTCCGGCCAACCGCCGGAAAAGGAAATCTAGGCAGCAGACCGTAGGCACCAGCCGGTATAGGGACCCACGACAAAGTCCGCGGGGCGCCCGTACTCCTCTTCCAACTCCGCCTTGAATTGGGGATGCTTGTTCAACGCTTCCATATCAAAGAATTCCGCCTCCTCGATCTGAGTCTGCTCCACGTACTGATCCGAGTCTGCGAGCCAGACGTGCACGGTCCGGATTCCATGCTCCTTGCTGCAATGAGAACACTTAATTGATGTCGTTTGCATGAATGCTTCTCCTTTTTTTTATGATTCAGGGAAATAGAGAGACACTTCCCGTATTAAATTTCTTTCTGCTTTATGGGGCGACCAGCCTTGCCTGGCAATATCTCTCGGTAAAGTTTATTTTCCAATTCCGAGTGGAGCCGCTCTGTTGCGGGGTCCACTGGAACGACTTGTTGGCAACGTTTTTTATCACTTGTAGGTTTTTGGTAATGACTGTCCCCTCCACCCCGGTCAATGCCCATGGGCGGCTTCCGATTCCTTGAAAGTTTTGTGCAATGTTCCAGCGGGGTGCTCGGGTGGAGCGTAAATAACGTAAACCTTGAGCGGCTTATCCCCTTCGTTGATAATATTGTGCCAGAAACCGCCTGGGATAAAGATGGCCCAGTCATCTGAAACTTTTTTATCGAAAGTCATTTTATCCTTCGACGCGCCCATCACAACACGGGCATTCCCTTTTTCAACACGGATGAACTGATCGCCCTCGTCATGTTTCTCCAAGCCTATCTCCTCACCTGGCTTAAGCGACATAACAGTCATCTGAAGGTTCCGACCCGTCCACTTCGCGGTACGGAAATTTTCATTCTTTACTGTCAGATCTTCGATGTCGACCACCCACGGCTGCTTGCCGTAATCCTTCCCGACGGCATCTTCCGCCATCGATAAGCCCACGGAAATCATAACAAAAAAAACGACCATAGCGACTTTTTTCAACATGCCTTTACTCCTTTTAAAATTGAATTGCCGTTGCCCAACACCCAAGCTCACCGGCGGCAATGGAGCGCAGCGGAATTGCCGTCCGAGTGCAGCGCCTTGTTATGCATACATTAAACATTTAGATTAGAGCTGCCCACCCACGCCCTTAAACTTCTCAACAAAAGCCGTAATCTTTTGGAATACACTCTGTTTTTTTGTCAAGTATTGCGGATTAAGCGGACTCATTTTGGGAAGTATTGCATTTAGCTCCGTGCCGTTTTCACTGGCATACTCACGTTTTAACGATGTAGTGATGTAACGTTTAGCGGCTTCTGCGTTAAGTTTTTCTGTACTAATTAATTCTTCGGCTTCTCGTTGTTGTTTCTCTCGGGCAAAAGTAAAAAAGGCCTCTATAACACTGGCCTTATCGCCAATCTGGTCAAGGTCGGTCTGATTGATAAAATCCACCAACAGGCTTTCTTTGGCGCGATTGCCAAGGCTGGCACGAATCACCCGGCGCACTTCGTCAACTAAATCGGCTTTGCTTTTGGTTTTCTTGTTGTGCTCAAAAATCAGCTCCAGAATGTAGTCCAGGTTGATCTCTTGAGATTTCAGCAGGTCCACCTCAAACACCACATCATCCCAATCGATGGTTGATTTTTCATTTTCATTGGCCGCTTTTTCATGGCGCAACCAGTCACGGATATCGTTGTAAGTGGAGCGGTAATCCTGAATTTTGCGCTCAGCAGGAATCCTAATGGTTTGCAGCGCCGCCAGGTCTTCATCATTCAAATAATGTTCGGCTTTAAACGCCTCAACCGCCTCTGGGTCGTTCATATCAATGTTTTGCAGGGCCTTTAAGCTGGAAAATTCATCGTAGTTTTGCAGCACGTTTTCAACCCGCAAATACTCGCCAAACAGCTTCGCGAAGGCTTTTTTGTCGGACTCCTTTTCAATGGCGGAGGGATCGGGAAAGCGCTGCTCCAGCTCGCTCACCACATCCATAAAGCCGCGCCTTGCTTCGCCGGTGACCACATCGGTAAAACCTTCCATGTATTCCTTGTAGCTCTTTTCCAGTACCACGTTTTTGGTGTTTTTATCGCCAAACAGGGTAATGGCATCCACGGTCGCCTTTTCCAGATCGCGGAAGGTGACGATATTGCCGAAGGTCTTAGTGGCATCATAAATGCGGTTAGTGCGCGAATAGGACTGCATCAAACCGTGGTAACGCAAGTTTTTATCCACAAACAAGGTATTGAGCGTCGGGGCGTCAAAACCGGTGAGAAACATACCGACCACGATCAATAAGTCGATTTCCTTGGATTTAACCCGCTTGGACAAATCGCGGTAATAGTTCTGGAAGCCGTTGCTGTCCACACTGAAATTGGTTTTAAAGAACGCGTTGTAGTCGGCAATGGCCGCGCTCAGGAACTCTTTGGCACTGCTGTCCATCGCTGAGATTTCAAAGCTTTCATCCAGAATGTCGCCCACGGCATCCTGCTCTTCGTTGGCGGCAAACGAGAAGATGGTGACCACTTTCAGGGGCTTGTCGCTGTTCTTCTGCAATGCCTTGAACGACTCGTAATACAGCTTGGCGGCATCCACGCTGCTCACGGCAAACATGGCATTAAAGCCCTTGGCGCCTGCTTGCAGGCGGTGGGTTTTCTGCCGGAAGTTATTCAGGATGTACTGGGTAATTTCGCGGATACGGTCGGGGTGCAACAAGGCTTGTTTATTTTCCGCGGCGCTGAGGTTTTTCTCGTCCTGCTCGGTTTCAATGGCCTTGAACTGCGGGCGCACATCGTTGTAGTCCACCTTGAACTTGAGCACCTTTTCATCGCGAATGGCATCAGTAATGACATAGGAGTGCAATTCGCGACCAAACACGCTGGCGGTGGTTTCCGCACCGAGGGCGTTTGCGGAAGATCGGCGTGCCGGTAGCCGAACTGATAAAACTTTTAAACTTTTTTTGCAGGTTTTTCTGCGCTTCACCAAACTGGCTGCGGTGGCACTCATCAAAAATGAAGACCACCTGCTTGTTGTAGATGGGCAGGTCGCCTTCACCTTTCATCAGGTTGTTGAGCTTCTGGATGGTGGTGACGATGATCTTGTTGTCGTCTTTATCCAGGTTGCGCTTGAGGCCGGCGGTGCTGTCCGAGCCATTCACGCTGTCCGGCGAAAATCGCTGGTATTCTTTCATGGTCTGGTAATCCAGATCCTTGCGATCCACCACGAAGAACACCTTGTCGATGAAATCCAGCTCGGTGGCCAGGCGAGCCGCCTTGAAACTGGTCAGGGTCTTGCCCGAGCCGGTGGTGTGCCAGATGTAGCCACCGCTTTCCGGTTTGCTCCAGTTCTTGGCCTGCCAGGCGCTCTTGATCTTCCACAAAATGCGCTCGGTAGCAGCAATCTGGTAAGGGCGCATCACCAGCAGCGTGTTGCTGACATCAAACACCGAATAATGCAGCAATACATTGAGCAGGGTGTGCTTCTGGAAGAAGGTAGCGGTAAAGTCCTTCAGGTCTTTGATCAGACTGTTATCCGCCTTCGCCCAGTTCATGGTGAAATCGAAGCTGTTCTTGTTGCGCTGGGTGGTATTGGCGAAATAACGGCTATCGGTGCCGTTGGAAATCACAAACAGCTGCAAATACTTGAACAAGGAGTGTTTGCTATTGAAACTCTCTTTGCTGTAGCGGTGCACCTGGTTAAAGGCCTCGCGAATCGCCACGCCGCGCTTTTTCAGCTCCACCTGCACCAGTGGCAAGCCACTGACTAGAATCGTCACATCATAGCGGTTGGCGTGGCTACCGGTTTGCTCAAACTGCTTGATGACCTGCACCTTGTTGCGGGCAATGTTCTTTTTATCCAGCAGGTAGATGTTCTGGATATGCCCATCGTCAAAGACAAAGTCGTGAATGTAGTCGTCGTGAATCTTGCGGGATTTCTCGACGATGCCATCGCTGGGCTTATCGAGCCAGGTTTCGACAAAGCGCAGCCATTCACCATCAGAAAACTGAACGCTATTGAGCGCTTGCAAAGCGATGCGCACATTGGCCAGCAAGGCTTCCGATGTTTTCAAGTCGGGCAGGAACTCATAGCCCTGATTTTGCAAATCCTGAATAAACTCCCGTTCCAGATCGTATTCGCTTTGGTAGCTTTCAGCGACTTTCCACTCCTTGGTGTATTTATCCAGAACGATGAAGTTATTGGATTCTGCAACGGTCTTGTATTCGTACATGCTTTACCCTTGAGTTCTTTCAGTCTGCTGAAAGCGATACATGCTGTTAAGTTCATTCACCAGAAAACGTAAAACGCGCTTGTCATCTTCAGTGAGATCAGCCACTTCTTCGCCCGCGTGTCTCGAATGACTGGAGATATTGATAATTCGAGCCTCATACGGGTTGGTTTTGCCATCATCGGTTCTTGGCAGCAGATCGCCCCATTTTTTATAACCAAGAAAGGTGGAGGTCTTTTCGAGAATATTTCTCAAGAAGTTGAAGTGATACTTGCTCACCTGATCGCTCTCGATGGCTTTTTCGAGCTCTGACTTTAAATAGAGATGATAGGAAAACGGCGAGTCGTTGGGTTGACTGATCAACTGATAGGTGCCATCATCGAGCTTCGTCATCCGGTACTTCTCAAAACTCTTTTTCTTGTAGCTGCCGTCACCACTGTTCAGCTCGTTGTGCAAGACGTTGTAAAAAAGCGGGTTGTGGGTGGTGATGATGAATTTGACATCTGCCTCGCTCGATTTGATCAACTGTGCCAGGTCGACGGCCAACTCAATCAAATGGTTCTCATCCAGCGAGCTGACCGGATCGTCAATAAACACATATTCCAGCTGATTGAATTGATCTGTTTCCCGCTCGCCGGGATCTGGAACATTGAGAACGCCAATCACCTGTTCAAGCAGCGCGTAGAAAATACTCCAGATGAAATTACTTTCTTCACCTTTGGATATTTTCAGATTGCCTGAGTGTTCATCATTACCACGCTCAAGAGAGAAAGTGACTTCCGAGAAGGCTTTGATGGTGATCTCTTTATCGTCCCCGCCTTTAACCTGATATTCTTCGTTAAAGCGGGGCGTGAGCTTATCGTTGATATGTAACGTTGAAAGGTCGGATGATGTTTTGTCCTTGACCTTGATCCTTAGCACCTAATCCGTGGAAGTAGTTGGCTGGATTTTCAGCCCGTTCCTGGTATCTTTGTTCAATCGTTATCCCAATAGAAATGTCTTCAGTGAAGGCGAATAGCTGTAAAAATCTTGTTGTATGATAACTTGGCTGATTTTGCCGTACTACGTTTTCTTCTACTTCGTTCTTCTGATTTGCGAACTAGTTATTTAATTCGGTGTAGAAAGGCAAGGTTCACTATTGCTGTTGGTAGAGCGGATCAGCTTAATCTCCTTGTTGGCGTCTTTCAGTTGTTGGCACTTCACATAAGTGAGTTTTATCTTATGTTGCCAATTTCTGGTTTTGTAGTTTAATAGTGGTGGTCCTGTGGTATTTCTGTTATTGCTTCTGGCGCAATGCAATTTCTCGCGGCAATCCTTCGCTGATGGAATTGGTCAGGGCATCAAATATATCCAGGATGGCGACGATGCGGGATTTTTCCTCAGAGGAGGGATTGGGGATGCTGATGCTTTCCAAATTCTTTTTGTTTAGCTTTGGCTGAGCTGCGCCAGAGATATATGGCGTTAGATCAATACTGTTTAAATAGTATTCAACATATCTTCGTTCGGCATATGTCTCGAATTTAAGAACGTGGGCATGATTGTTCACCCAGCTCTTTCCGCTGATGCTAAAAGCAATTGGGGTGTTTCGTACCACCAAATTGGCACCATCTTCAGAAACAAGCAAAAAGTCCCCGTCGAAAATGTAGTCTTTAACGTAGTCAACAATGCCGGATGCACCATAGTACGGAACATCGCCCGGCTCTCTCAAGCCACTCGTGATTGGCTTTCGCATCGAATCAAGATTTTCAGCCAACTCTCCTAGCGTCTTCCACTCCACTTCGCCCTCTTCAAAACTCAACAACTGGTCGCGGTAGTAGTTGTATTGTTTTTTGCGGGCGGTCAGCTCGGCGGTCAGCTCGGCGGTCAGCTCGGTAAATGCGTCCAGAATGCGGACGATTTCGGCCTGGACTTCAAGCGATTTTTCTGGATTTCCAGGGCAGGGGATGGGGATTTGCAGTTCCTTTAAGTTTCCTGCATTCAGAGCCGGAATACCGTCGAATGTACACAATGCTTGTATCTCCGGCTGCATTTCGAGCAAAAGGTGATAAAGGTATCTAGTACTGATTTTTTGAAGACTATTGATCGTGACTGAATAATTCAGATTTCCACGAAAGTACCTACCCTCTTGCCATGTAATTGATCCAACTCCTGCGCCCCGTGTCGTGATACCAATTGGATCGTTATCAGTATTCCATTCGTTGATAAAGCCAAGAGGTTCGCGACCGCTGTTAATTACAGGGTACTCGCCAGGGTTGGCTGAAATCATTTGCTTGTTTACTGATTGGCCTGTCTTGATTGTTGTAACTGCTCCCAGCGCCTTCCACTCCACCGCAACACCATCCAACAGCCTGCCCATAAAATTGTTTGTACTCATTTTTTACGGCTCTCTTCTTTGGCCTGTTTTTCCAGTTTCGCAATGGTTTTCAGGTAGTCTTGTTCCACATTGGCCAGCGTTTTGGCTTTGTATTTTTTGTATTCCAGCCTGGCTTTGTTTGCCGCCTGTGTATGGGATATGCTGCCTGCATGATCAAGCAGCTCGCGCCCGGTGGAACTGAGGATGTTATCCAGCTCGCGCACATAATCGGCCATGCGCATTTCGCGCTCTTCGATGGCATTCAATTCAGCCAGGTCAAAATAGGCTGAGACGAGGTTGTTGAGTATAAGCCTGCGCGAAACCCCTCGGCCGCCCTCGTTTTGAACTGTCAACTTTTGGTTGACAGTTGCCGATTCGCTCAATTCCTGGTCGTCGAAGATCGCTTTGATGTGTTTGCTGATGTTTTGCTTGCTGGTTTGAAAAAGTTCCGCCAGTTCAAGTTGTGTAAGCCAGACCGTTCCATCTTCAAAGCGCAGGTCAATTTTCGTCGCACCATCATCCGTGGTGTATAAAATCACCTCGCTCATGCCTCGTCTCCTTCAATTTCATTCACAATGGCATCAATCTCCGCCCGCAGCTGGTCGATTTTGGCCACGGTAGTTTTCAGCTCCGCATTAAGCTTTGCAATATCCACCACTTCGCGGTTGTCCTTGGCCTCGACGTAGCTGCTGACCGAGAGGTTGTAATCGTTGGCGGCGATGGTTTCAAACGGCACCGTTTGGGCAAAGTGCGCCACATGCGCCTTGCTGTCGAACACCTCCATGATCTGTTCGATGTGTGCGTCCAGCAGCACGTTGTTATTGGTTTCTTTCTTGAACAGGGCGCTGGCATCAATGAACTGGGTAGTGGTGTCGGTTTTGTGCTTGGAGAGCACCAGAATGTTCACGGCGATGGTGGTGCCGAAAAAAAGGTTGGGCGCGAGGGAAATGACGGTTTCGACGTAGTTGTTATCCACCAGATACTGGCGGATTTTTTGTTCGGCCCCGCCCCGGTAAAAAATGCCGGGGAAGCAGACAATGGCGGCACGGCCTTTACTGGAGAGGTAGCTGAGGGCATGCAGCACGAAGGCAAAGTCGGCTTTGGATTTCGGCGCCAGCACGCCTGCCGGGGCAAAACGGTCATCGTTGATCAGGGTGGGGTCGTCCGAACCGATCCACTTCACCGAATACGGCGGGTTGGAAACGATGGCATCAAAGGGTTTGTCATCGCCGAAATGCGGGGCGATCAGGGTATTGCCCAGTTGGATGTTGAACTTGTCGTAGTTGATGTTGTGCAGGAACATGTTCATCCGCGCCAGGTTGTAGGTGGTGTGGTTGATCTCCTGGCCGAAAAAGCCGTCTTCAATGATGTGGGCGTCAAAGTGCTTTTTGGCTTGCAGCAACAAGGAGCCGGAACCGCAGGCCGGGTCGTAAATCTTGTTGACGCTGGTTTGCTTGTGCATGGCGAGCTGCGCAATCAGCCGGGACACATGCTGCGGGGTGAAAAACTCACCTCCGGATTTGCCGGCGTTGGCGGCGTAGTTGGAGATGAGGAACTCGTAGGCATCGCCGAACAGGTCGATGTGGCTACTATCAAAATCACCAAAGTCCAGTTCGGCCACGCCTTTGAGCACGGCGGCCAGGCGGGCGTTTTTGTCTTTCACCGTATTGCCGAGGCGGTTGCTGGTGGTGTCGAAGTCGGCAAACAGGCCTTTGATGTCGTGTTCGGAGGGGTAGCCGTTGGCGGAGCTTTCGATGGCGGCAAAGATGGCGGCCAAGTCAGTATTCAGGCTCTCGTTGGTGTTGGCGCTGGCGGCAACAACGGCGAAAAGCTGGCTCGGGTAGATGAAATAGCCCTTGGTTTTGATGGCGTCGTCTTTGATTTCCGGGGTGACGACGCTATCAGGCAGCGCTGCATAGTGGATGCTGTCGTCACCGCCTTCGATGTAGCTGGCAAAGTTCTCACTGATAAAGCGATAGAACAGGGTGCCGAGTACGTATTGCTTGAAATCCCAGCCATCGACTGCGCCACGAACATCGTTGGCGATTTGCCAGATCTGGCGTTGCAGGGCTGCGCGCTGTTGGGTAGTTGTCATTCTATTTTCCTGTTGTATATGTTATTAATAACAAGTGTAGCTTTAAGTATGGAACACTTGTGAATAGTAGCATGGGATTTTTCAGTGAGTGCATAACAATTAATATACGAAGTTCGTTTTTCCCGATTTTTTGTTATCAACATACCACATGATAATTTGGCAAAAAAGTGAAATGTTCCATAATTTCAAGTCGCTAGTCATCTAGAAGATTTCGGATATCATGGTAATAAGGACTAAAAACGAACTTCGTAATTTATGGAAAATTTGTCAATTGCGGATTGCAATCAAGCCGTCTTTGCAATAGTGACGCTTAACCGATTGCAGGAAGGATTGTTGTAAGGCGACTCTCTCGAAAATTGGTTTGCAGGCGATGTGAGTTACAAACGGCATTGCATCAAATGCCCAAGAACTCTGGATTCCTGCTTTGGTATGTGAAATGTCGACTGCGTCGCATCTCCGCTCCGGACTCACGTACAGGACGAATTTTTCAAAAATTGCGCCTTAGCTGGATGAACCTAAAACATCTTTTTGCCGAACCTGTCAAGATGCACCATTTCGGATACGGCTTTGCGCGGAGGACCTTCCTTCAGTTCAACAGCGGGCCTTCCAATAGGAATGACGGCAGCCACTTCATGATCATCGGGCAGTCCGATCAATTTCTTGCATGCGTCATGATCTATGAGACCGACGACAACCGTCCCCAGACCCAACTCGCAGGCTTTAAGGCACAATGTCTGAGTCGCGAGGCCCAGATCAAACATGTACCAGTCGGAGTGCTTGGTCGCTTGCTTCCCTCCGTAACAGCCGGACAGCCCCGTTTTGGCGCAAGCGACAATCAGGGCTGAAGCGGCAAGGGAACACTTTCTAGCGGGATTTTTTTCGGAATAGGTTTCGGTAACCCCCTGGATCAACTTCTTATCCCTCACCACGACAAACTCCCAGACCTGCGTATTGGCCCAGGACGGAGACCAGCGGACCGCTTCGAAGATCTGCCGCAATTGATCGTCTGTGACATCGTCCCGGCTGAAATTCCTTATGCTGCGTCTTTTAAGAATGGCCTCCTGCAGTTCCATAACCATACCTCCGATAGCCTTGATGAGTTGAAAGAAACAGAACGGTTCCCCATGGAAAACGGATCATCCCGGCATAGGGCGCCATCTCCCTGATTCCGCATTACCTGATCTTCGAGAAAACAGGGATGAATCACAATTTTCATGAATTGCTGCAAGATTCCCCTTTGTCCTCCTCCCGTCGGCGACTTGCGGTATCCATCAATGGGTTCCCGGGATTACAGCCTCCCCGGGCCCGTTCGAGGCGGTCATCGCGCTCACGGAGCAGCCAGTACACGATCCCCAGCGCCAGAGCGATGGCCGCCAGACCGATCATGACAAGGGGCGTCGTCTCCTTGATATCCAGGATGATGAATTTCCGGGTTACAGCAAGCAGGGCGATAAGAAGGATCACCTTCGTCTGAGCGCTCTGCTGCCCGGTGGCCACGTATTGGAGGGTATGGCTGAACTCCAGGGCGATCAGGACCGTCAGGATCTCGCCGAAGACGGTCTGGAAGACCCTGTGATCGAGGGGGTCCATGGGCCCGAGAACAATGCCGCCGATCACTTCGATAAACAGGCGGTAGATGGTCACGACGATCACGATCGTGATCAGCAGCGTGATCACCATGGCGACCAGGCTTTCGAAGCGCTGATAAAAGGTCATGACCCGCCAATGCCTGGGCAGAAGGCTCTTCAAGTTCGGAAATCTCATCTTTTCCTTGCCCCTTGTGCAGCAATTTCACTAACATTAAATCATCAGTGCTGAAAGATCAAACTCTTCTCAAAGAAAATCCTCGTTCTTTCATCAGGAATGTTTCGCGCCGCCTTCAGCGTTTTATGGCGAATACGTCCATATTAGTGTATTCTGTGCGCGTAGGTGGCGGGAGTTCGTCAAATCGCAGGACCCGGCACAACGAAATTGCCTTTTGCCACCCGCATGACGGCCATCATTCCAGGATCGGCAATGTTGTTCAAGGAAGGGATTTCCATGAAACGTAGAGATTTCCTGAAATCAGCCCTGGTGACCGGAGCGGCCTTGAGCCTGCCGGCGGGTCTGGACCCCGTTCTGAACGTCCTTCAGGCCGCCGAGAGGCCGGATCTGGCCGTTGCCCGGGGAACACCTCCCGCCGCAATTGTCCGGGCAGCGATCGGCAGCCTGGGGGGGATGAAGCGATTCGTTTCGCGGGGGGACATCGTGGTTGTAAAACCCAACATCGGCTGGGACCGCACCCCGGAGTACGCCGCCAACACGAACCCCGAAGTCGTCGCCGCCGTCGTCCGGCTCTGCTTCGAGGCCGGCGCCAAGCAGGTCAAGGTTTTCGATCATCCCGTCAACGACCCGCGGAGGACCTACACGCAGAGCGGCATCGCCGCTGCGGCATCCGCCGCGGGCGCGACCGTCTCCTACACGGACAGCCGGAAATTCAAGGATATGCGGCTTAACGGAACTTCCTTGAAATCATGGCCCCTGTACACGGAGGTCTTCGAGGCGGACAAGGTCATCAACATCCCGATCGCCAAAACCCATGGGACCTCCCGATTGACCCTGGGGATGAAAAACTGGATGGGGGTGATGGGCGGCTGGCGGGGACGGATCCACCAGCGCATCGACGAAAGCCTCGTGGATCTGGCGATGTTCATCCGGCCCACGTTGACGATCCTCGATGCCGTCCGGATCCTGACGGACAACGGTCCTCAGGGGGGCAGACTGGCGGACGTGCGGCAGCTCAACATGGTCATCGCCGGTACGGACGCCGTGGCCGTCGACGCCTTCGGAGCCACCCTTTTCGGGATGAAGCCGGCCGACCTGGGGTTTGTCCGCATCGGTCATGAGCGCCGCCTGGGAAGCATGGACCTGGCGGCCATGAAAATCCAGAGGATCACCCTGTAAGCATTTCGCCGCGGGCCGGAAGGCTCGCGATTTTTCTTACGACATCAACGTCTCATGCTGAAGAATATCCGACGCCTGTCTCAGGCCCTCTTTCTGCTCCTTTTTCTCTGGCTTTTCCTTTCGACGGAATCCCGGGGAGCCAACGAGTTGGGCTATCCGGTCAAGCTCTTCCTGGAGGCCGATCCGCTTCTTTACATCACCACGGTCCTGTCCACCCGCCGGTTTTATACCCCCGTTCTGCTTGCCCTTGCCGTTGTGCTGGCCACAGTCCTGCTGGGCCGGGTGTTCTGCGGCTGGATCTGCCCCCTGGGAACCCTGCACAACCTGGCAGGCTGCCTGAAGAAGGAAAGGGGTCCCGGAAAACCCGGCCATCTCTATTTAGGGAAATACCTCCTGCTGATTTTCCTCCTGGTTTCATCCGCGTTCGGCCTTCAACTGACCGGTCTTGCCGATCCCCTTTCCCTGCTGATCCGGTCCCTGTCGCTGGCCCTTTACCCCCTGGTTCACAGTGCCGTCGTCAGCGTTTTTGACACCGTCTATACCTGGGATCTTCCCGTCCTCACAAAATGCTCCGAATTTCTCTACGCCCTGCTGAAAAAAGGCTTCCTCTCGTTCCAGCAGCCTCATTTCCAGCAGGCACTGTTTCTCGGGCTGCTGTTCTTCGGAATTCTGGCCCTGAATCTGCGGGAGAAACGCTTCTGGTGCAGATATCTGTGCCCCCTGGGCGCACTTCTCGGGCTCTGTTCCCGCTACGCCCTGCTGAACCGCTCCGTCAGCGAGGTCTGCAACGGCTGCGGCGTCTGCGCCAAGATCTGCCCCGGCGGGGCCGCACCGGATTCGAAGGAAAAGTGGCGCAAATCGGAATGCCTCCTCTGCATGAACTGCGACGATCTGTGCCCCCGCAATGCCGTCTCTTTCGGGTTTTCCCGGAAAGGCTCGGGGGCCGCCCTGGATCTGGGCAAGCGGCGGGTGATCGGGGCCATCGCTGCCGGCACGGTTGCCGTTCCCCTGCTCAACACCACGCCACTGAAAAAGGCCGGGGCAGCGGACCCCCGTCTGATCCGGCCCCCCGGTTCCCTGGAAGAGGCGGATTTTCTGAAAAAATGCATCAAGTGCGGGCAGTGCATGAAGGTCTGCATCACCAACGGCCTGCAGCCAACCCTGCTGGAAGCGGGACTGGACGGGATCTGGTCGCCGATGCTTGTCCCCCGGATCGGATACTGCGAATTCCGCTGCACTCTCTGCGGCCAGGTCTGTCCCACGGGGGCGATCCGAAATCTGACCCTGGAGGAAAAGGCGACGGTCCGCATCGGCACGGCCATGATCGACAAGGGCCGCTGCCTCCCCTTCGCCCATGCAACTCCCTGCATTGTCTGCCAGGAGGTCTGCCCCACCCCGGAAAAGGCGATCTGGTTCGAAACGGTTCCTGTGAAGAATCGGACAGGCCGGCTCCTGACGCTGCGGCAGCCCCACGTGGATCTGGAACTCTGCGTGGGCTGCGGTATCTGCGAAGCCAAATGCCCCGTCCTCGGCCGGCCCGCCATCTCCGTGACCAGCATCGGAGAATCCCGCTCCAGGGACAACCAGCTTCTCCTGCCCTAGATCTTCAGGAAACGACAAAATCCGTCAGGAATATTCCCTAGGTACTCCTAAGGTATTTTCCCTGCTCCTTTTACCGGCTTCCTAAACAAAAAATCAACTTTCTCCCGATTGGCAAAAACCTGATTCTTTTGTATTTTTCCCCTACGTCAGGATCATTTCCCTCAATTCACGGAAGATTCCAACTCAACCACGGACCGCATCCTGACGACAACCCTGTCGAACACAAACCATACCGAAGAGGAAAGAAGAAGGAGGAGGACAAGACCATGATTAAAAGAGCGATGTTGATGACGGCGGTCACAGCCATTTTGATCCTCGCTGCGCAAATGGCGGCGGCATACACGATCACGACGGGCAGCAGTTACGGGCCTTATCAATCCGGTCAGGGTGGCGAGTTTACGCTGCAGGCAGATCATGCCTTACAGTCGATCCTCGCCGGGTACGTTTCGGGAACGACCTCAGACATCAAACAACAAAATCCCCTTTCATCCACACCGCAGCCAGGGACGTTTCAATCCTTTTGCCTGGAAAAAGACGAACATCTCTACACCGGTGCGTCATACTCCGTTACGATCAGCAACCAGGCGAACGGCGGCGGCCAGAACACGAATTTTGGGGATCCCATTTCAATCGGCACAGCATACCTTTACAGCCACTTCAACCGGGGATCGTTAAGCGGATACCAGTACGGAACGGAATCTCAACGCGAGACGTCCGCTGCGGCCCTCCAGCATGCCATCTGGTACCTTGAAAATGAGGAAACGTATGCCGATGCCGGGGGGGCTTCGAACATCTTCCTGAATGCCGTTCTCACGCAGTTCGGAAGCCTGGAAAACGCCGATGACGACAGCAATGGCGCCTACGGCATCAAGGTCGCCAGCCTGTGGGTACCCGGTCACGAAGGGGATCTCTCCTACGCACGGCAGGATCAATTGATCGCCACCCCCATTCCGGCCGCAGTCTGGCTTCTGGCCAGCGGCCTGATCGGCTTGACGGCCTTCAGACGGCGGCCGGTGAACGGGTCCGGATGCTGACGCAGTCAACCCGCGTGCAGCAACCCTCCAGTCGCACTTCTTCCGCGGCGCTGCCGGTCATGCCGGCAGCGCCGCATGTCGTTGGATTTCAAACGGTCCACCCCTTCTTCCATAGAGGAAGCCGGGGAGAAAAATCCCGTTCAAAGGACATGCGGTTCCTGATTCCCTGGTCTCCGGTAAAACCACGGTTTATCATGGTTACAACCCGTCCGTCCTAAGGTTTTGCACCATGCCATTTCATCATTTCCCGCAACAAAAAATCAGTCCCGTCCCGATTGTGTGGAAAGTACCTCTTCTATATGCTGCGCTCATAAACGATCCCCGCTCTTGAGAGGAATGTGTTCGCAGTCTGCGGACTGCAGCGGAAGAAAGAGGCTCCGGCTTCTGTCAGCTTTTCAGCCGGAATCGTATGAATACTCCTCATTTCTGAGGATTAGAGAAAGGGCCGTGGAGTCCGGCGTGGCGCCAACTTCACGCTCAGGCCTCGACACGGCTTTTTCCCGAAAAAGGAGGTGATAGGCGGACCGGAGAATGTGGCGGGTTGTACATGGATGCCGAGTTGGTGGTTTAACCGCCACGGAACGCAGGTTATTGGATCCTCCACACGGGTGAGTTTTTTGCTTTTAACGTCAACGAAGAAACGATCATTATTTAAGGAGAAAAAAATGAAAAAGAGAATCGCGACCTTGTTATTCGCCAGCCTGCTCCTCGCCTTGACCGGCCTTGCTCAGGCGGCACCACTTACGGATGTAGTACAAGCACCCACAGGCTATTTTGTGCCCAGTGATGCGCTTAAGTACAGCACCCCGTATTATCGTGATCAGTATCAAGATTGGGGATGGCAGCACTCTGCCCTTGCAGTGGACCCCAACACCATTACGAGCGCCACCTTAAACATCAGCGCCTTTGATGTCGATAATGCAAGTTCAGCTTCTTGGTATGAACATGATCTTATTTATGCCTATGACGGTGCAAACAAGGTGCTGCTTGGTGAACTAGCTGGTGCCGACGACATCTGGTCCTATACGACCTTTACTTTGGCCCCCAACTTTTATGATGACATCGTTACTGGACTTAAGATTTGGATGGATATAGATACAACCTCGGGCGGGAATTGGCTGGTGACTCTTTCAAAATCGGCCCTTTCTATTGACGGTGGTTCAATTCCCAACCCCAACCCCAATCCCACGGTTCCGATTCCCGGCGCCATTCTGCTCTTTGCCCCGGGTCTTGCCGGCCTGGCCGCTCTCCGCAGAAGGATGAGCCGTTAGTCTCATCGACTGCAGGGTCTTCTATTTCAACGTTCTAATTCTTTTGCTGAAATGACAAGTCCGGTAGACCGGGCTTGTCATTTTTTTTTGTCACCTGGAGAAAAAATCGAGAAAATCACAGAGGAGTTCTAAACCGCATGGTCCAGAAGGATCTCCCGGACCCGGGCCAGCTCTTCCGGGGCGTCCACTTCCACGGAATCATGGAGGGTTTCCACCACCCGGATCCGATAGCCGAATTCCAGGGCGCGCAGCTGTTCCAGCGATTCGAGCCGCTCCAGCTTTCCCTCTTCCAGTTCGGTGAAGGTCCGGAGGAAGGATCTCCGGTAGGCGTAAATCCCGTGATGCTTGTAATGGGCGGCGGGATGGCGGTCGTCCCGGACGTACGGGATCGTGGACCGGGAGAAATAGAGGGCATTGAAGTCGGAGTCGAACACCACCTTGACGCAGTTGGGGTGGGCGATCTCCTCCCTGCGGACAATCCGGTAGATCAGGGTCGACATGGGCAGGGAAGGGTCCTCCCGGAGCGGACGGGTCACCTCGTCAATCTGGGACGGCTCAAAAATCGGCTGATCCCCCTGGACGTTGACGACAATGTCCTCGTCTTCCAGATCCAGCGATTCGACGGCTTCGGCGATGCGGTCCGTTCCGGAGCGATGGCGGCCCGCCGTCATGATCGCCTTTCCGCCGAATTTTTCCACGGCTTCGAAGATCCGGTCATCATCCGTGGCCACCGCCGCAGCGGAAACAAGGGCCGATTGAAGAACCCTCTCATAGACATGCTGAATCATCGGCTTTCCGCAGAGATCGGCCAGGGGCTTTCCCGGAAAGCGGCTTGAAGCGAAGCGGGAAGGGATTATACAGACGATTTTCATGGTGCTTTCAATGTTTCCTTTTACAGATAGGGGTTGTCGGCCTGGAGATGATTCTTGACGTAATCGGCCACGGCTTCCTCGAGGGTATGAAAATCGGCCCCCAGGCCGGCCGCCTGAAGCTTTTCCATCCGCGCCTCGGTGAAATACTGGTACTGCCCGCGGAGAGACTCCGGCATATCAATGTAATCGATCTGAGGCGGCAGGTTCATCGCCGAAAAAACGGCCTCCACCAGGTCGTTCCAGGTTCGCGCCCGGCCGGTGCCCAGGTTGAAGATCCCGTTGATTTCGGGATGCCGGACAAACGCCCAGAGAACGTCCACACAGTCCTTCACATAAACGAAGTCCCGTTTCTGCCCCCCGTCGGTGTAATCGGGGGAATGGGACTTGAAAAGGCGCACCCGCCCCGTATCCATAATCTGGCGGAAGGACTTGAAGACCACGCTGGTCATGTCGCCCTTGTGGTATTCGTTGGGTCCGAAGACATTGAAGAACTTGACCCCCGCCATCCGGTCGATCAATCCCCGCCGGATGGCCCATTGGTCGAAGAGCTGCTTGGAATAGCCGTACATGTTGATCGGCCGGAGCCGGTCGATCCCATCCAGGTCGTCGTCGAATCCCTGGGATCCGTTTCCGTAGGTGGCCGCGGAGCTGGCGTAGACAAACCGGATGTCATGGCTGAGCGCCCACTGGGCCAGGTCGCAGGTATAGTGGAAGTTGTTCTCCATGAGGTAGTCGGCGTCCCGCTCCGTCGTGGACGAGCAGGCTCCCAGATGAACCACGGCCTCGATGTTGTCCGCCGAAAGAATATCCTCGTCCAGCATATGCCGGAAATCTTCCTTGTGGACATAGTCGGCATAGCTCCGATTGACCAGGTTTTTCCACTTTTCCGTCTCTCCCAGATTGTCCACGATCAGGATGTCGTTGATGCCTTCCGAATTCAGTTTCCAGACGAAGGCGCTGCCGATGAAACCGGCCCCGCCGGTGACGATATACACGATGCGTTCTCCTTGATGTCTAAGGTTACAGGACGTCGGCGGCCTTTTCAATCGCCTGCCGAATCGCCGCCAGCCGCTCTTGGGGCATCCGGATGTTGATCCCCATGACCAGGGTGCGGCCCAGAAGATCCTCCGCCTGTGGGATGTCCTGCCGATCGTATCTCACGGTTCGCCCGTTCATGGGGCTGGAAAAGGGGAACTTCTTCGAATTGGCCGTCGACTGCGACAGGAAGTGCTCCCAGTTCGGCAGGTAATGCCAGGCGTTTCTTTTGTAGCAGACCGTATCGACACCTCCGGCGGCGAGGGCCTGCTGGAATTTCTCCGCCGTACCTTCATCGGGAAGATTGAAGGCCAGGAAGGTGGCCGTATCGCCCTGGGGATCGACAAGCTCCCGGAACGTGACCCCTTTCGCAGACGACAGCATGCCCTTGATCGCGGCTTTGTTTTTTTTCTGTTCGGCGATCATGGCATCGACTTTCCGCAGCTGGGCCAGGCCAATGGCCCCCTGGAGCTCATTCATCCGGTAATTGAAGCCCAGGATCGACCGCCCCTCCATGGCCCGGCTGACCTTGGGATTGTGGTCATGGCCGTGATCATGATACTCATCGGACCGATGGTAGAGGGTTTCGCTGTTTGTGATCACCATGCCGCCTTCGCCGGTGGTCATGGTTTTATAGTAATCAAAGCTGAAGATTCCCATGTCGCCGAAGGTGCCCAGCTTTTTCCCCGAGAAAGAGCCCCCGCATCCCTGAGCGTTGTCCTCCAGGACGAGGAGGTTGTGCCGGCGGGCCGTTTCCAGGATTTTGTCGATGCGGGCTCCGGAGCCGCACATATGCACCGGAACAACCGCTTTGGTATAAGGAGACATTTTGCGTTCCATGTCGGCGGGATCCATGTTGAGGGTTTCATCGATATCCGTCATCACGGGGATCGCCCCGACTTCAAGGACCGCCTCCCAGGTCGCCAGAAAGGTGAAGGCGGGAACGAGGACTTCATCGCCGGGTCCGACATCCAGAGCGGTGAGGGCGATCTTGAGGGCCGAGGATCCCGACGTGACCCCCAGGGCATATCCCGCGCCGCAGTATCGGGCAAATTCCTCTTCAAACTGCCGGACCTTGAAAACACCTCTCCGTTCGCTGTCAAAACCGTAGCGCATGAGGACGCCCGTCTCCATGACCTCCATAACTTCCTTGAGTTCTTCCGGGCCCATCAGTTCAAAACCGGGCATGATCAAACCTCCCTGCATAATATTCCCTTGCGAATTTACTGGAAAATAAGTTTCCGCAGGAGGAAAGTCAAGTTCTTTTATGGAAGGGATGACCGGGCTCTGTGGCAGGCCGGCGGCGAAAAATCCGGCAAAGTTCTTGCACATACTCGTGCCTTACCCGGACGTTCAGGAATGAAACGTCCATTTATCCGCTTCTGACAAGCGGCAAGGCCGCCGGATCCGGTCCCGGAGCACAGGGAACGAGATCGAGGCCGGCCTGTCCGCGATACCGAACGTTTTGCCTGCTGCAACATTGACAAGATTTGTTTTTTTTTCGATATAATCTGTGATATAAGTGTTTCTGCTGTTTTTTCATCATGTTCACGCTGGGTTGGCACAATGAAACGTCGAATGATTTTTTTACTTGCAGCATCAAAATCCTCCCTTCGCTCATTCAACTTCTTTACGGAATATTTTACGCGGTCATTATCGGGCTTGTCGAAGACGACCGGCTCATTTTTCATGCAAGCACCTGATATCGGGGATTTGCATAAAAGAGAGCCGGACAGGAACCCGATTCCATGGCTGCAGTCCCCGCGAACCCTGCGACGGAAACGGGAAAGCGGGAGCATATCGACACGGGCACGGCTATTGAGCCCATTTCCACTGGATCTTCAAATCAACCCCACCTAAAGGAGATCAACCAGCATGCTGATCGAAAAGTTTTCGGTAAAAGCCCAGGACAGCATTGAAAGCGCCTGCCGGCTTGCAGTGAAAAGGGATCACGAGCATGTAACTCCCTGGCACATGCTTTCCGCGCTGCTCCAACCCGACGATGATCTCATTCAAAGCTATCTTTCCCGGACATCCATCGATCTGGATGCCCTCGGGGCGAGGGTGGACGGCAAACTGCTCACTCAGCCGAAGGGCAGGGAAGGCACTTCGCAGACCCCCATCAACCGTGACCTGGAAAAAGTGTTCATCCTCGCCGAGGAGGCAAGCCAGAGGGCCGGGGATAAATACATCGGCATCCATCACATCGTTCTGGGCATGCTCGCTCTGGAAGAAATCTCCGAAGCCTTTGCCGATGCCGGTGCGGATCAGCCTGAGCTCGAGGCCCTGCTCCAGCAGCCGCCAAGAAGCCGTTTTTCGGGAGGAGAAAGCGGATCCGGCGATTTTGAGTACCTGGCCCGATACACCCAGGATCTTACGGAACGGGCCCGCCGAGGCGGCCTGGATCCCGTCATCGGGCGGGATCAGGAAGTTCGGCTCACCATCCAGATTCTCAGCCGCCGGCTCAAGAACAACCCCATCATCATCGGGGAACCGGGGGTCGGCAAAACCGCCATCGTAGAGGGCCTGGCCCAGCGGATTGTCCGGGAAGATGTCCCCGAAGACCTGAAATCGGCGTCCATTCTATCCCTTGACATGGGGCAGCTCATCGCCGGGGCGAAATACCGGGGTGAATTCGAGGAGCGCTTCAAACGGCTGCTGCAGGAAGTCTCAAATGCCGGCAACGTGATTCTCTTCATCGATGAAATTCACATGCTCATCGGCGCCGGCGGCTCGGAAGGCGCCATGGACGCGGCCAACCTGATCAAGCCCGCCTTGTCCCGGGGTGAAATCCGCTGCATCGGGGCGACCACCCTGGAGGAATATCGAAAGCACATCGAGAAGGATACCGCCTTGATGCGCCGCTTTCAGGTCGTAATGGTCGACGAGCCGAGCCTTGACGAAACCATCACGATCCTGCGCGGAATCAAGGAAAAATACGAAGTCCATCATGGGGTCCAGATCCTGGACGCCGCCCTTGCGGCGGCGGCCAAGCTTTCCAACCGCTACATCACGGACCGGTTTCTTCCCGACAAGGCCGTGGATCTCATCGACCAGGCGGCGGCTTCCCTGCGCATCGGCCTTTCGTCAAAACCCGAAGAAATCGAGCAGATGGACCACCGGATCGTCAACCTCGAAATTGAGATCCGGGCTCTGGAACATGAATCGGACTCCAACACGGCCGAACGCCTTGGCCACCTGCAGCGGGAGATGGAAGAGCTCAGGGAAAGGAGCCGCCAGCTGACGGAACAATGGGAAAAGGAAAGGAAGGCCCTGGCGGAGATTCAGAAGGCAAAGAAAAACCTGGAGGCGGCCAACCAGGAAATGGAGCAGAAGATCCGGGAAGAAGATTTCTCCCGGGTGGCCGAACTGCAGTACAAAGTGATCCCGGAGTGCAACAGGATCCTGGCGGAATACGCCGATGTGGATCTTTCCGGCCGGAACTTCCTGCGCAGGACCATTTCGGAAGACGACATCGCCGATACGGTTTCCAGGCTGACCCACATCCCCGTCTCCAAGCTCCTCGGATCCGAAATCGACAAGCTGCTGCACCTGGAAGATCATCTGCGCCAGCGGGTTGTCGGCCAGGACCATGTCCTTTCAACCATCGCCAAGGCCATCCGGCGCTCCCGGGCCGGTGTACAGAACCCGAACCGCCCCATCGCCTCCTTCCTGATGCTCGGCCCCACGGGCGTGGGGAAAACGGAGGTATGCAAAACCCTGGCGGAGTTTCTCTTCGACGACGAGCGCTCACTGATCCGGATCGACATGAGCGAATTCATGGAGAAGCATTCCGTGGCCCGCCTGGTCGGGGCCCCCCCGGGCTATGTCGGCTATGAAGAAGGCGGCGTCCTGACCAACAGCGTTCGGCGCAAACCCTACAGCGTGATCCTCTTCGACGAGGTTGAAAAGGGCCATGCCGACGTGTTCAACCTTTTCCTGCAGCTTCTTGATGACGGACACCTGACGGACAGCCAGGGACAGACGGTGAATTTTGCCAACACGGTGGTGCTCATGACCTCCAATCTCGGATCGGAAAGCATTCAGCCCGCCGAAACGGAGGAGGAAATCCAGGAGATGAACGCGGCGATCATGAGGGCCGTGCGCTCCCATTTCCGTCCGGAATTCATCAACCGCCTGGACGATATCCTCGTTTTCAAGCAGCTGACCATCGAAGGCATGAAAACCATCGCCGATATTCAGCTCAAGCGCCTTGCCAGGCTGCTGAGGGAACAGGGCATCTCCCTGGAGTTCAAGGAGGAGGCGCTGACCCTCCTGGCTCAACTGGGCTTTAACCCCCTGATGGGCGCCCGGCCTTTGAATCGCGTCATCCAGACGCATCTCCAGGACCCCCTGGCCGAAGACATCATCTCCGGCAAAATCCAGCCGGGAGATACCGTCTGCATCTCCGTCGACGGGGGGCAACTGGTCATAAAGACGGTCGGCGTTGCAGAACCGCAGGGCGAGCATTAAGTTTCCGGCTCCTGCAGCCGGATGATCGGCATCATCATCGCGTTTCAGGCAGGACTCGGAGCCTGTTTTTATCAGCTCATGAAGGTGGATATTCTATGGATTCGCTTTCCCGGATAACCGGATATGTCCGGAATTTCTTCACACTGGACAACTGGCCGACTCTTCTCGCCATTCTTGCGGCACTGGTTTTGTTGATCCTGGTGGGGCTGCTCGTCTATTACCGGATCAGAAAACGCCGCCATCCGGGCACCCTGGAGATCAAGGCCGGGTCCTCCGCGGAGCGGAAAGCCCTGAAGAAGGAGATGCCCGCTTCGAGTCTTACCGGAATATGGAAGGAATTTCTGAAAGCAATCCCCTGGTCGATCAGGCCGAATATCATGACCTATGAGCACTTCATCGTGTTCGGGCAGGCCGGCTCGGGAAAAAGCACCCTGATTGACCGTTACACGGACTGGCAGGGGCATGCGCGGCAGTTTTATCCAAGCTTCACCGCAAACCCCCTGCTGCAGATCTACCTCGGGTCAAAGGTCCTGGTTCAGGAAATACCGGCGTCCCTGCTGGACGATACATCAGAGGCTGCCCGCCGGGCCCTGCTGAAACTTTGGAAACCCCTCTTCAGGAGAAGGAAACCCACCGTGGTCATTGCCTTAAACGCCATGGAGCTTTCGCCGGACGAACCGGGCCACCTGGAATCTCTCCGGCAGAAGGCGCAGATGATCCGGGGGAAAATCAACCTGCTCGGACAGATCTGTAAAAAACCGATCCCCGTGCGCCTTGTCCTGACCCATCTGGACCAATTCGAGGGATTCCTGGAATTTTCCAGGTTTCTGGCCCAGGGCAACATCCCCCTGAAGCTCGAATGGCCCTCGGCAGGCGGGGACAGGGACCGTTCCGGAAGCCCCGGAACTCCCGTTGAAGGGCAGAGGCAGGAACCCACTGCCAGAACGGATCGTTATGATCTCTCCGGATGTCTGGATCCCTGCGAAGAACACCTGACCCGCGCGCTGATCTCGCTTCCGGCGGACCAGTACCTCAGGGCGATGACCTTTCTCTGCCAGGCTCCGAGAGTTTTTCAGGATCTCTCCCTGTTTGTCAGAAGCCTTCAGGAAGCTGACCCCCTGTCGCTGGAGCCGGAGATCACCGGTTTCTACCTGACATCACAGGCTGAAGAGGAGCTCCCCGTCCTGAATCCCTTCGCCCCCCTGCTGACGGCGAAGGAAATTTCGAAAATCGACCCGCATCGCAGGCACCGGCTGGCAGCAGCCGCCATAGGCCTGGCGGGACTGCTTTTTTTCGGGGCGGCATACTTTCACGGGCGAAGCCTGATCGTGGAGCGATACCGTGGCCTGGACCGCGTGGAAACGGATCCTCCCGCCCGATATGATCAGCAGATGCACGAACTTCTACCCGCTGTCTATGCGGATCAGCACCCCGTCACAAAAGTTCTGCCGGATTTTTTTTCATCACGGAACAGGGAAATCACGCTTCGCTCCATGGAAAACATCCGCGAGCTATATCTGCTTCCGGAACTGGACAGGCTGGCCACAGAAATGGCGGCCAAGCCGCAGACTCCGACGGGCGCGGTCATCACCATCCATGGCTTTGAGCATTACTACAAGGGCAGCATTCATGCCGCCCAGGACAGGGCCATCTATCTGCTGGCCTTGATCTATGCCACACGGGACAACGATCTGGGGCAGCTCATTCAGCAAAATCCCACCTCCTGGTCAAAAATCCTTAATTTGCCAAGAACCATGATCGAGGACTACGTCCACAACAATGTTTCGTCCTCCGATGTTTCCCTAGCCGGGAAGAAGCTTTCCTTCCGTCAGTCCCATGGCGCCGTGGATGATCCCAACCGCTGGATGGCGTACTTCAGGGAAATCCGCCGTTTCTGCCAGCAGCCGTTCATGAGCAGGATGGAATTCGAAAAGCTCCAGAAGGACACGGAGCAATTTCTCGGAGTGATCCAGCAGATGGAGCTTTACGACCTCACGGTCCGGCTGGCGAAGCTGCTGAAAAAAGAGGTCCCGCCGGATATCCACCTGGATATGATCGTGATCCAGGAATCCGAACTCCGGCAGGAGGCGATCAAAAATTCCCTGAACTTCATCAAGAACTCCAGCATGAATTATCCTGAGACGGCGCCGGGTTCCGGATTGGCCGGCCTGCTCGAAAACCTCAAGGTGATGCTCAGTTACAAGGATCCCCAGGCCGAGAAAGACTGGACCTTCCGTTTTTCCCTGGGCGGCGAAGACTTCAGCCTCAGCGCCGGACAGTGGAAAGACCTCATCAACCGCAGCAGGATCAACGCGTTTCTACGGGACTTTGTGAATCAGCATCAGCGCCAGGACGGCCTGCTCTTTTTTCCGTCGGACCAGGAGTTTGATGACCTCATCATGAACCCGTCCAATGACGGACGCTTCCTGTTCATCGGTTCAGCGCGAGTGGACGGCAGATTTACGAGGGATGCCGTCGAAAAAAGGGTGCGGCCGATCTTGTCGGAACTTCCCGCGCTCATAGAGAGTCTGCCGATAGACCCCCAGGGCAAAAAGCATGTTACGAATTTCCTTCTCAAGGAAGTTGACATCTACGGACGTCGCTATGCCCAGTCCTACCGAAGGTATTACATGGAATTCGACATCAAGGCCGGATCCCCGGGGGCACTCCGCTTTGTATTGAGCCAGATGGTCCTTCCCTCGTCACCCCTCCGGGAGGTGCTGGTGAGCATACAGGATAATATCCGGATTGATCCCGGTACGAATGAATACATGCAGATTTTTTCCCGGCATCTATCGGAATTCGATTTCATCAAGCGCCTCATGGGCGAGCAGAAGGGAACCTTTCCGGAGCTGGATCGATACAAAGCCCTGATGGAGCAGATGCTGGCGGATATCCAGGAACAGCAGGGACAGGGTGAAAAGCGGGACAAGGAGGAATCTCATGCCCTGCTCAAAAACCGCCTGTCTCCCCTCGGCCGGATCGCGTTTGCAATCCTCGACCAGGAAAAGGACTCCTACGTGAACCTGGTGAAGCGCTGGCTTGAGAGTGTCGCCGTGCCCCGCCCCTGGCAGGACATTTTTCTGGCGCCGGTATGGCAGGCCTATTTTCTGGGTATGGCCGAGATTGAATCCGACATCGCGAAAACATGGGAAGAGCTCCGGCAGGCCGACATCCAGCCCCTGCAGCATAAATTTCCCTTTCTTCCCGCCTCCGGTGAGGACGTTTCCATTGAAGAGCTCCGGAATGCGACACACCCCGCCGGGCATTTCCGGCGGTCTTTTCAGGCCCTGCTCCTGCCCTACTGCGGAGAAGAGGGACAACGTTGGCGGAAGAGAAGCAGCCCTTACAACGTCCTGAAGCTTCCCGAGACGATGCTGCCGACTCTCAACGCCATCGAGCAGCTTGGCGATGTCCTCTGGGACAGGGACGGAAAGGAAAAATTCCTCGAATTCATGGTTCGCCCCGCCCCCCTGCCCTTGATGCCTCCCCGGGAGCCGCTGGCCGCTCTGTCCTATCTGTATGTGGGCGACTCCGCCGTCTTTGGCTTCAATCAGAAGCCATCCTGGAAGAGGATACGATGCTCCTGGAAAGACCCGTCCAGTGCGGCTGTGGGCATCGAGTTCGCGGGCCGGAGCAGATCGGCCAGAATCAAGAGAACGATCGAGGTTCCGCCTTCATACTGGAGCTTTTACCGCCTTCTCCAGAAGGCGAAACAGCCGGCGGCCTTCGACAGAAACAGAAACATTTCGACAGTGCAGTGGACCATCATGTCACCGGCCGGCAATGGAGAAGGGGTATCCCTGGATATCGCCTTCGACATCAAGGGTGATCCGTGGAGCGTCTTTAAACTGCCCCGCTGACAATGCGAGGCCAACAGGGTATCTCATGGCACATTATAAGGAATCAGCCTTACCTGCACGGTTTCTAAGCGGAGCGTTAACGGCCCTTTTTCTGCTTTCGCTCATGGGGTGCGCTTTTCTGGGCTTGAAAAGCGGCGCAAAGGTGGACTACATCACGCTCGACATTGCCGCCGATGCGCTCGCCAATGAGGAGCGGCTCGCCTATGTCGTCATTCGCAGGGTGAATAAAATGGAATTCCTCATCGACCAGTACGAGACCATCTCCGATATGGCCTTTGCCAGGAAGCCCAATGAAAGCATCCTGGCCGTCAAGATGATCCTGCCCGGACAGAAGCAGCAGATAAAGGTCATCAAGCCCGGCAAAGAGGATATCGGCGTCTATGTCCTTTTCACCAATCCCGGCGAAAACTGGAAAGTGATCCTCGAGGGGCCGTTGAAGAAGGAATACCGGATCAACGTGAAGAAGAACGAAGTGGAAGAGGTCCAGGGGAATCTGTTGGACCTGCTTTCCGGCATCCCTGCCGTGAACGGTCTGTCGATAACGTGAAGGTGCGATCATGCCGCAGCATTTAGACATCGCCTCTCTTGAGAACGATCTGCGCCTGGAGAGTCAGCAGCCATACCGGAGCCCGGGATGGCTGGAGGTCAGCTACCGCAATCCAGGCGAGTTCTGGCGCTCTCTCCAAGGGGCTTTTGATGCGCATGTCGCGGTGCAGGGAGCCAGTTCCCTTTTCAACGGGTACAACTTTTATCATGACATGCTTCTCCGCAACCGCAATCGTGCCCAACCCGCCCTGTGCTGGTATGAACCGGCCACCGGAATCAAAGGCATTTCTTACCGCGAGTTGGATTCCCTTGCCGCCGCCAGGTCAAGCCATTGGGCCCGCCTCGGTGTCCTGCCGGGACAAACCCTCTGCATCATCAGGAACATGGGCCTGGAAATGACCGTTGATCTGCTGGCGGCCCTGAAGGCGGGATGCGTCATTTCCTTCCTGCCTCCCCGGGGAATGGGTTTTCTGCAAAGGAGGCTCGACGCCCTCAAACCCGACCACATTGCCATGGAAGATCGGCAGGCTGCGCTGCTTCCGGCATGGAACAGGCGTGTGCTGCCGGAAGGCGATCGCGGAACGGGTTTCTCCAACGGGCGAGAGCGGCCTTTTACGTACCTGTCCGGCCAGGTCGTTTTCCGCCATTTCGATCCCTGCGGAAGCGACCCCGGCACCCTTTCGGACGTAACCAGCGATTCGGCCTATTTGTGCGCCCTGCGAGATGCGATGATCTCCCTGGGGATCGGTCCGGGTCAGATCTACGCGGCACCGGGATTCCACGCCATGGAAACCACCCCGGCCCTGCTTCTGGCCGGTCTGCTCTGCGGAGCAACCTACCTTCACCTTACGCCGGAGGACATTGAAGCCCGGCCGGAGCTTGTCGGGCAGCATCCGCTCAAGGCCTTCGGGGTGTGCCCGAAGGTAAGGGACATCCTCCTGGAGCGGGGAATCACCGCAGAGGATTGCTGGGAATCATGGTTTCGCAACCCGGCGGAATCCCAGGACATGGACCGGTGGTATCATTTCATCCGGAACCTCAAGCTTGAACGGTCCTTTGCCTTTAATCTGAGGTGGAGCGCCGCCGTGGGAGGGTGCTCCCTCTTTTCCGTGCGGAGGAAAGGGTCGGCACATATGACGGTCCTGCCTGTTCCCGGCAGCACCTGGAGCCTCGGCGCTCTGTCCGGCGCGGAGGAGGCTTCCGCAGAGGATTTCGGCATCTACACGCTCTCAGCAACCGGCGCACCGGAAGAAGAGCAGAAGGCCACGGCTGATCGAATCGCCAGAAGCGGGCAGGAATGGATTTTTTCCGGCGTTTCCACCCGGCACCGTGAGGGGAGGACATTCCCCGTGGACGAAATCCTGGCGACGCTCAGGAAGCTGGAAGCCCGCTACGGCTTCTTCTGCTCCCTCGCGGATGTCCCCCGGATGGACGGGGGAAACGGACAGCGCATGGTGCTCCTTGTTTTCCGCGGCGCCGATGCCCAGTTGAATGAAGCCCGGGTAACGTCGGAAATCCGGACAACCCTGGCCGAAGAGATGGGGGAAGAGTTTCTGCCCGATCGCATGGAATTTCTTCCACTGTATCCACGATTTCTATCCCCGGCCGAGGTGGACCATGCCTGGTGCCGAAATGCCTTTCTGTCCGGAACACTTTCCCGGAGATCGAAAAGGGAGCTTTTCGCCATCCTGACCCGGCTGAGGAAATGCGTCATTGAACGAGAGCGTTCAGCAGAATTATCTGCCGGACCGGCAGACGAAATCATACAATAATCCAATCATCGAAAGGAGATAAAGGAAACATGGCCATACAGGATGAAATTCCAAAATCACGTCTTACCTTGAGGTACAAGACAGAAATCCACGGGCAGCCCGAAGATTTGACTCTGCCGCTGAGGCTTCTGGTCGAAGGGGATTTTTCCCATGGAAGCTCCCAGGACCGGCAGGTGGATCTCGAGGAGAGGCGCCTGCGCAATCTTGACGGCACGAACACGGATGCGGTCATGAAGGACATGGGAATGTCTCTGAAGTTTGCCGTAGCCAACAAGATTGACCCCGCAGCATCGGACGATATGAATGTCGACGTTCCCATCACCAGCATGAGATCTTTTTCTCCTGACGAAGTGGCCAAGCATGTGCCCAAGCTTCGAGGGATACTCCAGGTGAAGAGTCTCCTGGAAGAAGTCATCTCCAATGTAGACAACCGGAAGGAGTTTCGCAAATTGCTCAATGAATTAATGGGCAACGAGGAGGCCCTGGCGAAAATGCTGGAGCAGTTGAAAGGCTTCGAAAGCATGAAACTTCCTTCAGGTAACAAATAAGGGGAACCCCGAATGATTCTCCCGGGAACTGCCTGTCCAACCAGAGAATAGAACAACCGCTTTCAAGGAGAAGTCAAATGACTGATAAAACAAAACCTGTTGAAAAAACGGAAGAAAAAATTGAAGAGCTGGATCTCAAACGATTCCTTTCCAGCATGCGCCTGAGCACCGAGCTCAAGGAACCGGTCCCGATGGTTCAGGAAAATCTCCAGGTCGTAAAAGAAGATGTCAGCGACGAAGACCGATTCCTTTCCGGGATGGCCGCTCTGCTGCTCAATGTGGATAGATCCTCAAAACGTCTGGACAAGGGGAGCATCCAGGAACTGATCGCCCATATTGATCAGGTTGTGATCGATCAGGTCAACGAGATCATCCATCATGACGATTTCAAGTCGATGGAATCCGCCTGGCGTTCGCTCAACGATCTGGTCTTGAACACCAATTTCAAGGCCGACATCATGATTGATATTCTTGATGTGGGTAAGGACGAACTCTACGAGGATTTCGAAGCCAATGCCGTGGATATTACCAGCAGCGCCCTGTTCAAAAAGGTCTATGTGAGCGAATACGATCAGTACGGAGGGAAACCCTTCGGCGCCATCATCGGCCTCCATGAATTTACCCAATCGCCTGACGACGTCTTCTGGCTGACGACCATGGGAAAAATCGCCGCGGCCAGTCATGCCCCCTTTATCGGATCGGTTTCGCCGAAATTTTTCGGCTGCGACTCCATTGAGGAACTGTCCGCCATCAAAGACCTCGAGGGCCTCATGAACCATCCGAAATACGGAGCCTGGAACAAACTGCGCGACTCCGAGCAGGCGGCCTATCTCGGGTTGACCCTGCCCAGGTATATCACCCGTCTCCCCTATGATCCGGAAGTCAATCCCTGCAGAGAGATCACCTTCAAGGAGAAGATCCGGGGCAGCAATGACGAGGACTACGTCTGGGGCAGCGCCGCGATGCTCTTCGCCCAGAACATGGTGCGCTCTTTTGCCCAGTCCGGCTGGTGCCAGTATATACGCGGTCCGAAGGGCGGCGGCCTCGTAACCGGTCTTCCCGTGCACACCTTCAATCTGCGTGGCGAAGAAGAAATCAAGATCCCTATTGAGATGGCCATTCCGGATTATCGCGAACTGGAGTACGCCAACTGCGGATTTATTCCCCTGATCTACCGGAAGGGTACCGCCGATGCCTGCTTCTTCAGCTGCCAGTCGCTTAAAAGGGCCAGGAAGTTCAAGGATCCGAAGGACTCGGAGAATGCCCAACTGGTCACCAATCTTTCCTACACCTTCTCCATTACTCGAATCGCCCATTACGTCAAATCCATCATGAGGGACAACATCGGCAGCAATGCAGATGCCCAGTATATCCAGAACACGCTGAGCAACTGGATCTTCCAGTACGTGACGACCGTCGTTGATCCCGATGACCTGACGCTGCGCTTCTATCCTTTCAAGGCGGCATCCGTGGAGGTGACCGAACGGCCGGGAATGATCGGATGGTATGACTGCAGGATAGCGATCCTTCCCCATATCCAGTTTGAAGGGATGGATGCCGAGCTCCGGCTAGACACCCGGCTTTAGAAAATAACCTTTAACTTCCAAGAGGAGGAAACATCATGGCTGAATCAAATTATAGCTGCAGCGTTTCACAGGGATTCAATTTTCAAAAGGATCAGCAGGTTCTCGTAGGGCATATTGTTTCATGCAAGATCGGAAACGATCAGTTTGATTCCGACCTGAATGTGAGCAACCCGGAGAACGCTTCAAACCTGGTTAAGGTTTTCGGTATCGTATCGTCGATCTATTGGGCCGGCGGTTATGCCGATCCGGTTCAGTTTTCCTGCCAGGTTTCCAATTTCAATAAGACAAAAATTGCGACCTTGACCCACAAAAGCCTGGCCAATACGGAGGTCCTTTTTGATTTCAACATCTACGACTACGATCCCAAGGAGAAGAGATATTACAAGTGCTTCCACACCAACGACACGAAGCTCAAAGGGCTTGTCCTGAAATCGGGTGGAGAACTTGCTATGAGCATCGATATGGACCAGTCCATGGAAGTCGTCTCGCCCAAGAACTTCTCTTTTTCTCTTGGGGTCATGCCTCAGGATCTTGACATGGCCATTCATCTGGCTGTTTCCGTTTCTGATAAGTTCGCGAAAAAGTGGGGCGTTGAAGTGGCCAAATGATCCATTGTCAAAAGCGGCCCCCTTTGCAGAAGGGCCATTCACGAAGGGGGATCGGCGTGTCATCTCTCCTTCCGCCCCCTCCATCCGGGAAGGGGAAGAGGGAGGGGCGTTGCCCGCCGTGGCGGGCAGCCGATCGGTTCTGAAAACTTCTATTCTTAGAATCACCAAGGCGGCACAAAGAGATGGATGACAAACTAGCACGAGTCAGCTGGAAAATGGGACAGACCCTCCTGCCGGAACATCTGACGGCTATGGAGGATTCGCTGCTGGCAAACACCGTACAACGGTTCCGTATGCAGGGGCTGCCTGCCTACGGGATCGGAAAGCTGATCCTGAATGAGACGCTCTTAGGCGAAGGAATTTTTTCCGTACAGGAAATGACCATCGTCCTGTCTTCGGGATTGCTGCTGAGCATTCCGGGCAATGCCGGTCTCTCTCCGTTCAACTTGAACCTTCCCGGGACGGCGAATGTAGCCCTTTATCTGCACATTCTCGGCGACACGCCTACCGCCGAAAGCAGCCCGGAAGGCTGGGGCGACCAGGTCGACGAAAGGATCCCGAGGATCATGCACAGGATGGCCCTCTCTTCGGAGCAGGATTACCGTGGTGCCATTGAAACATTGAAGCTGGCCGAATTTCGAAAAAGCGTAGAGAGCGTCTGGCAGATTTCGCGGGACTATATTCCCCCGTTGCTGCAGGTGGGAACCTCCCCTTTTTTGAGGAGCGAAATGGCCTCGCTCTCCGAGGCTCTGGCCCTTTTTCAATACAATCTCTACATGGATGCCGTATCCTACCTGAGCGGGGACAGTCTTTCCAGCGTCAAGCAATGCCTGAAGAGCGTTTTTCGGACCCAGCGCCTGCTGGCCAACCTGGGTTCCCAGGTCCATCTCCACCCCTTCTTTCTCTGCGAAGAGCTGTTAACCCTGTATACCGAGGTCTGTTTCTACAGGAATACGACACCGGAAAACATTACGTCCCCCTACAACCATGATCAGCTTGCCTTTCTGCAGACGATTCTAGATCTGATCAACACGCAGATGCAGATGGTGAGGGCCCTGCCGCCTTACCTGCCCTTTGAACTGAGCGACAACATCTACAAGGTCAAACTGCCCGATGAGATCCGGCAGGCCACGAATGTGTATCTCCTGGCGCAGAAAGACCGGGTCATCAGCAGGCTTTCCCTTGACGAAGTCAAACTGGCCTGTCTCTCACGATTACCCGTCGTACACAAGATGGCCCTCCAGGGCGTTCCCTTTAAAAAAGTGGAGCACCCTTCCTTTCAGCACTCCTTCGGAGCAGAGGTGGAATTCTATCAGCTCAAGGAGGGAGAGGAATGGGACAATGCATTGAATGAAAAGGTCGTGGCTTTTTACAATCGGCCGGAACTGAAGGATACCGCCTTCTATATATTCTGGCGTATCGAGTAACCGTTTCCTGGAATTTCAGTCGCTGGACAATCCCGATGGCCCTATTCAGTAAATTCGGAGACCGCTCCGTTACCGGCAAAAAAGACGAAATTCAGGATATTCTTGAAAATCTGAATAACGTCCTCAATACCAAGAAGGGCTATGGCAGCTTCCTCTCCGATTTCGGCATACGGGACATGAACCAGTTCAGCTCCCGCGATCAGCTGGCCACGGTCATCATGGAGGAAGTTCAACACAACATCGAACAGTACGAGCCGAGGCTGCAGGTGGTGAAGATCTCCGTCGAGGACCATCCCGATCCTTTCCGCATTTCCTTTAAAATCGAATGCCTGGTCAAGGATACTCAGAAGGAGCTGTTCATGGAATTCAACTCGGTGCACCATGACTTTCACATCAAGAACTCATGAACCCGGAGCGGGAAATGTTCGAAGATAGCCTGAAAATGACGCTGGCCCTGACGATCGGCATGGACAGGATCAAGGTGCCGGGCGGTCAGATCAAGTTCCTGACGGCTTCCATACACCCTTACGGCTACACGGCACGCCTGGAGTTCTGGATTTCATCGGCAACGGCCAGGGGGAAGGAAAACGATCCCCTTTTCTCCAGGTTTGTGGAACAGGATCTGATCGAGGTCAAACTGGATATCGAGCCGCATTTGAAGCCCAGGGACACGAAGATTGAACCCCTGACTCTGCAGGGATTTGTAACGGACAAAGCGATTCTCACGGAGCTCACCATTGAGAATGTAAACCTGAAGGGCGATCCTGTTCTTTATCGGCATTACCAGATTGATTTTGCCGATCCTGCCCATGTCCTCTGGCGTCAGCATTTTCCCTGTGATCTGATGGTTGATGAAGACGTTAAGGAGCTCATCGAAGCCAACAAGGCGGACGGAGTGAATCTGACGTATGACTGGTCATTCTTGAATGAAAAATTTGCCGTCAGCACGCTTTCGCCGGGCTTCCCCGATGAACCAACCAGCTTTTATGACTTCATCATCTGGTACGCGGCGACTTACAACGGCGTCTTCACTTATGAAGGCAGGACAAACTCGTACACCCTGTCCGGATCAAAGGAACAGGATGGAAAAGTGACTGCCATGAGCGAACTGGAAGTCGCAGACCATCGGATCGATTTTCCTGAGACTTCCCGCTGCAATGACCGGTTTCTCAATGCCGTGGCGGAAGATCCCCAGGAAATGGAAACAAGCCGAAGTACGGCGGAGAAAGACCTGAGGCGGGACGTTCTGGTGCTGGAATCAAACGCCGGGAATTTTGAAAAAGCGTTCCGGCTTGAATCAAGAAAGCGGAAAAGCCGGCAGCATGAGCTGTTGCTGACCCATCGGCGTTTTCCCCTCCTCACCTACCGGCCGGGCACCTTTGTCAAATTCGAAGGCGGCCTCTGGAGCAAAAGGATTTTTCTCAAGGGGAAGGAATACCGGGTAAGGGATATCTCCCTCGAGGCCCATGCCGTCCATGATGCCCCCGATGCCGATCACAATATGATGTCTGCGACCTACAGAATGGAGATGACTTCCCGGTTGGAGCTCAAGGGGGAACGGGCGTTGAATCTGCCACCCTTCAAGGCCCCGGCCTACCCCATCCAGGTGGAGGGAAAAATCGTCAGCGACGAGGGGCAGGAGAAGGAAGAAACCTATCAGCTCTATCAATATCCGGAGTACGATATCGATATCCCCTTTGTCGGCGAGGAAACGGAGGAGATGCTCGAGCAGCAGGCGGAAAAAATCCCCTTCGTCGGCGATAAGCTGGAGGCGGAGAAGAACCATTACAGGGTTAAAATTCCGATTTTTGACGACCTGCAGGTTGTCTGCCCCTTTGAGCCTCTCTTTGCACCAGGGCACTTTTATTTTCCGGCCTACAAGGACGAGCGGGTGCTTGTGGAGCTCGATTTTCACGGCGCACGGATTGTCCGATTTCTGGACTGGCGTCCGGGCGGCCAGCTGCCCCTGGACACGCAGGGAAATCAGATTCTGTTCGGGAAAAGCGAGGACAGCCAGACCTCCATTCGCCATGAGTATGTGGACAACAAACCCCAGCTCAACGTGAAGCGTTCTTCCAGCAATGATACGGAAATCATCCAGCTGCAGGAAGGAACCATTATTCTCCAGACCAAAGAGGAGAGTTCAGAAGAAAAATAGGATTGCGATTATGGGAAACCTGGTTTGCCGGGTAGAGCTCGACAAGAAGAAGGGGATCGTCCTGACGGTGGAGAACGGCGAGGGAAAGATCACCCAGACGGTGGTCATGGATGGAACGAAGATTACGGCGACCGTCAAGGGGGCGAATGAAACCAGCACGATCACCCAGCAGGAGGATGGGATTCACATTGACTGCAAGGCCTTTACGCTCCATGCGGAAACCATCACCTGCGTCTCCAAAAAGGAGACCACCCATGAAAGCGGTGAGGATTTCACGATCAAAAGCAAGGGCAATCTGAATGCCTCCGCCGTCAGCGACGCGACGTACAAGGCCATGAATTCCGCCATGGAGAGTTCCTCGGAAACGAAGATCGGCGGGATGAGCCTGAAGCTCTCCGGCACAACCAGCGCGGAAATGAAGGGGGCCATGATTACCGTTGACGCGTCGGCGACGCTGGATCTGAAATCGAAAATCGGAAACCTCAAAGGCTTCAATGTCAATATAGGTTGAAAACCGGAAAAGATAGCGAGCATGAGAATCGACGAAGGCCTGTATAAAATCTTCCTGGAAGAGATGAACGCCCTGGAAAATTTCCGCATCGCCTACGCATCCCTGCACCCCGGCGTTCCTCTGGACCGTGAGGACCCGGACGTGAGGCGATTGATCGAGGCGATGGCCCTTTTTTCGGCGCGCACCCGGCTGGCCGGTTCGCGCAGCATCAGCGCGGTCAGCCGAAGGATCTTCCAGCAGTTTTTCCCTCACCTGCTGGCTCCCATCCCCTCTATGGCCATCCTTCAGGCTCTCCCAAGCCGGCAGTTTGTAGAGCCCGTGATCTTCCCCAGGGGATCGGAATGGATTCTTTCTCCGGAATCCGGTGGGGGAGCGGTCTTTCAAACCCTGGGAGACCTTCGCATCCTGCCGATAGAGCTTGCCAGATTCTCCATGCTGCTGCGGGACAAGGGATTCCGGATCGCCCTTCGCTTCGGCGCCTTCTTTGCCCGCAGTGAAGACATCGGACAGATGAGCTTTTTCATCAACCACCTCAACAATTATGAATCCTCCCAGATGGTTCTTTTTTCCCTCAAACGCCACCTCAGGAGGGTGTCCGTCCTCTTCAACGAAAAAGCCACCGAAACATCCTCCGGAGCCCCCTGCGGCGTATCCTTTGGAATGCCGCGGGCGGCTGATGATCATGCCCATCCCCTGCACAGGGAAAGGATTTTCTTCCACTTCCCCTGGCAGGAAACCTTCCTGAATGTTCAGGTCCCCCGGTCTCCGGGAAGCTGGAGCGATTTTACCCTCCTGCTCGACCTTGACCCCGGATGGCCGCGGAATCTTGTCTTGAACCGGGATGTGTTCCAGCTCTTTGCCATCCCCGCCATGAACCTCCGTCAGGGCACGGCCCAGCCGGTCATCTGCGACGGGACTCAGGAACGCTATGCGATTCGCCACCCGGAGAAGGATTACGGATTCGAAATCCATTCCGTAACGGGTGTCCATGAGGTCACCAGAGAGGGCATGGCCTTTGTCAAGCCGGGCATTCTTTCCGGATCGGCCCCGTCTTACGAGACCGAGGAATCGATGGACCCCCAGGGACGGAGGCGCCATTACCTCCACCTCCACTTCCCCAAGGCCTTCGAAAAGCCGAGAACCATCGTGACCGACGCCCTCTGGTTCCAGCCCTGGTTCAGTGCCAGAATCGCGGAAAGGCTGACGGCCACCCCCTACAGCCGCAGAACGACGGGGCTGAAGTGGGATCTCCTCGTCAACCCGGTCCCCCATGCCGAAAACCTCTTCCAGGACAGCATCGAGGGATTTCTCCATTTTCTCACCCTGACCAACCGGGAAACATTGAGCCGTGATGACCTGATCGACATCCTGCAGGTGATGGGCATTACGAGGCAGAAACAGTTCCAGGCCCTTTGCGACCTGCTGGCCGATGTCCGGGTTGAAAAATCCCCGCTGCCGGAAACCCGCTTTTCAGGGCTTTTGAAACATAGATATATCCTGCGCTTCAGAGAGTACGATCCCAGCAGGGAACCCCTGATGGAGATTTTCCTGACGCAGGTGGAACATATCCTTAACGCGTGGATTTCCGGCGCCACCGTCGAAGTCCGAAAGGAGATCGGGGACGCTGAAACCGGCATGCCTCAGATAAGGAAGAAAAATGAAGAATAAGTCATGGGAAGCCATACATGAACTCTATACCCGCATGGAAAAGCTCTGCGGGAGAAGCCTGTACGTTCCGGAAGAGCAGCTTTCCGCCGCCGGGGAAGAAAACCGCGAAGAGATGGAGAGAAAGCCGGAGGCGGCACCGGGGGCATTGAGCATCGACGACATGGTGCGCATCCGCGCGGAACTCAGGAATCAGCTGGACTTTCTTCAGGCGACGCTTGCCGAACACTATTCCGGAAGGGAAACCTACATGGTCCTGTTCGCCGTGGTGGCTCAAATTGACGAGCTGATCCAGACGAATGTTCTCCACAGTCTCAACACCAGCTGGCCGCTTCTCCAGAAGGAGCTCTTCGACCTCGAAGATGCCGGTGAAGTCTTTTACGAAATCCTGGATGACATCCTGTCGAAGCCGCAGACCAACACCTTTGTTTATGAGGTCTATTTCTTCTGCATCCGTTACGGATTCCGCGGGCGGTACGAAAACAATCCCGTGAAGATAACGGAATATCTCAAAAAGCTTCAGGCGAAGCTCAAGCAGGATGAGATCCCTCCGCCGCCTGCCGCAGGCGGCGAGAATGTGAAGCTGAAGCGGTTTTATTCGCCCTACTGGTACTACCTGATAGCGGTGGGCGTCATTGTGTTCGCCTATCTCTTTTTCTTGATCCTGGCGAATATCGACCAGCCGTAACCCGCCTGGCCGCCCCGGGCGCTTTTAAGGAAGCAGAGGAAGGTCATGCCCAACAAGATCGATGAACTATTTTCCCCGGAACGGTTGAGCCAACGCTGGCAGAAGGCCCCGAAGCCCGCAGGCCGATCCGCCACCGCCAAGGGGGAAGGACCGTCTCCCCTGGAGCTTTTTGAACACCTGAAAACGCTCGTTTCCGGACGCTTCTCCGGGGATGAGGCCGTCGTGGTCAATCGGATGCTTGAAGAGCTGCATCTTCACCTGTGCCGCGTGTTTCCGAAGGGCTCAAAAACGGAGCCCCGAGCGGAAGACATTGCCGCTCTTCACGAGGCCCTGAACCGGCTCGAGGATCTTCTGGACGCTTATGAAATCGACCGCCCCAACGGGAAGGGGAGATAAGATCTTCGCCGCCGTGCGCGCCCGGTGCAGGAAGAAAAGAGCGGGACATACCGTATCGGAGGATCGTGATCCATGACGGGCCTGAGGGAAAAAATATCCGGAGCAATCCATGAGTTCGATATCGTCTCGCTTCTGCATCTCCTGAAGACCATGGATTACGCCCCGGAAGACATCCGGTTCCGGAGTTCCAACAGCACCTGTTCACAGCCCGGCCTGATCCAGGGCATTCAGTTCTACTCCGAACCGGTTCGAGAGGCGGTCATTACGATGAACATGGGCCTTCTGAGCGCCCAGTCCCCGCTGCCCTCCTACTTCAGAAAAAAAATGGACCAGGAAGAATCCGGTCGGGCCTCGCTTGTGGATTTTATTCGATATTTTGATCACTGCCTGATCCGGAATTATCTCCTGAACATCTATCCCGAAATCAACGCCTTTTTCTTCCCGGACTGGGAGTTGACCAAAAGGCGCTATCTCCAGATTCTTAATATCAGATCCATCGGCACACTGCACTGGCTCTTCTCGAAGGTCTTTCCCGAGATCGGCGTCCAGGTTGAAAATGCCGTGTTAAGCAGTGACGTGCAGACGCGGCCGATCCGCCTGGGGGAAACCGCGCTCGGCTTTGATGCGGTCTTTGGCAGCAGAACCCGTGTCCCCATTAACGGCCGGAGAATCACCTTCTACAGCGACGAGGAGATGACCGATACCCGGGTGCCCTGGCCGAAGGAGATAAAAAACCGGCTCACCAACCTGGTCTTTCCAGTCCTGCGACCGGCTGGGATCGACCTGGAAATTCTCCTTGTTTTAAAATCCCAGAAAAGGTGGGTGCGCCTTCACGAGAAAACCTACCTGGGTTATGACCGGATTCAAAGTGACGAGGATACCTACCGGCGGGTTCGTATCTTCAGGGGGCATATCGGGCAGTCATTCGGAAATTCAGAATAATCCCGGCGCCCATCGCCGCGGGAAACATCAGGGGGGAGTGCTATGGAATGCAAAAAATGCGGCATCGACCTTTCCGGAAAAGAGTACAAAAAGGTCGCCTCATGGCCTTTCTGTTTGGAGTGTTTTCAAGCCCTGTTCGCCAGGGCCGAGGAGGAGAAAAAAACCCCGGACGCTGCGCCCGAGGCGGGGGCAGCGGAAAAACCGCAGCAATGCCTGATTTGCGAAAAGGAGCTTGAAGAAGGAGCCGCCCGCGAACTCCTCGGGATGATCCTCTGCCGCCAGTGTTATGAAAACCTGATCAAAAAACCGGAGATCCCCCCCGCGACAGAAACAGGGGAAAGGGAACAGGAAATGGCCGAGACGGAGAAGCCGCCGGTGATGCAGGTCCGCGTGGACTTCAGCACCCCCGTTCAGTGTTATGGCTGCGGCAGGCAAATCCCCTTCATCGGCAGCAAGCAGTTCGACGGCCATCCCTACTGTCCCGACTGCTACCACTGCCTTCAGGAGATCATCGCCCGGAAGCCTAAGCCATTTCCCACGGAGTATGCCGCACATCGCGCTGAAGCAGAAGAGGTCCCTGCCGGTGCGGCAGACCAGGCCGTCGGCCTGGTCTGCCAGGCCTGCCGGCGTCCTGTCCTGCCCGCCAACCTGAAGACCGTGGAAGGCTTTGAGATCTGTCTGGCCTGCCTGGCCACGGATCCGGAAACGGCCCTGGAAATTGCCCGTGCGCGGCACCGCAGCACCCTGGAAAGGATCAGAAAAGAGTTGCTTTAGCCAATTTTTTCATCTACGGGAGACCCCATGAAGATTGAACTGATACAAGGGACACTGGAAGTCGGAGAGAAACCCGGCCTGGACATCACCGATCCGAGGTTTACGGACATCGCCACCCTGGTGCAGGAGGGCAGCTATCTGGAGGCGGCGGCGGGGGCGGAGGCGATCCTGGAGGACCACATCTACGACATACGCATGATCGGCTATGTTCTCTACGGCCACTTCATGGAAGAGGGCATCCCGGCCCTGACCGACATCTATCGGAGCCTGGCAGACCTCCTGGGCGAAAACCTGGAGGCCCTCGGCCCGACGAGAAACCGGGCCAGGCATATCCAGACCATCCTGAACTGGCTGGTCCGACAGATTCTCAAAACGCTTCAGTACGAAGAGGGTAGGAAGAGCCGCCTTTACGAAGACTGGGTTTCGTCCGTTTCCAGCGATTCGGTCCGGGAGTCCCTGGAGGCGGGCGAAAAGCTGAGCCGCGTCCTGGGGGCGACCCTGGAAGACGCGGCCGCTCCCGTCCTCGAGGGCCTGGGGAAGATCAGCGACTGGCTGAAGGCTTTTGAGCGCCTTGTCTACCGGGCACCTGAACCGGCAACCGAAGAGGCACACGAGGAATATCCACCGGAAGGAAATGAACCGTCCGCACCAAGAGAGGAAAAGCCGGGCGAAGGAAAGACGGGACAGGAGGAAGGCAGGCCGGCTTCCATCCCCGACTCTTCCAGAGGAGAAAAGGCGGATCATGCGGAAGGCTCTTATCATCTGACGGCCCTTTTACGCAAACTGGAAGTCTTCGACGAGCTGATTTCAAAAGGAAAATATCCCAGTGCCGCCATCGTCGCCGATGACGTCAACGCCATTATTGCCGACTTCGATCCCAGGATCTACTTCCCGAAGCTCTTCACCCCCTTTGTGAGACAGTCCGCCGCACATATCCATGAACTGACGGCTTTTGAAGAATACAAAACCTCTGCGGCATGGCAATCCCTGAAGGATTTATACCGGGTAGATCTGGAGAGCTTCGTCGACTTCGATCCGGCGCTCGTCGGCCTCGACGCCTGCGGTGGGGCCGGAGGGCACGAATACCCCGGTCCCCGCGGGGACAGCTCAGAGGACGAGGACCAGTACCTGGAAGATTCTTCGGACCAGGAATCCGATGAGACATGGTGAAGTCCTCTCAGAACGGTCCGCCCATGAACGCAAAAAAACACTTCCGTTCTTCCCCGAGGAAATGCTCCATGCTCCGCAGACTCCTTTCATACATCCTGCCGGTCGGCTGTCTTCTCGGCGCGCTGCTTTTCGGGTCCTCCGCTCTGGCGGCTGCAGGAGAACTGAAGACTGTGACCTTTCTCCCTCAGTGGCTGCCCCAGGCCCAATTCGCCGGATATTACGTGGCCTATGAAAAGGGCTTTTATAAAAAGCACGGCATCGATCTCAAAATTCTCCGGGGCGGGCCGGGATTTCCCTCCGATGTCATGCTCTCCCGGAAACAAGCGGACGTGACGACGCTCTTTCTTTCCGACGCCATCCAGCAGCGGGACCGGAACGTTCAACTCATCAATATCGGCCAGATCGTTCAACGCTCCGGCTACATGCTTGTGGCCAAAAAAGGCAGCGGAATTTCCAGGCCGGAAGACTTGAATTCCAGGAAGGTCAGCCTCTGGCAGAGTTTCAGCGTTCAGCCGCAGTCTTTTTTCCGCCGATACAAGATTACCGTCCGCCCCGTGGTTCAGGGGACGACGGTGAACCTCTTTCTTCGGGGCGGTGTGGATGCCGCTTCGGCCATGTGGTACAACGAATACCACGCCATTCTCAATGCGGGGTGGGATGAAAACGAGCTGACCCTTTTTTTCTTTCACCAGTACGGCCTGAATTTTCCCGAGGACGGGATCTATGTTCTCGAGGAAACCTTTCGTCGGGACCCGGCCCTGTACTGCAGCTTCGTCAGGGCGTCGGTGGAGGGCTGGAACTACGCCTTTGAGCACCGCAAGGAGGCGCTTGACATCGTGATGAGATACGCAGCCGAAGCTCATACGGGAACCAACCGGACCCATCAGCAGTGGATGCTTGACCGGATGAAGGACCTGATCCTGCCGGAAGGTTCAAGGGTCCCCATGGGCGTCCTGGAGTCCGGGGGCTATCAGACGGTCGCGGAAGAGCTTCTCAAGGCAGGCCTTATTCGACAGATCCAGCCCTTCGACCGTTTTTACGTCGACTGCCTGCGTGACGGCTACCATGATTAAACACGGCCTCGCCTTTAAACTGACCCGCGTCATCCTGTCCTGCACAGCCTTCATTTTCCTTGCAGCCTTCGGCTACACCTACCTTTACTCACGGGACCAGCTTCTCAGGGATACCCAGGTCAATGCGGCAAACCTGACGCTGGCCGCCGTCAACAAGATTGAGACAACCCTCAACGGAATCGAGAAAGTCCCCACCTATGTCGCCCGTTCGCTGGCCACCCAGAATCTGGAGGATTTGCCCCTGCAGCGGGAGATGGAAAATTTTCTTTCGACCAATCCGGAAATATTCGGTTCCGCTGTCGCCTTTGAACCTTATGCCTTTGATGGGAAAACGCTCTATTACGCCCCCTACATCTTCCGCGAACGCAACACGCTCAAAAGGATCGCCCTGGGAAGTTCGCAGTACGACTATTTTCATCTCGACTGGTATCAGATCCCCAGGGAGCTGGGGCGCGCCGTCTGGAGCGAACCGTACTTTGACGAGGGGGGTGGGAACATCCCCATGGCCACCTACTCCGTTCCCTTCTACCGGTACGTCGACAACAGGAGAACCTTTACGGGCGTCGTCACCGCGGATATTTCCCTGGATTGGCTTCTGGATATCGTCGCGAAACTCATCCCGGAACAGACGGGTTACGCGTTCCTCGTATCTCGAAACGGCGTTTTTGTGATCCATCCGAACAAGCACTATATTCTGCGGGAAAGCGTCTTCAGCATTGCCGAAGCCCTCGATAATCCAGAGCTGCGGCGGATCGGCCGCCACATGACCCGCGGAGGAGAAGGATTCGTCTCGATCACGCGCAATTATGCCAGCCAGAAGATCTGGATATATTACGCGCCGCTGCCCTCCCTGGGCTGGTCCATGGGCATCGTCTTTCCGGACGAGATCCTTTTTGCCGAGATCCAAAGGTTGAACCGGGTGAAGCTCGCCATCGGCGCCGCCGGTTTGTCGGTTCTCTTTTTCGCCATCATCTTCATTTCCGGAAAGGTGACCCGCCCCCTGCGGGTCCTTGCGGAAACGACAAAGGAAATTTCCAGGGGAAACCTCGACCTCGATATACCGCCCACGGCTTCGCAGGATGAAGTGGGGGAACTGACCCGGTCGTTCCGCGACATGCAGACCGCTTTGAAAGATTATATCAGCGACCTGGCTGAAACAACCGCAGCCAAGGAACGGATTGAAAGCGAGCTGAAGATTGCCCACACCATCCAGATGAGCTTCCTGCCTAAGAAGTTCCCCCCCTTCCCGGAAAAGCAGGAATTCGAAATATTTGCGGCTCTGGAACCGGCCAGGGAGGTGGGAGGGGATCTCTACGATTTTTTCCTGATCGATAACGAACACCTGTTCTTTTCCATCGGCGATGTTTCCGGGAAAGGCGTCCCCGCGGCCCTGTTCATGGCCGTTACCAAAACCCTGATCAAGGGCATCGGCTCAAGCCAGGGAATCCAGCCGTCGGAAATCCTCAACGCCGTCAATGCCGAGCTTTGCATAGACAATGAATCGTGCATGTTTGTCACCCTGTTCTGCGGGATCCTGAACTTCAGGACGGGGGATCTGCGCTTTACCAACGCAGGCCATAACCCCCCCGTGCTGGTGCCTGCGGAGGGCGCACCGCGCTGGCTGGAAGTTCCGCCGGGGTTAATTCTCGGAATCATGGAGGATGCCTCCTATGACACGAGCCTCATGACCCTGAAGCCTGGAGAGACGCTGCTCCTTTATACGGACGGCATTACCGAAGCCATGAACGAAGAAAAACAATTGTTTTCCGATGCGGCGCTCCTCGAAACGGTAAGTTCCTGCCAGAGTTCGACACTGGAGGAGTTGATCTCTTCCGTCCTGACATCCGTCAGGCATTTTGTCGGCCAGGAGCCGCAATCGGACGATATTACGATCCTGGCGCTCCGCTACCGAGGTCGGCCATGATGAGGACAAGCATTTTATTTTCCGCTCTTCTTCTGCTGACCATCCTGGGTTTGTCCGTTACAGGCTGCTCCGATCGTGGGGAACCCGTTCGAATCGGCGTCATAGCGGAGCTCACCGGTGATATGTCGGCAGTCGGGGCATCCTGCCGCAAGGCCGCCCAGATGGCGGCTGATGAAATCAATGAAGGCGGGGGTCTCTTGATCAATAAAAAGAGGCATCCCGTAGAACTGATTCTGGAGGATAACGGCGGCAGAGAGGATCTGTCTGAACAGGCCGCCGTTAACCTGATCCGCAAGCACTATGTGGTGGCCATCGTCGGACCGAACGCCAGCCGCTATGTGATGCGGGCGGGAGCCGTTGCCGAGAAGAATGAAACGTTGCTGATTTCACCCTGGTCCACATCTCCCTGGTCCACGCTTGACGAGACGTCGGGAAAACCGAAGAAATTCGTCTTTCGGGCCTGCTACAACGATTTGTTTCAAGGCCGTGTCCTTGCGGAATTTACTCTTGAAACACTGCGGCTGAAAAAAGGGGCTGTGCTTTACGAAAGCGGCAAATCGGTCATTGCCCATTTCTTTCGGGATGCCTTTGAAAAGAGCGGGGGGAAGGTGGTGGCCTTTGAAACTTACAAAATCGGCGATACGGCCCTTGCGGATCAGTTGAAAAGAATCAAGGCGGCTCGTCCAGAGATCGTTTTCCTCCCCAACTATTATTGGGAAATACCTCTTCAAATCCATCTTGCAAAAAAAATTGGCCTGACGGCCTCCTTTCTCGGCAGTGACTCCTGGGGAAATTATGAGCTGCTGGAGAAATGCGGCTATGACTGCGAATCCTGTTATTTCAGCGGCCACTATGCGTTGGATGCTTCGACCGCTGCAGCAAAACAGTTTATCAACAATTACCAAGCACGGTACAACCAGATTCCCGATGATGTGGCCGCTTTGACCTACGATGCCCTTGGGTTGCTTTGGGAGGGGTTGAAGACTGCCGGAACAGTGGACCGGAAAAAACTCCGCAATGCCGTGGCAAAAATGACGCACTACGAAGGTGTCACGGGGACGATGAAGTTCAGGGAAGGTTCCGGAGATCCCATCAAGAGCGCCGTCATCCTCCAGATTAAGGACGGCCTGTTCACCTGGTTTTTGGACATCAAGCCTGAGGATTCCGCGGTTGCGTTCTGAGCGGGAACTTCAGCCCGGATTGAGAAGATGACGAAAGAGGGAAAACCATCCCTTTCCCCTCTTTTCGGTCGGGCTAATGGATATTCGCATCGATCTCCTTCGCTTTTTTCAGAATGAAATCAACCCCATGGTCAAAAGGGATCTGCTCGAACACGTGGGCGGTCTCCGGATTGATCGCCGCCCTGGCCTTGTGCCTGGCGCGGTCCCGATCATTCGAGCAAGCCCAGGCGGCATGCGCCGTCGGGGACATTCCTCTGCGCTTGTTCTCCGATATGGCATACAGATGTGTCACCCTTGCTTCGGCGTCGGCTAACGCCCGTCTGACTGCCTGGTCGAAGGTTGAACTGTAGACCTTCATGCCCGCACCGGCAGAGGGGAGTAACGTTGTGTAGTAACCGACATGGTAGTCGATAAAGTCGTTCAGAGAAAGGGCTGTCCCCATCTCGCATACGGAATGGTGCATCTGGGCGCCCATCTGGATGACGGGAATGAGATGGATGTAGGGCAGGAACATCTGTATGCGTTCGGCGAGGCCCTTCATGTGAACAGCATTTTCAACATTTCTCCGGACATTGTCTTCTGTTCCAATCGACTCGACGCGAGATAGTATTTCATAGATCGCAAACTGGTGGTCCGTCGTCGTCCCCGAGATCGTCGCGCCTCGAGGCAGCCCGTAAAGCTGAGAGATCTGCCATAGACGGTCCCATTCCATCTGCCGCCATTTGGTGATGCCTGCGAACTGCCAATCAGAGTCATTATTGATATTAATCGTGCTCTTCTTGTGCGACGGCATTTTGATGTATGGCCGCAGCTCGCGCGGGATAGGAACGTTGCTCTCGCTTCGTCGGGCACGCTGCAGCTCGTACTCTGAGCCGCGTACCTCCTCGAGCTTCGCCTGGTAAGCTCCGGCTGCCGGGTCGCCCTTGTACTGCCACTTTGCGAACCATTCTGCGGTATAGGCGTAGATTTTGTATTTTCTGCCCCCGGGCGTCGCGCCTTGACCTTTAAGGTAACGCTGCACAAGCCTGGCCTGGTGACTGAGCCGCCCCTCGTACTCCCGATCAAGAATCGCAGCCATCAGTTGAATGCGATGCTTGTCCCGGACCGGGTTGGGCGCTTTGGGCGCACCGGCTATGAGCTTCAGGTACTTCGTTACGAGGGGATTGTCGGATGTCTCGAACCGGGACCTGGCCATGAGGGTATCGATGTCCGGGTCCCGTCTGAGGCCAAGCTGATCGAGGATGAATGTGCACATATGTTCCGACAGCTCGGCCTGGACCCGGAACCAGCCGCCGATCTTCCCAATATCCCTGAACCAGACCTCCGGGCGTTTCTGCATGTCCTCGAATTTGGCCCTGGTGGGGGATTTTCCCTCGAAGCAATCCATGTTCTTGACCTCGTCCAGCAACTTATCACCCTTTCTGTTGCGGAAGACGACTTCAAAGAATTTATTAAGGTCAGGCTCGTTGACTGCATCAGCGCATTTCTTGAGCCACTCGAGTGAAATTCCGGCTCCAGCGGCGCACATCTGGCGGAGGACGGACATAAGGGTCGTGTTTTTTTCATAGATATCCCAGAGTCTGCCGCAGATTACCAAATCCTCGATCTGGCGAGTCTTCTCTGCTTCTATCGTTTGATTGAGGCTGAGGCTGATCATTTCTTCTTTCTCCAGATGGTCTTGGGGTTAAACTCAACGGACTTTCTTCCTGCCGTCGTCAGGAAGACTCTGAATCCGGGCCGGAATCTTGAGTATCGAGGTGTCATGCCGATCCATTTTCCATCTTCTTCCGGATAACCATCACGGAAACCAGGTATTCCATAAAACTCCGGTCATGAAGCCGCAGGGTCCAGGGAACTTCTTCTACCGAGAGAAGTTCCAGCACTTCAACAGCGTTGGGATGGCCACCTCCGGACATGAGGGACCGCAGGATATCCGGGCTTGATCCCCGATGTCCTGAGCGCTGTGAGTGCCCTCCCAGCCAGGACTCCACGGGAGTGGCACCGGCATTCCAGTCGTAGGGGGTCGACAGGACGGCACTTCCACCCGGCTTCAGAATCCTGCCCATCTCCGCCAGGCAGTCATAGGGTGACCAGACGCAGTCCAAAACATTGAGGCTGATCCCGGCGGAAAAGGTCCGGTCGGCAAAAGGCAGGGCCGTCGCATCGCAGACCCAGAAATCAACCTGCTCCGCCCTTTCGAAGGCGGCCGGGAACCGCCGGCGCTCATAGACAATGCCGCCCCGGCGCTTGGGGTAGCAAACGCATCCGCTTTCGAGAATGGTCGCCGCTGTCTTCAGCATGCCGAAGTTCAAATCCATCCCGAGGACGATGTCATCGACCTGTTCTGCGAGTTCGAAACTCGTCCGGCCCACCGCGCAGCCGATATCGATGACCGGTCCCTCTGCCCGTCGCTCCGCGAGCGAAAACCCCCGCTGGAACAGTCTCCGGATCGAACCGGGCGGGACGGGGCTTTGCTTCCCTTCGCCGGGGTCCAGATCCCCGTAGTGATCGAATACGTAAGTGCTGAGGTGCTGGCGCCTGGAATCAAAGGCCGATCCCGGACCGAAGCAGTCTCCCAGGAGGCTTTCCATCGGTTCGGTCAGATCGTCCCGGCAGAGGACCGGCAGGAAATTCTGGGAAACGTAGGCCCTCAGGTTGGCCAGCAGGATGGGGATGCCGTCCAGGACCGGGTATTCACTGAGGCAGCCGGGGTTTGAACAGACGAGGATCCCTTCCCGAATTGACCCGTTTCCCTCCCTGAGGACCGATCCGATCTTCAGAGCAGATTCGTGTCCGGCTGCTCTGCACACCGGGCATAACGGCTGAAGAATCTCAAAATGGCGCAGTTTAATGGGGCTACCCTCCAATCATCACCGTCGGGCATCCGGGCGGAAGAATTTTTCCCGTGGGGCTTGGAATCGGAGCGACACAGGTCGGATGGGCCGTCTGATCATTGACCCGCGCAGCGGGCAAACCCCCGATCATGACGGTTGCAGATCCTTTGACCACGATCCCGGGCCCTCCGGGGATGCATCCTGGAAGGGTGCAGGGCGTGGTTGTGCTTGTCAGCCTTGCGGCGGGCTGATTACCGATGAGCACGGTGGGCATGCCGGTTATGATGGTCAGCGGAAGCGCCGGGTGCGGAACAGGCGTCGGGACAGGCGCCGGCGGATGGATGGGGGCGTGGCAGTGGGGCGCATCCTGCAGGACCATGTCACCCACGCGGGCGGCGGACGGCATGCTCTCTCCTCCTTGATCTTCGTAATTCCATGCGTTTCCTGCTCAGTTCAGGTGAATGATCTTTCCTTCGACACGGAGGTCGTCATCGCAGTGAAGATCCATCGTCTTCGCAGCGTCTATTTTCAGTGCCCCTTCGCTCCTGAGCACCGCTTCCTCTTGCGCATGAAGGTTTATTGTTCCGGCTTCCAGGGTAATGGACCGGGTCGATTCGAGCTTCAGTTGAGCCCCCCGGAGGGTAAATACGGGGCCCGCATCGGTCAGGCGGACCGTCAGAGAGATTTCTCCTCCCGATTCCACGATGGAGATAAGCTCCTCCTCGTCACCGCCATGAACGACGATCTGGCGCCCGGAGCGGAGCGGAATCCGCTCTACGGCATCCTGAGAGACATCTTCCAGGGGCTTGGGCTTCACAATGACCACGGTGTCTTTTACGCTCACGATCCGGCTCCCCTTTCAAGGCGATCGAAGAAACGATCAGGTTTTGGCGCCGTCTATGACGAGGGTCAGCCTGTTTCGATTATCCTCCCGCCGATAGCGGACATCATCCATCAACTGCTTGACGAGAAAAATCCCCAGCCCCCCGATTCGCCGTTCCTCCATATCGGCCGATACATCCGGATCGGGAACGGAAAAAATATCAAAGGGAACGCCGGAATCCACGACCTCGATCACAAGGCCCCGCTCAGGACAACATGTGCAGGTGATCTCGATGCTGCCTGTCGAATCATCATCCCTGTATGCATACTTGATAATGTTTACAAGGACTTCCTCCATGGCCAGTTCGAGTGTCCGGATTTTTTCCGGAGAAAATCCCTGTTTTCCGGCGAAGGAAGTCACGAAACCCATCAGCGCATAGAGGGATTCCATTGTTCCCGGCAATGTGATCGTTGAGGGCATGGTCATCCATTTGACCTATTTCAATGCATCTTCCCGGGTATCAAATATTTTGAACATCGTGGCGAATCCGGAAATTTGAAAGATATCCCTGACGGTTCCCCTCAGTCCGGAGAAGATCATCTTTCCCCCTCCGGGCTTCAATTTTTGCGCCGTTGCCAGAATGCTTCGCAGCCCTGCACTGCTAATATAATCAAGTCCGATGAAGTTGAGAAGAAAATTCTTTTCACCCCGGGCCACCTGCTCCGCAAGCGCCTTTTCGAATTCCGGTGCCGTAACGGCATCGATTCTGCCCGTGACGGATACAACGACCCAGTCTTTTTCTTTTGCTGACGCTATTTCCATGAAGATCACCCATTTTGTTCCAGGCTTCGGCCCTCTATTGTCAGGGACAAGTCATGAGAAGTCAATTCCCTTCGACAGGGACCGCTATCCCCTGTGGTGGAGATACCAGGAAAGCTGACGGCAGATTCCCCGGATAATCCGGACCTCCCTGGCGGAAAGGCGCATCCGGGAAAAGAGCCGCCGGATGTGCATCATCCAGTATTCGGGGTTTTCCGGGTTCAGAAAGCCGATTTCCTGCAAAAGGGCGCCGATGTGCCCGTACATTCCCTCGGTTTCCCGGGAAGAGGCCATTTTCGGGGTGAACCGCTCTGGAACCCCTATTTCCGCCATCGAAATTTCATAGCAGAGGATCATGACCGCATGAGACAGGTTGAGCGAGCGGAACCGCTCCGAGGTGGGGATGGAGACAACACTCTGGCAGTACCGCAGGTCCTCATTGGTCAACCCCGTATCCTCCGGGCCGAACAAAAGAGCCACGTCATTTTTTCTCGATAGTTCAACCACCTGCTCCGCCATATCCCTGGGCGACATCACCGGCCCCCGGGCAAGGCCCAGCCGGGCGGTCGTTCCGACGACATAGTGAAATCCGGAAAGGGCTTCCCCCAGGTCCCGGCAATAGACGATGGAATCGACTACATCTGCAGCCAGATGGGTGGACATCTGACGGATTTCCTCCTGCGGGTAATCCCGGTCACTCACCACCATCAGCCTCTCCACTCCCATGTTCTTGGCGCAGCGCGCCGCCGAGCCTATGTTTCCTGCATATTTCGGACGGTTTAAAACAACCGCGATATGCTCCTTATCCGCCGTTAACCGCATGCCCTGCAACACCTTCTCTTCTCTCTTCGTCCCTTGTTGACAGACCTTTTCCAATCGCATAGAAAGGAGGCAAATATGTAATCCTTTTTCACCCAAAAGAAAAGTTTTGAAATAAACCTTTGCCAACGATCCGCCTTCTTTTTATCCTGTCGACATGTTCGGGCCGTATCGTGCCGTCCGATCAATCCGGGTAGAGGAACTTTTTATTGGAACATTCATCGTCTTGCGACTTCAATACCGCCGGATCCGGGGGATTGACAAAACGCTTCAAAGAGTCGGCTGCCGGGCTGGGTGTCGTTCTCACCGATGAGCAGCTGCAGAATTTCCAGCGGTATTATCAGGAACTGGACCTGTGGAACTCCCGTTTCAACCTGGTGGCTTCCACGGAATCTGCGGAGGAAGTCTTTGTCAAACATTTCCTGGATTCCCTGACCCTGGTCCCCTTTCTCCCCCTTCCCGACGGACGCCTCCTGGACATCGGAACGGGTGGGGGATTCCCGGGGATTCCCTTGAAGATTGCCATCCCCGGTCTGAAGGTCACCCTGCTGGAGGCCTCCCGAAAAAAGGTGTCCTTCCTCAAATCCCTCTGCCGGATCCTGAAGCTGGAGGGAATGTCCATCCTCCAGGAACGTCTTGAAAGCCTGCTGAAAGAGGAGTCATCCAGGGACTGCTTCGACATGGTGGTTTCCCGGGCCGCCCTGAAGCTTCCGCAATACCTTCAGGCGGCAGGCGGGCTGGTCTCCCCGTCCGGATCGATCTTTGCGATGAAGGGAGCCAATTACCGGACGGAACTGGATGACGTGTCGGATATCCTGACCGACTGGAACCTGGTCTTGACCGATGTGCACACCCTGACCCTTCCCCGGGGGGGCGATTTCCGGGCGATCCTGATCTTCAAAAAGTTGCAGACCCATCTCACCTTCAGGGGCCCGGCGGCTACAAGGATTTGAAATCATGTGTATTATTCATAACTTACTATAAAGATTGACGAAAATACTCCTTCTAAAATCGATTTTTTTGTGTTAACGTCTCCACCTCTTACAGGATCATGAAATATTAAAATCGGGTTTGCTCCCATGCGAAAAGTGATATCCATTGCCAATCAAAAGGGGGGAGTGGGAAAAACCACGACAGCGATCAACCTCTCAGCGACTCTGGCTTCAGCCGAAAAAAAGACCCTCCTCATCGACTGCGACGCCCAGGGAAATGCCAGCAGCGGCGTGGGCATCAACAGGGAGCAGATTTCGGAGAAAAATCTCTACTCCGCCCTGATCAACAGGGTCCCGCTGCAGGAGGTGGTTGTCCCCACCTGCATCCCCTATCTCGATGCCGTAGCCGCCACTCAGGATCTGGTTGGGGTTGAGGTTGAATTCATTTCGATACAGGAGCGGGAAAAGCAACTTCGAAGGCTGATCCGGGAATTGGATACGCAGTATGATTTTATCATCCTGGATTGTCCCCCTTCCCTGGGTTTTTTGACGTTGAACGCCTTGGTGGCTTCATCCTCGGTCATTGTCCCCCTCCAATGCGAATATTTTGCGCTGGAAGGTCTGGGACAGCTCATGAGTACGCTGAAACTCGTCAAGACCCGCTTGAATCCGATGCTTTCCCTGGGAGGCATCCTGCTGACGATGTTTGATTCACGGAATCTTCTATCCCGGCGGGTCAGCGAAGATGTGCGCAGCCACTTCGGAGGCTCCGTGTTCAATACGGTGATCCCCAGGAATGTCCGTCTGTCCGAGAGCCCGAGCCACGGACTTCCGATCATTTACTATGACATCAAATCCCGCGGGGCGGTTTCCTACATGGAGCTTGCCCAGGAAGTTCTGAACAGCAAGAGGATCTGAATGCCGCCTAAAAACATTCTGGGCAAGGGATTGGGGGCCATTCTTCCCGATATCCTTGAAGACTTGAACGAACGGCCCTCCTTCATATTCTGCAGTGTGGAGGAGCTGATTCCCAACCGTTTTCAGCCCAGAAAGGAATTTGACGACGAAGAGCACCGGAATCTTGTTGAGTCCATTCGAACCAAGGGGCTCCTCCAGCCGGTGATCGTCCGGCCGCAGGAGGGGGGATACGAGATCATCGCCGGTGAACGCCGCTGGCGGGCCGCCAAGGAGGCCGGCTGCACGGAAATCCCCATTCTGATCCGGGACGTTCAGGATCTGGAACTGGCCGAACTGTCGCTCATTGAAAACCTTCAGCGTTCGGCATTGAACGCCCTTGAAGAGGCAGAGGCCTATCGCACGCTGATGGAGGTTTTCGGACTTTCCCAGGAGGAGATCTCCTCACGGGTGGGAAAAGACCGCTCCACGATCGCCAATACCCTGAGGCTGCTGAAGCTCGAGGATGAGATTCGCAGGGCGCTGGTCGAAAAGCGGATTTCCCCGGGCCATGCGAGGGCTCTTCTGACCCTGGCAACAAAAAGACCGGCTGAAAGCCCTCGATGTCATCCTGAAACAGAAGCTCAGCGTACGGGAAACGGAGCGCCTCGTTGCCAGGCCTTTGGAAAGGCCTCCCAAAAGACCCCCAGGCGATGAGGCCCGTCACTTGGAGGTGCTGGAAAGGGCCCTCTCCACCCGGCTCCGGACATCGGTCGTTATTCGACAAGGACGTAAAAAAGGCAGAATTGAGATTCGATATGCCTCTTCTGAAGAGCGGGACCGTCTGCTCGCCCTGTTAAATCCGCCGAAATGAATCGCGGAAAAGAGGAGACCACGGAGCCTCTTTCCCCGTAAGGAGTAAATTTTTCTCAACACTTATCAACACATGTTGATAAGTGTGTGGATAGGTGTTACAAAGTGGAGAATATCTGGGAAGAAAGCATTAAAATCATTAAGGAAAAAATTAGTTCGCAGAATTATGAAACCTGGATTCGTCCGCTGAAACTGGCATCGATCGAGAACAATCGCGCCAGTTTATCGGTGCCGAACAAGTTTTTCAAAGACTGGCTGACGGAAAACTACCGAGAGGTGATTTGCCAGGCCCTCTCCAGCTCAGCGGGAAAAGAGTACTTAATCGATTTTATTATTCTTCCGGAATCGGAAAAACATCCCCGTTCCGCGACCAATCCGGCGCGTAGGAAAAAAACCGTCGAACCTCAACCCCAGGAAACGCGAAGGCAGAAGGTGCACCCAACCTTGAACCCCAATTACAGTTTTGAACGCTTTGTTGTGGGATCCTCCAATCAGTTCGCCCATGCCGCCTCCGTGGCCGTAGCCGAACAGCCGGCCAAGAATTACAACCCCCTGTTCATCTATGGGGGGGTGGGCCTGGGCAAGACGCACCTTCTCAACGCCATCGGGCTTCTGAGCATGTCCATTTACCCCGACATGAATGTGGTCTACGTCTCGGCGGAGGAATTCATGAACGAGCTGATCCTCTCCATCCGCTTTGACAAGATGCCGCAGTTCCGGGAAAAGTTCCGCAACATCGACTGCCTGCTCATGGACGACATCCAGTTCATCGCCGGCAAGGAAAGAACCCAGGAGGAATTCTTCCATACCTTCAATACGCTTCACGATTCGGGCAAGCAGATCGTCGTCACCAGCGACAAATTCCCCAAGGACATTCCCAACCTCGAGGGCCGTCTCCGTTCCCGTTTCGAATGGGGGCTTATTGCCGACATCCAGCCGCCGGAGATAGAAACCAAGATCGCCATCCTGGAAAAAAAGGCCCAGGAAAACAACATCCTGGTCCCGACCAACGTGGCCTATTACATCTCTTCCCATGCCGAATCGAACATTCGCGAACTGGAAGGCTTTCTCGTCCGGATCGCCGCCTATTCCTCGGTGACGGGAAGAAACATCGACCTGGACCTGGTCAAGGAAGTCCTGAAAGACATCATCAGGCAGCGGGAGGCTGACGAGGTAAGCTTTGAAGAGATCATCAAGTCCGTCGCCGCCAAGTGCAACGTGAAAATCTCCGACATAAAATCTCAGAGCAAGAACAAGAGCACCGCCATGGCCAGGCAGATGGCGATGTATCTGACCAGGAAGCTGACGGGAAGCTCATTTCCGGACATCGGGGAAAAGATCGGGGGTAGGGATCATTCCACGGTCATTTATGCCAACAACAAAATCCGCAAACAGCTCGAGACGGACGCCAGGTTGAAAGCGCTCCTCCAGGAAATTGAGGATCAGCTTCTTAAAAAGAACTAACAGGGCGACAAGGGACTTATCAACAGGTCTTTTTTATGATAACAAAACGAAATTCAAATGGATTTATGTTTCTTGACTGCAATCCACAGGACTTATTACTAGAACTATCTTTTAATAAATAAACAAAGAAAAATAAAAAACTAATTAGGATGAAATGGGGAAAGGTCATGGAATTCGATATTTCGAGACAGGTTTTTTTGGATGGTGTTCAAAAAACTCTGGGAATTGTTGATAAAAAAAGCACCATGCCCATTCTTGGGAACCTGTTGATCCAAACAGAAGACGGCCAGATAAAGATCGTGGCTACGGACCGGGAACTGAGCCTGGTGGCCAGTTACGAAGCACGGGTTGTCAGGGATGGTGAAATCACTCTCTCCGCGAAGAAACTCTTCGAAATGATCCGGGAAACTCAGGAGGAAGGCATCCACTTCTACTGCGATGACCATAATCAGGTCACCCTGACCAGTCAGAAGGCCGTCTACCGGATTCCCGGCGTCTCCGCCATGGAATTTCCCACGGTGGTCTATGACGAGGAGGTTCCCCTTTATCCCGTCCAAGCGGCCCTGTTGAAGGAATTGCTTTCCAAGACGGCCTTTGCCGTCTCCACCGATGAAACGCGCAAGAACCTGGTCGGCGCCCTGATGGAGACGGAGCAGACGGAACAGGGGACCGTTCTGAGAGTGGTCGCTACGGATGGACACCGCCTTGCGAAATGCTTCGACATGCTTGAGGGAACCCCCACCTTTTCTCTGGAGGAAGGCATCATTCTCCCCCGGAAGGGAATCGCCGAGATCCGGAAGCTCATCGATTCGGAGCCTGGAGAGATCCGGATCGGTTCGGACCGGGGAATGTTTGTTCTCAAGACCGCCAACACCCTGTTGAAGGTGAGCCTGATCGACGAGACGTATCCTGACTATCGGCGGGTGATCCCCAGCGAGCAGGGAGCCCGGGTGATCCTCAACCGCGATTTGCTTCTGCACGCCCTCCGGCGCATGAAGGTCATCTCGACGGAGCAGTACAACGGCGTGGTGATGACGGTGTCCTCCAGCAAAATCGTTATGAACTCGAACAATCCCGATGTGGGAGAGGCCAATGACGAACTGGAAGTGGCTTACTCCGGAGACGAGATCCAGGTCGGATACAACGTGGATTACCTCATTGACGCTATCGAGGTGATCCGGGAAGAGGAAGTGATGATGAGCATCGGCGCCTTCATGAAGCCGACGCTTATTCTTCCTGTCCACAACGACCGTTTCCTCTGCGTCGTGATGCCGCTGAAGCTTTGAGGGCGTAGGAACGGAAAAATAACAAAGTGATTCAACAGAGCAGTATGGAAGAGAGATCAGAAAAAATGACAACGGACAATTATTCCGCTGAAAGTATTAAAATCCTGGAAGGCCTGGAAGCCGTCAGAAAACGGCCGGCCATGTATATCGGCAGCATCGGCAAGGATGGTCTGCACCACCTGGTGTATGAAGTGGTGGATAACAGCATCGATGAGGCGTCGGCCGGATACTGTGACCGGATTACCGTGAAAATCCGGGTGGACAACAGCATCATGGTGGAGGACAACGGACGGGGAATTCCCGTTGATATGCATGAAACGGGAGTTTCAGCCGCTGAGGTGGTTTTGACCAAGCTGCACGCCGGGGGAAAGTTCTCCAACGACAGCTACAAGATTTCCGGCGGGCTTCATGGGGTCGGCGTCTCCGTCGTCAACGCCCTTTCCAGCTCCCTGGAACTCAATGTCCGCCGGGACGGAAAGGTTTATACGCAATCCTATGTCCGCGGCGTGCCCCAGAACCCGCTGACCGTGACCGGTCAGACCTCCGGCCGGGGAACCAAGGTTTATTTCAAGCCCGATGAGGAGATCTTTGAGGAGCTGGAATTCAATTTCGACATCCTCGCCAACCGACTCCGGGAACTGGCCTTCCTGAACTCCGGCATCTTCATCACCTTGATCGATGACCGTACGGACCGGAAAAGCGAATTCTTTTACGAAGGGGGCATCGTCTCCTTCGTCGAGTACATCAACCGCAACAAAAAGGTCCTTCACAAAGAGCCGATTTTTGTCACCGGAGCGCGGGAGGACTGCACCGTGGAAGTGGCGCTGCAGTACAACGACACCTACACGGAAAACATCTTTTCCTTTGCCAACAGCATCAACACGACGGAGGGGGGAACGCACCTGAGCGGATTCCGGTCGGCGCTGACGCGCGTCTTCAACAACTATGCGGTCAACAACAATCTCTTGAAAGGGAAGGAATCGCTGCGGGGAGAGGACCTGAGGGAAGGCCTTTCCTGCGTCATCAGCGTCAAGGTCGCCAATCCCCAGTTTGAAGGCCAGACCAAGACCAAGCTGGGAAACTCCGAAGTGCGGGGGCTCGTGGAAGGCATCGTTTACGAAAAAATCGGCACCTACCTGGAGGAAAATCCCACGACAGCCAAGCAGCTGCTGAGCAAATGCCTCGATGCCTCGCGGGCTCGGGAAGCGGCCCGGAGGGCCCGCGAGCTGACACGCCGGAAGAGCGCCCTGGAGGTGGGGGCGCTGCCCGGAAAGCTGGCGGACTGCCAGGAACGGGACCCGGCCCGAAGCGAGATTTATCTCGTGGAGGGGGATTCGGCGGGAGGTTCCGCCAAGCAGGGGCGTGATCGCCGCAACCAGGCTATCCTGCCCCTGCGGGGAAAAGTCCTGAATGTGGAGAAGGCCCGCTTCGACAAGATGCTGCAGAACGAGGAAATCAAGACCATGATTACGGCCCTGGGGACGGGGATCGGGGAGGAGGATTACGACGTCAGCCGGATCCGCTACCACAAGGTCATCATCATGACCGATGCCGATGTGGACGGTTCCCATATCCGCACCCTCCTGTTGACCTTCTTCTTCCGCCAGATGCGGGAGCTCGTGGAAAAGGGATATCTCTATATCGCCCAGCCGCCGCTTTTCAAGATCACGGAAAAGAAAAACGAGCTTTACATTCATAACGAGGACGAAATGAACAACTTCATCCTCCAGAATGGCGTCAAGCGGATAAAACTTTATTCCAACGGGAAAGAAGAGGCCGTCACCGGCAATTCCCTGCTCAACCTGGTCAAAAAGATTCTGCGGGTTGAGACCATTCTGGAGAAGTTCGAAAAAGAGGACTGCAATCGAAAGATTATCCTCTCTCTCGCCGAACGGCCGTCTTTGTCCATCCAGGACTTTGAGGATGAAGGGCTCCTGAGGGAAACGGCCCGCCAGACCGCGGATTCCCTCGGGGAGGAGATCATGGAAACGGGTGTGGAAGCAGATGAGGAGCACGGCGGATATAAAATGTTCTTCCGCCTGGGAAAAAATGGAAAGCCTTCAAGGATTTCCTTTGGAAAATCCATCTATCGAGCGCCGAAGTTCTCGGAAATCAAGGCGCTTCTTTCCCAGATTTCCGCAGTCGGCAAGCCCCCCTATTCGGTAGTGGCTCTGGACGGAGAGGAAAGCGACCGCCGGGAACTTCCGGATATGTCCGCTCTGGTGCAGTTCGTGACCTCCGTGGGCAAGAAGGGGATTTCTGTCCAGCGCTATAAAGGTCTGGGAGAAATGAATCCCGAACAGCTCTGGGAAACCACCATGAATCCAGAGAAGAGAACCCTTCTGCAGGTCCGGGTGGATGATGCCGTGCAGGCCGATGAGATTTTCACCACGCTGATGGGGGATCAGGTTGAACCCCGTCGCGACTTCATCTACAAGAATGCCCTTTATGTGTCCAACCTGGATGTCTAGGAAAGAGGAATAAAAAAGAATGGATCCATTGGCAGTACAAAGAAATATCAATGTAAATATTGAAGATGAGATGAAAAAGTCTTACATGGACTATGCCATGAGCGTCATCATCGGCCGGGCCATTCCCGATGTGCGCGATGGCCTCAAACCGGTTCACCGTCGCGTCCTTTTTGCCATGAGCGAAATGGGAAACCGATGGAACCGGCCCTACAAGAAATCGGCCCGCATCGTCGGGGATATCATCGGTAAATACCATCCCCATGGCGATCAGGCAGCCTACGGTACCATCGTCCGTCTGGCCCAGGATTTTTCCATGCGCTATCCCCTCATTGACGGCCAGGGAAACTTCGGGTCCATCGACGACGATCCCCCGGCGGCCATGCGTTACACGGAAGTCCGCATGGCCCGGATCACCGAGGAAATTCTGGCGGATCTGGAAAAAGACACGGTGGATTTCATCCCGAACTATGATGAATCCCTGACGGAACCTTCCGTTCTTCCCTCGCGGCTCCCGACCCTGCTGCTGAGCGGTACGGCGGGAATTGCGGTCGGTTTAGCGACGAACATCCCGCCGCACAATCTCACGGAGGTTCTTTCCGGGACCATCGCCCTCATCCGGAATCCGGAAATGACCCTGGAAGAGCTCATGACCTATATTCCGGGACCGGATTTCCCCACGGCGGGGTTCATTAACGGGCGGGAAGGAATTCTCTCTGCCTATCGGACGGGACGGGGCATCATCCGGATGCGGGCCAAGGTGATCATCGAGAAGAATGAACGCAATGACCGGGAGAGCATTGTGGTCACCGAGATTCCTTATCAGGTCAACAAGGCGGCCATGATCGAAAAGATCTCCGAACTGGTCAAGGACAAGAGAATTACCGGAATCTCCGATCTCCGTGACGAATCCGACCGCGAGGGAATCCGGGTTGTGATTGATCTGAAGCGTGACGAGAACTCCAGCGTGATCCTCAATCAGTTGTACAAGCACACCCAGATGGAATCGACTTTCGGGATCATCATGCTGGCCATCGAAAACGGTCAGCCCTATGTGTTTAATCTCATTGAAGTCCTGAAGAGTTTTATCGAATTCCGAAAAATCGTCATCGTCCGGCGTACGACCTTTGAAGTCAACAAGGCGCGGGAGCGGGCTCATATCCTGGAAGGTCTCATCATCGCCCTCAATAACATCGATGAAGTTGTCGCCGTCATCAAGGCATCCAAGAGTCCCCAGGAGGCGGCAGCCGCCCTGTGCAGCCGTTTCTCGCTGACGGACATTCAGGCCAGGGCGATCCTGGACATGAGGCTGCAACGTCTCACGGGACTGGAGCAGAGCAAGATCAAGGAAGAATTCGATGCCATCTTAAAGGAAATCGAGCGGTTGCAGGGAATCCTCGATGATCCCCAGAAGGTCCTGGAGGTGATCATCTCGGAGACGGAAGAGATCATCGAACGGTACGGCGATGAACGTCGGACGGAGATCGTGGCCAGCTCGGAAGACATCAATATCGAGGATATGATCGCTGAAGAAGACATGGTGGTCACCTACTCGCAGGGGGGGTACATCAAGCGCAATCCCTCAAGCCTCTACAGGACCCAGCGCCGGGGCGGGCGCGGCAAGGTCGGGATGATGACCAAGGAAGAGGATGTCGTGGAGAAGCTCTTCATCGCTTCCACACACGATTATGTCCTGATCTTCACCAATGCCGGCCGGCTCTACTGGCTCAAGGTCTACCAGATTCCCCAGGCTGGGAGAATGGCCAAGGGGAAACCCATCGTCAATCTGATCAATCTGGGGCCGGAGGAGCGGGTGGCGGCGGTTCTTCCCGTGCGATCCTTCGAAGAGGGGCAGGCGGTCATCATGGCCACCCGGGCGGGGATCGTCAAGAAGACCGATCTTTCCGCCTATTCCAATCCCCGTTCCGGCGGAATCATCGCCCTGACGATCGACGAAGGGGATGAGCTGGTCGATGTGAAGCTCACGGGAGGCGGTCAGGATGTCTTTCTGGCCACCCGGCAGGGCAAGGCCATCCGTTTTCACGAGGACGACATCCGCACCATGGGCAGAACGGCCCGGGGTGTGAAGGGAATCTCCATGGATGAAGATGACGTCGTCATCGGCATGGATATCCCGCGAGAAGGCAATGCCATCATCACCGTTTCTGAAAAGGGCTACGGAAAGCGAACGGCGGTTTCGGAGTACCGCCTGCAGAGCCGGGGCGGCAAGGGAACGATCAATCTGCGCATCATACCCAGCAAGGGAGGACTGGTGGCGGGCATCCTGCAGGTCACCGGCGAGGAGGACCTGCTGCTCATGAGCAACAGCGGCAAGATCATCCGGATGAAGATTGAAGACGTGCCCCTGATTCATCGGAGCACCCAGGGCGTCAAGCTGATCGAACTCGATGCGGAGGAACAGCTCGTGGGCATGACCAGTGCCGAGCGCGACACCCGTGAGGAAGAGGAGAATGTTTCCGAAGAGAATGAACCGACCGATCCTGTCTTCCCGGAGGAGGACTAGGACCGGTGAGCGCGTCCTGGCGGCTTCTCGATCACACGGCGGATCTCGGCATGGACGTGGAGGGATCCTCGCTGGAGGAGGTGTTTGCCTGCGCCGGGAGGGCCATTTTTGAACTGATGGCGGAGCTGGATGCGGTGGAGATCCGCGTGAGCCGTGATCTGGTTGTTGAAGGTACCGACCTTGCCGATCTCTGGGTCAATTTTCTCCGGGAGGCGCTCTATCTCTGGAGCGGGGGATGCCTGCTCATCAAGGAAGTTCAAATTCGTCAAATATCCGATACCGCCTTGGAGGCGACCCTGTCCGGCGAAGCCTACGACTCCGGCAGGCATGTCCTGAATATGGAGATCAAGGCGGCGACCTACCACCAGGCGGAAGTCGTCCGCACCCCGAAAGGCTGGAAAGGACGGGTGATCTTCGATGTCTAAGATCAGCGTGACCCTGAACAAACTGGATGCCTGCCGCTGGTCCATTCCCAGAACCGGCGGAATGCGGGTTCCCGGTTTGATCTACAGCAGTGAAACGCTCCTCCGGGCCATGGGAAACGACGAAAGCCCGCAGCAGGTCATGAACGTGGCCCACCTTCCGGGAATCGTCAAGTATTCCCTGGCCATGCCGGACATGCACTGGGGGTACGGCTTTCCCATCGGCGGCGTGGCGGCCTTCGATGCGAAAAGCGGCGTGATATCCCCCGGCGGCGTGGGGTACGATATCAACTGCGGCTGCCGGATGATCACCTCCAGGCTGAACTTCGAGGACATCCGGGACCGGCTGAAGGATCTCGTGGTCGCCCTTTTTCACAATATTCCCTCGGGAGTCGGTTCAACGGGGGTTCTCAAGCTGTCCCCGAAAGAGGAGCGCCAGGTTCTGACCCAGGGCTCCCGCTGGGCGGTGAGCCAGGGCTACGGTTCGGAAGAGGACATCGAGACGACGGAAGACCACGGGGCCATGGCCGGTGCCGATCCGGACAAGGTGAGCCCCAGGGCCATCGAGCGGGGGCGGGACCAGCTTGGGACCCTGGGATCGGGCAATCACTTTCTCGAGGTGGAAGTCGTGGAGGAGATCTTCGATCCGGAAGTGGCCGCGGTCTTCGGCCTTTCCGTTGGCCAGGTGGCCGTGCTGATCCACACCGGATCGCGGGGCCTGGGCTATCAGATCTGCGATGATTACCTGGCCCGGATGGTCAAAAAAATGAGTGAACTGGGTGTCCCGATTCCGGACCGTCAGCTTGCCTGCTCCTGGCTGGAATCCCAGGCGGGAAGGGATTACCTGGCCGCCATGTCCTGTGCGGCGAACTACGCCTGGGCGAACCGGCAGATGCTGATGCACTGGACGCGGGAAACCTTCGAGAAAACGCTGCGGAAAAGCCCCCGGGAGCTGGGCATGAAGCTCCTTTATGACGTCTGCCACAATATCGCCAAACTGGAAACCTTTCCCGTAGACGGCAACATGATGGAGCTCTGTGTCCACCGGAAGGGCGCCACCCGGTCCTTTCCTCCTGGCCACCCGGCACTGCCCGTCTGCTACCGGAAGGTCGGCCAGCCCGTGCTGATTCCCGGCGACATGGGCACGGGTTCCTACGTGATGGTGGGAACGGAAAAGGCCTATCAGGAAACCTTCGGCAGCACCTGCCACGGTGCCGGCCGGGTCATGAGCCGGGCCCAGGCGACGCGCGCCAGCTCCGGTCGGCAGATCGCCCGGGAAATGGCCGACCGGGGCGTGCTGGTCATGGCCTCGGGCAAGGGAACACTCAAGGAGGAAATTCCGGAGGCCTACAAAAAGCTGGACGATGTGATCGATGTGGTCCATCGTGCCGGACTTTCCCGGAAGGTCGCCCGTCTGCGGGCCGTGTGCTGCATCAAGGGATAGCCGGAAACGGCGCCATCGAAAAGATGGCCGCCCAAACCCGGGCTTTTCTGAATTTCCCGTTCTTTTTTACCGAATTTGGAGGTCACTATGGGAGTCTTTGTCAACGAACTGGCTCAAATGGTTGAATCCCACGCCGAAGAAATTGCCGAGCAGTGGGCAAAAGCGGTAAGAAGAAATCCAAAAACGCCTTCATTTCAAAAACTTTCCAAGGACCACTGCCTCAACTGCGCCGCGGGTTTCTACCACAGATTCGTCAAGATTTATTTTGACAAGAGCCCCTATCCGGCCCTCGAAGAATTTTTTACCCGATATGCAGAGGCCCGCTATCAAGAAGGAATCCCACTCCAGGAGGCCATCCAGGCCCTTCTCATGCTGCGCCGCCAGATGTGGCTCTTTCCGGATCTTCAGACCCTCTTCGCTGCAAACGTCGACCAGTCCCAGGCCGTAGAGACCCTCAACCAAACCATCCGCATCTTCGACCAGGGCATTTACCTGATCATGGAACGGTATCAGAAATTGAGCAGCGGAAAGCAGGAGAAGATGCCATGCAAAAAAGCTCACGGTGATCATTGAACGGAAAGGTAACAGCTATGTTTCGTTCTGCCCTGAACTCGATAGTGCCAGCCAGGGAGACACGATCGAAGCCGCTTCCTGATTCAAGGCTTACCGTGGCGATTCCAGACCATGCCGAACTGCGGATAGGCTCTCCAGGCCATCCAGGAAGAAACTGATGCGAGCCATGGTCAGTCCCGAGTGATGATAACTGGTGCCACGGAGTTCATTATTTTAGTGATGGGAGCGAACATAAATGCCAAAGAAGCGCAGCGGTATCGTTTATCAATTCCGGATTGAGTTGCTTGAAATAGAACCAACGATCTGGCGGGTCATCCAAGTGCCGTCCGGTTACTCCTTCTGGGATTTGCATGTTGCCATACAGGATGCAATGGGCTGGCTTGACTGCCATCTGCATGCATTCCACATCCGCATGCATTACATGAGGACGAGCGTCGAGATCGGCATTCCCGATGAAGAGGAATTTGACCGTGCAGTACTTCCCGGATGGGAGATGCCTATCACCGAATATTTTACGGAGCCCGGGAAATCCGCAATCTACGACTACGACTTCGGCGACGATTGGTCGCACAATGTCCTTCTTGAAGCGATCATGCTTAAAGAAAGCGGCCGTAAGTATCCCTGTTGCATTGCCGGTGAGCGGGCGTGCCCGCCGGAAGACTGCGGAGGTGTGCATGGATACTATAAACTGCTCAAAATAATATCTGATCCGGGTCATCCGGAATATGAAGATCACATGAAATGGCTTACGCGCTACACGAAAAAAGGCCGTCCCTATGAACCCGGAACGTTTCATCCTGGAGAGGTAAAGTTCTCGAATCCAAGGAGAAGATGGGAAAAGGCCTTCTCAGAGTAAGTCCACAATTGGAACGGTGTTTTCATGTAATGAAAATCTTTCTGTAATCAGGGCTGAGAAATGATGAAGATTGACATAGACGGGCTCACGGAAGCGGAACTTATTGACCTGAACAACCGGGTGGTTGCGAGACTGAAGTTTCTGCACCAAATGAAGGCGCACGGAGCGATGCTTGAGTTCAGCATCGGAGAACAGGTGTCGTTTCAACCCGATGGGCGCCCTCTCATTACGGGTATCATCTCCAAGTACAACAGGAAAACGGTGACGGTGGTCACATCGGATGGTCACCAATGGAATGTCCCCCCGATGTATCTCCGCAAGGCTGAAGCCTCACCGCGTCAAGAACCGAGCCGCGGCCAAATCATCAAGATGCTGAAGAAGTAAAAGCCCCTTATGTGAGAGCCTCGGGACATACCCGATCCGGCGACACCGTCTTGCAGTGCCGACTTGCATTTCTCTTGATAAGGTATTATTTTTTAGGGGAATTCGGCACCAAAGAACAAGTGATCTGCTGGAAATAGAGCCGTCCCGGGCATGTTGCCTTATAGTCAAGTCCTTGAGGTAATGATCATCATTCCGGACCGTAAATGCTCTGATAATCCCTCTGGTGGCCGGGGATCCGTTACAGGGCGCCATGAGACAGTTTCAAAGCGGGTAATGGTATGGACGTAACCCGGATCATCGCGGCGGCGGGCGGCAGGTACTCCCGGGAGATGGGTATCGACCTCGATGAATGCCGGTCAGACCATGTCTTCCGGTGGTTTCTCGCCTCGGTCCTGTTCGGCGCCCGGATCTCCGAGACCATCGTAAAACGGACCATGGAGGCCTTCAAGGCGGCGGGCGTCCTGACGCCGGAGGAGATGGAGAGGACCGGGTGGGACGGCCTGGTGTCGATCCTGGACCGCGGCGGCTACGCCAGGTATGATTTCAAGACCGCCACCAAGCTGCTGGAGCTCTCCAGGACGCTCCGGGAGCGCTATGGTGGCGATCTCAACCGGCTGCACGGAGAGGCTTCCGACGCCGGAGATTTGGAGGAGCGACTCAAGGCGTTGGCGAAGGGGATCGGCCGTGTGACCGTGAACATCTTTCTGCGCGAGATGCGCGGAATCTGGCCGAAGGCGCGGCCTCTGCCCTCCGATCTGGTCGTGCTGGCCGCCGGAAACCTCGGTCTCTGTCCCCGGGGGATCGGGGATGGGGAGCAGGCCTCCGATCTGCTGCAGAACCGGTGGAAGGAAAGCGGTGGAAAGGCAGCGGATTTTCCCGATTTTGAATCCGCCCTCCTGCGCATCGGGAAGAACCACTGCCGGAAAAAGGGATGCGGCGCCTGCCCCGTCCGGACCGTGTGCCGGAGCGCGCCGGGATGATGCAGCCGGTCGGTCATGACGGTGAACCGCATCGACACGAAACATTCTTGAGGAGAGCCATGAAATGAATGAGCTTCTGTTTGATCCTGATACACACCGAAAGGCAGGCCATCTCCTGGGGGAACTTCTGGCGGGCTATGAAGGGGATCTCTCGAATCCGCCCGGATTCGGACAGATTGATCGGGACGCCATGCGGGCGATCATGACGGAGCCTCTTCCTGAAGAGGGGAGATCCCTTGAGGAGCTGTTCCAGGAATTCCGGGAAGTTGTCATGCCGAATTCGACGCATGTGGCGCACCGGCGCTTTCTGCCTTACGTGCTTCCCTCTCCCAACGGGATCTCGGCCTTTGCCGATGCCCTGGCAAGCACCCTCAATCAGAACTGCAACCTCTGGACGCTGTCCCCTGCCGCCAATGCCATCGAACAGCGGGTCATTTCCTGGTTTCAGGACTTGTTCTCCTTTCCCGAAGGGAGCGGAGGCATCATTACGAGCGGCGGGTCCATGGCGAACCTGACGGCCCTGGCGATTGCCCGGGACACGTACCTCGGAACATCCGCCAGGATGGACGGGCTGCAGTGGAGGGTATCGCCGCTGAGGCTCTACGTGTCGGACCAGGTGCATAACTGCGTGGACAAGGCGGCCGTTATTCTCGGCATCGGGCTCAATCATGTCCGCCATGTTCCCTGCGATTCTCAGTTCCGCATGCGGATGGATCTTCTCAAAGAGGCCGTCATGCAGGACCGCCGAGATGGGTTCAGCCCCTTCTGCGTGGTCGGTTCAGCGGGAACCGTGACCACCGGGGCGTTTGACCCCCTTGACGAGCTGGCGGATTTCTGTGACGAGGAAGGGCTCTGGCTTCACATTGACGGGGCCTACGGCGCCCTGACGGTTCTCAGCGAAAGAAGGCGCCCCCATCTGCAGCCGGCAGGCCGTGCCCATTCCCTGTCGCTCGACCCGCACAAGTTTCTCTTCGCACCCCTGGAGGCCGGCTGCGTCCTTGTTCGGCGCGCCGAGGACATGCGGACCACCTACAGCTTCGTTCCGACCTACCTGTCCATGTTCTCCGATCCCGACTTTCTGAACTATGCGGAATATGGCCCCCAACTCTCGCGGAGCTTCAAGGCGCTGAAGGTCTGGTGGTCGTTGCGGGCCTTCGGGCGAAAGGCCTATGCGAAAGCGATCGACGATCTCTGTGACCTTGCGGAATATATGGAGGCGCGAACGGAAGCCGAGCCGGAGCTGGAACTGCTGGCCCCGGTCACCTTGAATGCCGTGTGCGTCCGCTGCCGCAATCTGTCCGACGGCCAGAATGAGCGTGTCCTGGCCCGCCTGCTGTCCGAAGGGGTTGCATTCCTCGGCAGGGCGGAAGTGAAAGGGAAATTCTGTCTGCGGGCCTGCTTCATGAACCTGCGGACCACACGCGACGACGTGGACCGCATTCTCGAGGAGATGGTCCGTTTTGGAAGAGAGGAGATGAGGGTGTGAGCCGCTTTTCGAAACGCATATCCCCATCGGGGGGGCAATCATGTGCCTGATTGCCTTCAACTGGCAGCCGGAAACGGAGACGCCGTTGATCCTGGTTGCCAACCGGGACGAATATTTTCATCGCGGAACCGCCGCGATGTCCAGCTGGCTCGATCAGCCCGAGATTGTCGCCGGGCGCGATCTTGAAGCCCTGGGGACGTGGCTCGGCGTCAATGCCGGAAGCGGCCGTTTTGCCGCCTTGACGAACATCCGCGCCCCAGCCTATCGTCGGGGCTGTGAAAAGAGCCGCGGCCAACTGGTGTCCGGATTTCTGCAGTCTGCGCTTCCGGCCAGCCGATACCTCGATGAGATCTGCCGGGAGCGGCCATCCTACAGCGGGTTCAACCTGCTCGTGTTTGATGGAGAGGAGCTTTACCATCTGAATTCGGAAAAGCAGCCGCGGCCTGTTGAACCTGGACTGCACGGCCTGAGCAACGCCTGCCTGGACACGCCCGGCTGGCCTAAGGTCGAAAGCGCCAGGAGGAAGCTGTGCCGCTGGCTGGAACAGCCTGGATCCATGAAAGATCTGGCGCTTCTGCTCGACTCCAGGGTGCTTGCGGCGCCGGATACGCTTCCGGACACCGGCGTTTCTCCTGCAGAGGAGCACAGCCTATCGGCGGAATTCATTGCCATGGACGGTTACGGAACCCGTTGCAGCACAGCAATGATCTGGGGGCGGGATCACGTGCGGCTTCTGGAAATCACCTATGACTGTGACGGCCGGATCTGTGGACAGTCCGAGTTTCAGATAAATCGGGAAGACCGGTTATCGGATCCCCGGCCCTGGATCTCGACGGATCGATCTCCGGTTTTGAATGTGACGTGAAAAAAAGTTGTTTGGAATGTTTTGTCAGGAAATTTTTGCAGAATAAGGAGGAGAAACATTATGGCACAAGATCCGGGAATGGGAAAAAAGGTGATCGCCACCGTTATGGACGTGAAGGGGGACTGCAATGCGGGCCATGTAAAGGGGGAGACCTTCGAAATCTGTTGTCATAATCCAGCCGGACTATGCGGATTTTTCTTCCATGATATCTTTCCCAGCCTTTCCACCTTCCAGTTCGGCGGAAACCTTCCCTGGTGGGAAGGCGATGTGATCGAGCTGCAATGCCCGGACAGCTATAATCTCGTCACCCTGAAACTGGAGCGGTTTGACCGGGATTGATCGTTCCTGAACAGGTTCGCGGCCGGAGAAACAGGAGAGAGAACATGAATGGACGGCATCCTCCAAAGTCCGATGAAAATCCGATAGTGAGGGAAGACCTTCGGACCGGTTTGACTGCAGAGGCCATAAAAAACGATATTCTTGAAAATCTGGTTTACGTTCAGGCGCGGATCCCCAAAATAGCCACCCGGAACGACTGGTACATGGCCCTGGCCTATACGGTCCGCGACCGGCTGCTCGAGCGCTGGGGCATGGCCATCGAGTCCCTTCAGCAAAGCAGCCGCGCCGTCTGCTACCTTTCCGCCGAGTTCCTGCCGGGACCTCATCTGGGCAACGCCATTTTGAACCTCGGCATGTACGAACAGACGAAAGAGGCAACGGCCCGACTCGGACTGGATCTGGATGCCCTGATTTCCCATGAAGGGGAGCCGGGACTGGGAAACGGCGGACTCGGCAGACTGGCCGCCTGCTTTCTCGACTCCCTCGCGACCCTGGAAATTCCGACCATCGGATACGGAATCCGTTATGAATTCGGCATTTTTGACCAGGAAATCCACGATGGGTGGCAGCGCGAAGTGACCGACAAGTGGTTGGCGTTCGGCAATCCCTGGGAGATCGTCCGCCCCGAAATTGCGTATTACGTTCCCCTGGGCGGCTACACGGAAACGTATTATGACCGGCTGGGCCGCTTCCGCGTCCGCTGGGTGCCGGAGCGGGTCGTCAAGGGCATCGCCCATGACACCCCCATTCCTGGTTACCATGTGGAAAACGTCGCCCTTCTGCGGCTCTGGAAATCGGAAGCCTGCGAATCCTTCGATTTTCAGGCCTTCAATGAGGGCGATTATTACGGTGCCGTGGAGGACAAGGTGGCCTCCGAGACGATCTCGAAGGTCCTCTACCCAAACGATGAACCGATACCCGGAAAGGAATTGCGACTCTCCCAGCAGTTCTTTTTTGTGTCCTGCTCTCTTCAGGACATGATCCGGGTTCACCGCCTCGGGGGCGGTGTGCCGGCCACCTTCGACCGGAGATACGCGGTGCAGTTGAATGATACGCACCCTGCGATCGCCGTGGCGGAGCTGATGCGCCTCCTGGTGGATAAACAGCGGATCGACTGGGAGCGGGCCTGGGAGATCACGAGAAACACCTTTTCCTACACGAATCACACCCTTCTTCCGGAGGCCCTGGAAAAATGGCCCCTGCCGCTGTTCCGGAAGGTCCTTCCCCGGCATCTGGAGATCATCTTCGAGATCAATCGCCGTTTCCTCGAAGATGTCCGACTGACCTATCCTGGCGACAGCGAACGGTTGAGGCGTCTTTCCCTCATCGAAGAAGCGGATGATCGCTATGTCCGCATGGCCAACCTGGCCGCCGTGGGAAGCCATGCCATCAACGGAGTGGCGGCGCTGCACACGGATCTGCTGAAGGAAACCGTGATGAGGGATTTTTATGAACTCTACCCGGAGAGATTTCTGAACGTGACGAACGGCGTTTCTCCGCGGAGATGGATGCTTCTGTGCAATCCCGGAATGTCCGGCCTTATCACCGATGCGGTGGGGGAAAACTGGGTCTGCAACTCCCAGGATTCCATCGCGGGCCTGGAATCATTCGCCGATGACGGGGCATTTCGCGAAGCCTGGCGCAAGGTGAAGCAGGGCAATAAGATGGAGCTGGCCAGGCACATTTCGGAGCGCACCGGAATCGTCGTGAATCCGGAAAGCCTGTTCGACATCCAGGTGAAGAGGATCCACGAGTACAAGAGGCAGCACCTCAATGCCCTCCACATCATTTCGCTCTATATCCGGCTGAAGAGAACCCCCTCTCTGGATGTCCCGCCCCGCACGGTCATCTTCGGCGGGAAGGCCGCTCCCGGCTACGCCAGGGCCAAGCTGATCATCAAATTCATCAACTCCATCGCCGATGTTGTCAACATCGATCCCGATGTCGCTGATCGGCTGAAAGTCGTCTTCTTTCCCGACTTCAATGTCAAGAACGGCCAGCTCATCTACCCTGCGGCGGACCTTTCGGAACAGATTTCCACGGCAGGAAAGGAAGCGTCGGGCACGGGGAATATGAAATTCTCCCTGAACGGCGCCCTCACCATCGGCACGCTCGATGGAGCCAATGTGGAGATCCGTGAGGCGGTCGGTCCGGAGAACTTCCTGGTCTTCGGCCTGACGGCCAGGGAGGTTACAGACCTGAAAATGCAGGGATACAGGCCCTGGGAGAGCTACGAACAGAATGAGGAGCTCCGGGAAATCATCGACCTGGTCCGTTCCGGTTTCTTTTCCCGGGGAGACCGCGATCTCTTCGAGCCTCTTGTCAACGAGCTCCTCAGCCGCGACGAATACTGCCTCCTTGCAGACTATCCCTCCTATCTCGACGCTCAGGAGAAGGCTGGCAAGGCATACCTCGTGCAGGGACATTGGCTTCGTATGTCCATTCTGAATGTAGCCCGGATGGGCGGATTTTCTTCCGACCGCTCCATTCGGGAATATCTGGATCATATCTGGAAGGTCGACTCCCTGAAGGCTTCAGGAAGCAGGGGGAACGGCAGGCCTTGATAACATCACGAAGGCACGGCGCATGACAAGGAGCAGCCATGAAATTGACCGGAACAAAATCGCAGGACAGGAACTCCAAACCCGTTGACAACAAGCCGGAACCCAAAAAGGGCTCCGGCTGGGCGAAGATGCCGCCGCGCAGCACCTGGATATGGTTCGCCCTCATCCTCATCGCGAACTTCCTCTTGATGAAGCTGCTGATGCCTGCGCCGGAACAGCCGTCCATCGTCCCCTATACCCTGTTCAAGGATCAGGTGGGCAAGTATAATGTTCAGGCGATCTTCAGCCGCGGCGAAACGATCACCGGCCGTTTCAAAGTGCCCCTCACGATTCATTCCGCGGAGGAAAAAGGCGACGCCAAGGCGCCGACGAAGGAAGAGCCCAGGAAGGTGGACCATTTCAAGACCATCCTGCCCGCCTTTGTCGATCAGGGTCTGGAAGCCTATCTGATCGACCATGCGGTCGAAATCAGCGCCAAGCCGCTCCGCGAAGAGCGCAGCACCCTGGCGACGATTCTTTACAGCTTCGGTCCGGGCCTGCTCTTTATCGCCTTCTATATCTGGATCTTCCGACGTATGGCCCAGCAGGGAGGCCTTGGAGGGGGACTCATGGGCATCGGCAAAAGCAAGGCGCGCCGCTATGACCAGGAGGAGGGGCAGAAAATCACCTTCAATGACGTGGCCGGCATTGACGAGGCCGAAAACGAACTGGTGGAGATTGTGGATTTCCTCAAGGACCCGTCAAAGTATACCCGCCTTGGCGGAGCCGCTCCGAAAGGCGTCCTGCTGGTGGGCCCTCCGGGCACGGGAAAGACCCTGCTGGCGAAGGCGGTTGCCGGGGAGGCCGGAGTGCCCTTCTTTTCGATCAGCGCCTCGGAATTTGTTGAGATGATCGTCGGAGTCGGCGCCGCGAGGGTGCGGGACCTCTTTCAGCAGGCCCGCGATCAGGCGCCGTCGATCATCTTCATCGATGAGCTGGATGCCATAGGCCGTGCGCGTGGGCCGGCGGCCATAGGCGGGTCCAGCGAGCAGGAGCAGACCCTGAACCAGATCCTGACCGAGATGGACGGCTTTTCCAGCCGCCAGGGCATTATCGTGCTGGCGGCGACCAACCAGCCGGACGTCCTCGACCGCGCGCTCCTGAGGCCCGGTCGCTTTGACCGGCGTGTGGTGGTGAACCTTCCGGACAAGACCGGCCGCGAGGCGATCCTCAAGGTTCACGTCCGGAATGTCCCTCTCGCCGAAAGCGCGGACCTGGTAGAGCTTGCCGCTGCGACACCGGGCTTTTCGGGGGCCGACCTGAAAAACCTGGTCAACGAGGCCGCGCTGCTGGCGGCGAGGCGCGGCCAGAGTGAAGTCCATTACAAGGATTTCATGGACGCCCTGGAGAAGATCGTACTCGGCCCCGAGCGCCCCCTTCTCCTGAGCCGTGCGGACAAGGAGCGCATCGCCTACCATGAGGGAGGGCACGCCATTCTGGGTCTGGTGGTTCCCGGTGCGGACCCTGTGAACCGGGTGACGATCGTACCGCGGGGTCAGGCCCTCGGCGTGACCTACCAGCGGCCGGAAAGCGACCGCTACAATTATCCGGAGGCTTACCTCCGGGCACGGATTATTGGAATGCTGGGCGGACGGGCGGCGGAGGAGATCGTCTATGGAACGAAGACGACCGGCGCCGAAAGTGACATCGAGCAGGCGACCGGGCTGGCCCGCCGGATGGTGACGCGCTGGGGAATGAGCGAACGCCTCGGGCTGGTGCAGCTTGCGCCCCGGGATAACCCCTACCTGAGCGGCATGGACGGATATGGTGGCTCCAGGCCATTCAGCGAGGATACCGCCGAAACCATCGATGCCGAGGTTCGCAGGATCATCGCCGAGAGCCACGAGGAGGCCAAGCGGCTCCTCAGAGCATACCGCTGTCAGCTCGACGCCCTCGCCGAGGCCCTTGTGGCCCGGGAAACCCTCGATGAGAAGGAAATCCTGGCTGCAACAGGCCTGCCTCCAGCACCGCCCCTGGAGACGGGCAAGCTGCCGCTTTCCGATGAGGAGAGTCAGAGCTCCGCGGGCGCCGCCTGAGGAGCTTCTGCAGGCGACCGACGGCCACGAAAGGATGGGGGCAACTGGGGGAACAGCGGTTGCTGACAGGCAGGCGATCATTGCAGGGGTTTCCGTGCCTGGATGGGTCCGCTCCGGCTCGGTCCGGAAGATCACGAAGCACGTGGGGGTGACAAATGAAAAACCTGAGCAGCGTATTCAATCCTGACCGTGTGGCATTGATCGGCGCCAGTGATCAGGAAGGTTCCATTGGAAAAATTCTTCTTTCGAATCTGCTCCTGGCAAAAAATAGAACGATCTTCCCGGTCAACCCGAAGAAGAAGGTGCTGCTGGGCCAAAGATGTTTTGAGAATATATCGAGCATTCCCGAGCCTGTCGATCTGGCCGTGATCGCGACCCCGGCGGAAACGGTTCTCGATCTGGTAGAGGAGTGCGGCAGGGCGGGGGTCGGTGGGCTGGTCATTGTTTCCGCAGGCTTTAAAGAAAGCGGCGAAAAGGGAGCATCTCTGGAACAGCAGCTGAACGAGATCCGGAAAAATTACGGCATGCGGATCCTCGGGCCGAATTGTCTCGGGTTTGTTCGGCCGAACGCCGGTTTGAACGCCACCTTCATGAAGGCCAATCCTCTGCCGGGAAAGATTGCTTTTATATCCCAGAGCGGCGCCCTGGGCAGCGCCATCCTGGACTGGGCGGCTTCGGAGAGCGTCGGGTTCAGCATGTTCGCGTCGCTCGGTTCCATGAGCGACATCGACTTCGGCGATCTCATCGATTTTCTCGGAGAAGACGAGGCGACGCGGAGCATCCTGATTTACATGGAAGGGGTGGGAAATGCCAGAAAGTTCATGAGCGCCGCTCGGGCGTTTGCCCTGCGAAAGCCCGTGATCGTCCTCAAGCCGGGAAGATATACGGAAAGCGCTGAAGCAGCCCGGTCCCACACAGGCGCCATGGCCGGGGATGACGCAATCTATGACGCCGCGTTCAAAAGAGTGGGGGTGGTGCGGGTAAAGGATATTTCCGCTCTCTTCGACGCGGCTGAAATTCTCGCTTCCCAGAGGCTTCCCCTCGGCCGGAAGCTGGCCATCGTCACGGCAGCCGGTGGTCCCGGTGTCATGGCCACGGACGCCCTGATGGATTTCGGAGGAGAGCTTGCAAAGCTTTCCGACGAGAGCCTCGAACGGTTGAATGCCTTCCTGCCGCCCTTCTGGAGCAAGGGGAATCCCCTGGACCTGCTGGGGGATGCGGATACCGGGCGGTTTGACCAGGCGATCCAGGTCTGTCTGAACGATCCCGGGGTAGACGGCATCCTGGTCATCAGCATTCCCATGGATACGGCTCCGCCGGTTGAAGTGGCCCGGGTGATCATTGAAAATGCGAAAAAAGCGTTCAAGCCGATCATTACGACCTGGATGGGGGCGGGAAAGGTGCGTGAGGCGATGGATATGGTCGCCCGGCAGGGTATTCCCAATTATGAAACCCCGGAAGGGGCCGTGAAGGCCTATATCAATCTGTACAACTATGAAAGGAACCTCGAACTTTTGTATGAAACCCCTTCCGAGCTGCCGGTGCGGAGAGTCGTCCAGGAAAACCTGCCGGCTTTCCTCAAGAGAATCCGGGAGGAGAAGGGTTCCTTAAACGAGATTATTTCGAAGGCCGTCGCTGAGGAGAGATACCTTCTCAACGAGAACGAGTCCAAGGAGTTCCTTGCCGCCTATGGCATTCCAACCACGGTTCCTGCACTCGCCGTTTCCGAAGAGGAGGCGGTGGCCGTTGCCCACCGCCTGGGATATCCCGTTGTCATCAAGATCGCCTCGCCGGACATATCGCACAAGAGCGATGTCGGTGGCGTCGAGGTCGGAATCCGCTCCGAGGAGCAGCTCAGGCAGGCCTACGGGGGCATGCTGGCAAAGGTCGGACAACGGGCTCCGGAGGCGGTGATCGAAGGAATCACCGTTCAGAAGATGATAGAGAACATCGATTACGAGCTGATCCTGGGCTCGAAAAAAGATAAGGATTTTGGTGCCGCCATTCTCTTCGGGATGGGTGGGGTGACGGCGGAACTGATCCAGGATTTCTCGGTAGGCCTGCCTCCCCTGAACACGACACTGGCAAAGATGCTGATGGAGGAAACGAAAGCCTACAAGCTCGTTCAGGGATGGCGCGGCAAGCCCCCGGCCGATCTCGAAGAGCTTGAGGCGACGCTGATCCTTTTCTCCTACCTGGTCGCAGGTTTTCCCGAAATTGCGGAGATTGACATCAACCCGCTCGCCATATCGGACGGCAAACTGTACGCCCTGGATGCGAGAATCATCCTCGATAAAGCCTATCGGAAATCGGCGGACCTTTATCCGCACCTGGTGATTACCCCTTATCCCACGAGGTTCATCACGACCTTTCTATTGCCTGATGGAACAGAGGTGACCCTTCGGCCGATTCGGCCTGAAGATGAACCTTTGGAGCGGGAGCTCCTCGAGACCCTGTCCGAAGAGTCCCGCCGGACAAGGTTTTTCTCATCTTTTAGGAACGTCACCCGCGAGTGGCTGATCATGTTCTGCAACATTGACTATGATCGGCACATTGCCCTCGTCGCTGAAATTTCGGAGCAGGGGAAACAGAAAATCATCGGTGTCGCAAGACTGATCATCAACCCGGATTTCAGCTCCGGGGAAATCGCCGTGCTCATCCATGATCGGTATCAGCGAAAGGGGATCGGGCAGAAGCTGATGGAGACGGTCCTCAACATCGCCCGGTTAAAGGAGCTGCCTGAGATCTACGGGGAGGTTCTGACGGATAACCGGGAAATGCTCAATCTCAGCAGAAAAAATGGATTTTCCATCAAGCGGCTTCCCGATGGAACGTCGAGCATTCGCTTGAAACTGCAGTAAATGGTCGATCCGCCGCCATGCCGGTCAATCCGGAAAAGACGGCATGAATTCATCCGATCTCCAGCACAGGCAAGGGGGGCATCATCTGGTGCCCCCCTTGCCTGTGGGCCCGAAACCGAAACGGTGGGAAAATTATGCCTTCCGGGTGACCGATTCAATCAGCACATCTTCCAGGGGCCAGTCCTGGAAAGGACCCCGGGAGCCGGTTTTGACTTTGGCCATGGAATCGATCACATCCATCCCCTCCGTCACTTTGCCGAAGACCGCATAACCGAAGTTGTTCTTGCCGGCATAATCCAGGAAGGAATTGTCCACAAAATTGATGAAGAACTGGGACGTGGCTGAATCAATGACCATGGTCCGTGCCATGGCCAGCGTGCCCCGCTCGTTTTTCAAGCCGTTTTCCGCCTCATTCTTGATGGCAGGACCGGTGGGTTTCTGCTGACCGCCCTTGTCGAATCCTCCGCCCTGGGCCATGAATCCGGGGATGATCCGGTGGAAAATGGTTCCGTCGAAAAAACCGTCTTTTACATACTGCAGAAAATTTTCAACGGTGATGGGGGCCTTGTCCTGATAAAGGACCGCCTCAAAAGTTCCCAGGCTGGTTTTGAAGACCACGGTGGGGTTGGAACTTGTATCTTGCATGGTTGCCTCGTCTCCTTGAATGGTTTTGGTCGGCTGTCTGACAATGGCCGATCGATGTTCTGAAATGTTGCGGAAGTATAGAGGGAAACCTTCAGGGTTGTCAAGGAAGGATACGGACAAAAACCGCCGGACTGGCTGAACGTTCCGTCAGCGATTGGCGGGGACTTCTATCCGGACGGGCACCATCCCCGCACGGGAATCGGCCGTACCGATCGAAACGGCCCTGCCCGTGATACCCAACCCTGTAAGCCTCTGCAGAAGGGCTTGCACCTGCCGGGGCGGCAGCTCCGCCGTCAGGATCTCCATTCCTCCGGATGTCCTGCGCTCGATCCGTGAGGCATCAAACTGCCGCAGAAGGCTTATGATTTCCGCCGTCGATGCGCTTTTCCCGCGAAGGCCGCTGTCGGTAACAGCGGAATCCGATGTGTTTTCTCCATCTCCGGATTTTTTCCGAGCCATGGGGGGAGAGAGGGCTCCGGAGAGCGATGGTCGGGGGGCGGCGAAGACGGGGGGCTCTTCAGCCTTCCGGGAGCCGACGCTTTCAAGGGTTTCCAGCGGCAAGGGCGCCAGGGCCACTGCCCCCTTCCGCGGCTTTGCCGCATCCTCTTCCCCTGAAAGGTGCTTCCCGCTGTCCCGCATCCCCTCCCCATCCGGGCGCGGCGGTGAAGCCTGTTCCAGCCGGAGAGCGGACTGATCTGTCGGCTGTACAAGGCCGGGCTGAGGGGATTTCGCGCTCTTCGCTGCCGAAGGCGGCGTCGTTCCCCGCGGGACGGATGGACCGACGGCGGGCGCAGGCGGAATGGCCGCCCGGGAATGGTCCTTGCGGTGAGGCCCCTGCGTTCCCATGGAGCGCTCCAGCGCCGGCTTGGGCAGGGCGACGTGGAGGTCCCCATCCCTGTGGAACTGCGTCTCCTGGGTGCGATAGACCTGGAAAGCGAGGACTGAAAGAATGAGGAGCGCCGCGGTGGAAAGGGGAATCTTCAGGTGCAGCGGGGAGAAGAGCCTCCGGAAGAACCCCTTTTCCGGCTGTGCCTCGTCCCGCACCCTGGTCATGATTCTCTGCTTCAGCCAGGGTGGAGGCGTCACCTCCTCCAGGCCGGACAGGATCGTCCCCATCCGCTCCAGATCCGCGATGGCCTTGCGGCACTGCGGGCAGGAGGCAAGGTGATCGCGTACCCTCGCGCTCTCCTCGGGTGAGAGAAGACCTTCCAGGTAGGCGGGCAGGCTGTCTTCGATATCCCGGCAAGTCATGAAAAATCTCCGATTCTGGAACGCATGAGGTCTTTCAGGGAATTTCGTGCCCGGAAAAGCCGCGAGCGGACGGTACCCGGGGGGATCTTGAAAACGTCGGCAATCTCGCCGTAGGACAAGCCCTGAATGTCTCGCAGGACAAGAATTTCCCGGTAGCCGTCATCAAGGAGGCCGATGCATTCCTGCACCCGGGCTTCCAGTTCCTTTTTCTCCAGGCGCTCCTGGACGGAGTCCTCCTGCAGAGGCTCCGCCTGGCAACCGCATCCGTATCCGTATCCTTCTTTGCCGGAGGACGCCTCCGGGAAAAAATCTCCGGAACGCACCCGGGCCTTTCGCTGCTTCAGCTCGATCAGCCGGTTCTTCGCGCAGTTGACCACGATGCCGTAAAGCCAACTGGAAAAACGCGCCTCCCTCCGGAACTTCGCAACGGACCGGAAGGCGGCGAGGAAGGCCTCCTGGACGACATCACAGGCCTCCTCGTAATCTCCGATCATCCGGTAGGCAACGTTGAGCATCTTTTTCTGGTGCCTGTCAACCAGAACTCCGAAAGCCTCGACATCCCCTTTCTGGCAAAGAAGCACCGTTTCGAGGTCATCGTCCTCGATGATCGGAGGTTGCTCTTTCAGAGAATTCGAGGCTTCCATGGAGGCTATCGCACCTGTGGGATTGTCCTTAATACCAGTGTAAGCGTTATCCTGGATTCTTTTCCGTTTCCGGCAGCGGGAAAACGCCACTTCTTCATCCGCTCCAGGAGGCAGGAATTTACAGCGGCATCCTTCAGCGCTGCCGGGGAAGCGGTGACCTTACGAACCGCGCCGTCGGGAGAAAGGACCAGGATAAAGGTCTGTTTCACGTGAAACACCTTTCCCGCCAGGCAGGACTCCAGGGTGGAAAGCTGCCCCTTCACGATTCCCGCTGCGTCCTCCTGCGAGAGGCCTCCCGCCACTTCGATCCTGTTCACGGATAGAGAAACGGTGCCGGGCCGGGCTTTCCCGGATCCGTCCTTTTTCTTCTCCGCCTTCCCGTCCGGGGGCATGGCGCTATCCAGGGTGGCCGATTGTTCGCGGACCGGGGCGGCCAGTGGGGCGTAAGACAACATCCTGCCCTTTCCCATGGCGCCTCCCACTGCGTAATCTGAAACACCCTGGGGCAGGGGCAACGGCTGTTGCACGGTGGTGGGTTTGCCTCCCTGCCGAACCTCGCTGTCCACCGCAACGAAGGAGGTATGGGCTGTCAAAAGGTTGTAGGTCAGTCCCAGGTTCGTCACTTCTTCGCTGCGCTCCCGCTTTTCCCGGAGCCGGTTGTAATCGGAAAGGAGCGCAATGCGGTGGCGCGCCCAGAGATAACGAAGGGCCGCATTTTCCGGCAGCGGCGTGACCCCTGCCACTGCGAGGGACTCGGAATAGGGTCCTTTCCCGGAGATTCCCGTCAGCGTCACATGGCCACCGGGTTTCCCACGCCATTTTCCGAAGAGGATCACGGGACGCTCGGCCAGAACATCGGGCAGGGAAACCGGTTCCACATCATAAGCGGAAAAGCCTTCAAAATCCACCTTCACCTGGGTCAGTACCGGTGCAGAAATCATGGCGCGGAAGCGCTCCGCCCTGGACTGCGCTGTTTCCCGCTTGTCGATGATGAAAGGCTCGCCCATGCCGGTCCGCGCCATCCCTTCGATGAGGTGGCGGTTGACGCTCGTCCCGATTCCGAAGGCAAACAGGTTGGCGTTGTCGAGATTGTGCCGGATGAGATCGAAGACCTCTTCCTCAACGGTCACATAGCCGTCGGTGACGACGACCAGGGTCCGCGAGTCCTGTTCGCGCTTTTTGAGGGAGAGGGCGCGCTTCAGGGCCGGCAGTATTTCCGTTCCGCCGCCGCCCCGCTGGCCCTCAAGAAGAGCAATGGCCCGCCGGACATTTTCCGCCGTGGCCGGCAGGGACTCCTCGGACATCAGGGACGAACCCCCGGAGAAGAGCAGGACGTTGAACCGGTCCGAGGGGCGCAGGCCGCCGATCAGGTTGGCTAGTAGCTGCTTGGAGATGTCCAGGGGAAAGCCGTACATCGATCCCGAAACATCGACGATGAAGATGTATTCCCGGCCGGGGATCTGTTCGGGGGCAATCCTTCTGGGCGGCTGCATCATCAGAAGGAAGAAGTTCTCCTGTTCGCCCCGGTAGAGGAGCAGGCCGGATTGGACGTTGTCGCCGTCAAGGCGGTAGCGGAGGATGTAATCGCGGTTTCCCCCCGACTTTTCCGACGGATCGAGCAGGACTTGAGCCCGGGCCGGTCCTTGAAACGCTGTGTTCACGGAATGGGAGGGGCTGGAGATGTCCCGGACCGGCAGACCCGTTGCCAGGCTGACCGATATGTCAAAATCGTAGGGAGGGGCTTCGCCGGAATGAAGATAGGGGTTGGCGCTCCACGATTCTGAAGGCGGCGCCGAATCGGCCTGCGTATTGGAATAGCGGGGGCCGACGACGGCGGGATAAACGAATTCGTACACCCGGTTTTCCGGCATGAGCAGTTCCGTGTATTTCAACTCCACCGCGATCTCGTCTCCCGGCAGGATGTTGGCCACATTCATCTGGAACACATTGGGCCGCTGCTGCTCCAGGAGAGAGGCGCTCCGCCCCTCGTTCCGGGCCTGCTCGTAGTCCCGGCGCGCCTCATCGCGCTTCTTGATTCTGGCCTCGATGACCCGCTTGCCGATCGTCATTTTCATGCCGTAGACGGCGGCCCTTGTGGAGGCGGGAAAGACATAGACCGCCTCCAGAGGCTTTTTCCCCTCATTGCGGTAGCGTTGGGTGACCGTTACATCGGCGATCACGCCGGAGATAGTGACCGCTGCGGAGGTGGCTTTCAAGGGAAGCCGATCCAGGGTGGGGCTGTCGCTTTTTACCAGAAAATAGGGGGACAGGGTGCGGTCCTCCGCCGATCTGTCCGGTTGCGACAGGGCGGCATTCCAGGGAAGTATGACGGCCGTCACGATCAGGACGGCCAGCAGTCTGCTCAATCTTTTCATGGCAATCTCCTCTGAGGCGAAAATGTGTTTACGACTTATGAAAGCTTAGACAAGGAAGGTTCTCGAAAAGTTCCCAAAAAAATGAAACGGGCCCGTCCGTCCTCGAGGCGGGGTTCATCGGGGCACCCTTTGAGCCACGGCCCGCTTCCGGGGAACTAACGGGGATGTGGCAACATAACAGGGGTCTCGATGGGAGCGCTCTGATTGCGGAGGAACCCGGAGCGGTCAGCCTCGATGTGCGGGATGTTTGAACATGCCGTTGAACGTTCCGGCAGGAGTCGGCCCGAGGGCGCGCCAAAGAAATCCTGCCTTCGGTAGAATGCCGGTCCGTCAGGATACAGGGATTTCGGGGAGGGCGGATTCCTGCCGGGCACGGTCCAGTTCATGCCGGACGGCCACCCCGATTTTTTCCAGGATATAAGGTTTCCGGACGAACGTTCCGGCGCCCATTTTCTGCGCGTTGCGTACCCGCTCCGTTTCTGAAAAGCCGCTGACGATTACGGCCTTCTGCCCGGGCTCGATCTCGCGGATTCTCCGGAAGGTCTCCATCCCGTCGATTCCCGGATCCATGATCATGTCCAGCACCACAAGATCGGCTTTTTTCCTGTGGATGCGCTCGACGGCCTCTTCTCCGCTGGCGGCGGCCTCAACGTGATAACCGAGCTTGCTCAGCATGCTCATCGCCAGTTCCCTCTGTTCCTGAACATCATCCACAACGAGAATGGATTCTCCCCTGCTTCGGTAGGAATCGGGCGAAATCGCCTGCCTCCGCTGGACGACCTCTTCCCTGGTGACCGGGAAGTAAAGGGCAAAGCTGCTCCCCCTGCCCTCCTCGCTCTGAACGTCGATGTGACCCTGGTGGTCCTTCACGGTACCCCAGACGACGGACAATCCCAGTCCGGTTCCGCTTCTTCCCATCACTTTCTTGGTGTAGAAGGGCTCAAAAATCTTGCCCAGGTCCTCCGTAGAAATCCCGTTGCCGGTATCGGAAACCGTCAAGACGAGATAATCCCCCTCCTTCATCTCCTCGTATCCCTGCAGGGGCTTGTCCAGGTGCCGGTTCTCCGTCCGGATCGTGACCTCTCCCCGCCCCGGGATGGCCTCGGCTGCATTGGAGACCAGGTTCATGACCATTTTCCCCAGGTGAACGGGCGACCCCCTGAGGTTCAAAAGGCTCTCGTCAAGGTCTGCCGCGATCTTCACATCAGGATGGTAAGAGTTCATCTTTTCAAACTCCGGACTTTTGAGATAGTCCAGAATCACTGTGTTCAGATTGACGACTTCCGAAACGGTGACCCCTCTTCTGGCCAGCGTCAAAAGATCCTGGATAATGGCCGCGCCCTTAACGCAGGATTTCATGATGGAATCCGCGTATCTGCTCATAAGGCTCTGCGGAGGCAGCATTTCCAGGAGCAGTTCCGAATAGCCGACCATGACACCGAGAACGTTGTTGAGATCGTGGGCGACACCTCCGGCCAGCGTTCCCAGGGCTTCCATTTTCTCGGCGCGCTTCAGCCGCTCCTCGAGTCGCTTGCGCTCCGTGATATCCTCGACAGCTACCACCGCTTCCTGGGAAGGCGCGGCAGATGGCAGAAGCGCCGCGCTCAGAATGACATTGCGCAGAGCGCCGTCCTTGCGCCGGTTGATGGTCTGAATGGAAGCGGTACCCTGCGATGAGAGCTGAAGAAACAACTCCCGCTCCGCCTGCCGATACTCCGCCTCATCGCGGTACATCATCCGGGCGTCTTTTCCGATGATTTCGGTTTCGGAATAGCCGAAGCTGTCGCACCAGACCTTGTTGACCCGCTGAAAGACATGATCCTTGATCGTGGCAAGACCGATGGGAGTGGCGTTGAAAATGCCGCGGAGAGCCGCTTCCGCCTGCCGCAGTTCCTCCTGGCGGGTGCGAAGCTCGCGGCGCTTCCCGTAAAGCGACGCTGCGAGCAGGGTGAGCATGACGGCGACCACGGCAAGGCCTGCCAGGGGAACCGCCCGCAGGGCCACGGTCCACATCCATTCGCTGGCGGCAATGTCCATGCCGAAGACCATCTGTACGCCGCCGGTTGCCGGTTTGGGCTGTGGCACGAATGCACTTACCCAGGTTCCCCAGCGGTCCTCATAGGGGCCTCTGACGGCGGCCCGTCCGGTGTCGAAAACGGCGTGAAGCTCTTTCGAGGCTTCGCTGTAGACCTGTCCAGGCGGTGAACAGTCCCTTGAGGTATGGGGTTCCGAATCCACATGAAAAACGATGGAGCCATCCGGCCTGCGGCTTATGAGATACAGGAAACGGCACCTGGGATTGGAGCGGCGGATGTTGGCCAGCTGCGCCTTGATCCGCAGATAATCGGGTGAGGTGAGGTCTGCCGCCGTTCCTTTCAGCGAAGTCATCCGCTGCGGGTTGATGGCCGTGGCGATCATGGCGACCTGCGGAAGCAGGTCGGTGCGGAGTTCCCGGTCGGCTCGAAGCATGGCCAGACACGTGGAAACGATGATCACCGTCAACACGGACAGGGCAAAGAGAAGGCGGAATGCACCATCCGAAAGGTGAAATTGTATTGAGCGGGAAGTGGGCGTATGCTTTGATTCCATTCCATTCATGAGCGGCTTCGTGCCCCCGGCAGTCAGCCTGACTGGGCCTTGTCCGCCTTATTTTGAAAATCGTTGATCCCTTCGTGCGGGAACACTCTTGGACTTGCATAAACTGCTCCATACCCGGGCCATGGAACGGCCTTTCCGGGGAGGTTTACTGGAGGGGATTCTCTAGGGCTGCCCGCCGTTGAGATAAGGCCGGTCGTTGAATAACTCGATGTCCGCCGATCCGTTGCAGAATCGAATGACGGTTCTGGAAGCGGGATCGACGCAGAGGGATCGGAATTCGGCGAGGGGAAGGTTTTTGATCCTGCAGAGAATGGACGCCAGGGTAAAGTTGTGGGCAACGACCAGCGCGTTTCGGGAGTTGGCGAGGATGCCCTCGATGACCTTCCAGGCCCGGGTTTGGACATCCAGAAAAGATTCCCCATGGGGCATGCCTACCGAAGCCGGATCAGCAAGCCATTTCCTGAGGAAGTCCCTGTGGTGCGCCATCAGCTCCGGGATCGTGAGGCCTTCAAAATCGCCATGGTTCATTTCCGTCAGATCGGATGACAGGTGAAGGGGGGCCTGGTGAAACTCGTTGATGATTTCGGCCGTTTTCCGGGCGCGGACCAGGGGGCTCGAATAGATTGAAGCAATCGGGAAATCCTTCAGGGAAAGCGCCAGCCGCCGGACTTGATCCAGCCCGGCGGCGCTCAGGTCTACATCGGTTAAGCCCTGGATTCTTCTTTCCTCGTTCCAGGGGGTTATGCCATGTCGAACCAGAATCAGGATCATCTTTTCTCCGCGAATGCGCCTTTTCGCGAAATCAGGGCGTCTTGAGGGTTTTCAGAAATCCAAGGACGGCGGCGTTGAAGCGTTCGGCCTGTTCCACATTGACCAGGTGGGCCGCACCGGGAATGACGTTCAGCTCGGAGAAGAGAATTCGCTCATGCAGATAAACCGCCTCCGAGACGGGGGTCCCCTCGTCCTGCTCCCCGACGATGACGAGGGTCCGGGCGGAAATGCCGGATATCGCCCGGCGGAGGTCCAGGGGGCGGATCGCTTCGCAGCATCCGCAGAACCCTTCGATGGACATGTTCAGGATCATCCCGCGGATCTCGTTCACCTCTTCCGGCAGGCGCTCCTGGCCCGCCCTGGTGAACCAGCGGTCGATCGTGGCATCAGCCACGGCCGCCATTCCATCCTTCCGGACCATCTGGATGCGCTCGTCCCAGACCTCCGGAGACGCCGTGCAGGACGTCGTGTCGGAGAGGATCAGGGAGAGCAGGCGCTCCCCATGGAAGGCCCCCATCATCTGGCCGGTCATGCCCCCCAGGGAAAGTCCGCAGAAATGGACCTTCTCCAACCCCAGAGCATCCAGCAGTCCCACGGCGTCCAGGGCCAGCATTTCCATGGAGTAAGGGCCGGGCGGGGAGGCCGACTGCCCGTGGCCGCGGCTGTCATAACGCAGCAGCCGGTAACCGGCTTCCGCAAACGCAGGCGCCTGAAATTTCCATATCCTGAGGTCTGATGCCAGAGAATTCGAAAACATCACGACCTCCCCCTGTTCGGGGCCTTCAAGCGCGTAATAAAGCTCCGTTCCATTCACCTTTGCCAGCGGCATTTCAACCTCCTGATCTTAACGGTCATGTCTGATGCATTGATATATTGTCACGCAATCCCCCCGCCGCTTCGTCATCTCTCCGCGGGGCAAGGCCGGTCAAGGACCGAAAACTCGCCATGCGGGTCTTTATAGAGCGATCTGCTTATTTCACCCTATATAAATTCACAGGCCGAATCGCTTCGCCAAGGCATCCAGGGTGATGTTCGTGGAAATTTCGTCATGGGGGATGAGAATATAACGCCAAGGTTTGCCGCCGCTGCTTAACGCATGGTTCGATGCGTTGGCGCACCACTGAACAGCCGCCTCCTTTTTTACCAACACAATCTCATCCTCCATCTGATTCCGGGCTTTCGGTTCGAGCATAAAAATTGTATCCGCCGTTTCCGCGACAAAATCCGGCTGATATTCAAGATGGTCGGCGCCATGACGATAAAAGAGCTGGAACTGGCCTTTGGCGGGTTTGAACCACTTGAGGGAATCCCTGTCTAGAATCAAGGCCAGCCGACGTTCCGCTTCCGAGTCGAACTTCTGTACCGGATACAGGCAACGGGTAAAACCGTTGAAGAGATATTTCGCCATGTTGCTCTTGTCTACAGGAGACACATGGTAATCCATAGGCGGCTCCGCTGCGGAACAGGTATAGGCGCTTTCCTTCAGCTCCGTGTAACCTTTGCTCACGATCACTTCGTAACCGGCCGCATCCTCCCAATAATGGTCCTGCATCTGCACATGGATGAACCGCGCGATATCCCGCTGGTAACAGCGGAGCACCTTCCGCGTTTCTTCCTTGGAAAGATAGGTTTGAAAATGCTGCACCGTCTGTGCGGCCAGATTGTAGAGAAGATCGGCATGATCGTCATAAGAAATGTCATCGAAATCGACCAGGCCGCTCACCACGTAATCCTCTGGACGTACTTCTTCAATTCCGCCGCGGTTCAATGCCAGCACTTCCGTTTGATGAGTGCGGAGATGCTGAATCCAAAGCTCATCGGAAACGGCCGGATACTTCAGTGTCTCCAGGGACAGCGTAAAGGGTTTGAAACCCGACTTCACTTCCCCCTTCGGCGTCACGAGGATACGGGGGATGTTGATGGTCTGTTCGGTAAACAATTCGACCGTTTTGGCCACGACGGCTGCGATATCCGGTTTTTCCGTCATGCCCTCCAGTTCCAACTGCGCGGGCTGACGCTGTTCCTCTACCGTTTTTATAATGGCCGCTTGAATCTCCGGCTTTTTCAAGGAATGAATGTCCGGGATGAGCTGCGGCTGATTTTCCAGCTTGCGGATAACGTCCCAGGCGATCTTCGCCACATGCTGCTCCTCCGGTTTCGGAAAAGCCTGAGCCTGCCCCTGACCTGCCAACGTCGTGCTTCCCGTCGCCTGTTGCGGTTTGACCCCCAGTTTCGTCGCCAGATTCGTCTGCGATACCACCGTGACCGTCTTCTGCCCCAGCGCCGCCTCGTCCAGCACGACGGCCTGCAG
>NZ_JAXGNC010000009.1:0-123295 GCF_040768185.1 Syntrophus sp. (in: bacteria) | reverse complement strand
TCGGACCGGGTGAGGCAGTACGCCCGCGAGCGCAACGTCCAGAACCCCATCTTATTTACGGTCTCCGCGAAGCGGGAAATGGAGGGAGCATCGGACAGCGGTTTTGCGGAGTTTCGGGAATATCTGTGCAACACCGTGGAGAGCGGCGAGGTCTGGAGCATGAAACTGGAGGTGTCACGGGACACCGTCCGGAAAATCGCCGGCGACCTGCTTGCGAAACTTCGCACGGAGGAGGCCTCCATTGCGGAGGACAAGGCCTTCTACCAGGACCTCCTGGCCAGGGTGGACGGGCGCCGTGAGAAGGCGCTTTCGCTCAGGCGGCTGGTGGTGGACAGTCTGGGCGTTTCCTATGACCGTCTTGCCTCCGGACTTGAGGAGGATTTCCGGCAAGGCTTGGAGATCGGGACGATCCTGCGCCGCTCCATTCCCTTCCTTCGCGATAAGGATGTAAAAACATGGATCAACGAAACCCGCGAAACGTTCGAGCGAACGGCTGAAAAAGAGATTGAGGCCGAGTCCTCCCGCATTTCAAAGGACCTCTCCGATGAGATGAAAACCATGCTCGATGATCTGACCACGGCCATCGAGCACCGGCGGGAGGGGCAACAAAAGGCCGGATATCCCGCCGCCGCGGACCGCATGGAGATCCTCGAACGGCTTCGGCACCAGCTCCAGGACCTCCGCATCTCAGACATCGTCACCGAAAAAGGCGTTCAGGGCTCCGAACTCGGCAAACTCACGCTGACCGGCGGGGGGATTGCGGCCATTGGCGCTGTCATCGCCATGGCAACGCACCTCATCGCCTTTGACATAACCGGCGGTATCCTGACCGCTTTAGGGACCGGCCTGGTCGCCGCAACACTGCTCTGGAAGCGTTCGGCGCTCATGAATGAATTCTCGGAAAAGATGACGACATCACGAAATGAGTTCCGGGAGCGCCTGGATCGAGAGATCTCTTCCATGTTCGAGCGGCTTTTCCTTGAAATTCAATACGACCTCAAAGAGCCGTTGTCGCGCCTCGACGAAAAAACATCCCGGATTGGTTCCCTCATCGAGGAGGCGCGGCGCATCCGGGATGCTGCCGATCTGCTGTAAAACCGATGCGGAACGGCCCGCCGGGCCGACTCCACGCGATCCCACGGACTTCCAGGTATTCCGCAACGGCATTCCAAGATTCTCCTTTCCATCCCCATCCCGCCTTCAGCCGTCGACAGATCCGCATTAAAATCTCAAGCCCGGGCTGCCCGGAGGGATTCTTTTTCAACGGCGCACGTCAATCACAGGTACCCGCCGGATGCCCGGTTGACATGAATCGATAAACACGTTAATGTGTATTAAATAAATGTTAATACGTCACTATCCTTTCAGCCTAACACGCGGGAAGTCCATGAGCGAGCTTTCGGAAACGAGCCGTGATCTTCTTCAAGAAATCGCCGCCCTGCAGGAGAGGATCCGGGAGCTTGAACAATCCGCCGCCCTGCGAAAGAGGGAAGAGGACTCCTTGCGATTCTCTCTGCAGCAGTTGCGGCTCCTCATCGACACCGCGCCGGATTTGTTCTTTCTGAAAGACCTTCAATACCGTTACCTCCTCGTCAATGCCGCCAATGCCCGATTCTTCGGCCGCAGGGAGGAGGAGATCCTGGGCAGGACCGACTTCGAACTCATGCCCGGGGAGGTGGCCCGCGCCTGCCGGGAGAGTGATCAACGGGCTGTTCGCAGCCGGGCTCTCGTGGTCACCGCGGAGCCGGTAGGGGAAAGATTCTATGAAACCCATAAATTTCCCCTCTTTGTGGCTGGCGAGGTGGTCGGGGTCGCCGGCATCGTCCGCGACACCACCGATCATAAACGGACAGAAGAAGCGCTCCAGAACAGCGAGGAGCTCCGGAATACGATCCTGAACAATGTCGGCGCCTATATCTTTCTCAAAGACAGAGGGTCTCGCTATACCTATGTCAACAGCATGGTGGGCCGGCTCTTCGGCTCCAGCGAACAGGAAATCATCGGGAAAGACGACACCAGCTTTTTCTCAGCCGCCTCCGTCGAAGAAATCAGGAGAAGCGACCGCCGCGTCATCGAGCATGGAGAAACCGTTACCCGCGAAGAGGTTGATCTTGCTTCGGCGGATCAGGCGCCGCGGACATACTGGACGGTGAAGATCCCCCTCAGGGACGGCAGCGGAAGCATCTACGGCCTGTGCGGCATCTCCACGGACATTACGGCCCTCAAGCGGGCCGACGAGGCCATGAAGCTCAATGCCGAACGAACGGAGGCGCTGCTGCAGCTGAATTCAATGACAAGCGCCTCCATCCACGAAATAACGGATTTCGCCCTGGAAAAAGCCGTCGAACTGACGAGGAGCACCATCGGCTACCTGGCCTTTGTGAATGAGGACGAGAGCATCCTGACGATGCACTCCTGGTCCCGATCCGCCATGGCTCAATGTGCTACAGAACAGAAGCCCATCCACTATCCCGTGATCGCCACCGGCCTCTGGGGGGAAGCGGTTCGGCAGAGGAAACCGATCGTTAAAAACGATTACGCGTCGCCCAACCCCTGGAAAAAAGGCTGCCCCGCCGGTCACGTCGAGGTGATCCGGCACATGAACATTCCCGTGTTCGTTGAATCCCGCATCGTGCTGGTCGCCGGGGTAGGAAACAAAAGGGACGACTACCATGAAACGGATGTCCAGCAGCTCACCCTGCTCATGGAGGGTATGTGGCGGCTCATCGAGCGGAAAAAATCGGAAGAAGCGCTGAAATCCTCTGAAAGCCGCCTTGCCAGCATCATCGAGTTTCTTCCCGACGCCACCTTTGCGATCGACCTTGACGGGAAAGTCATATCCTGGAACAGGGCGCTCGAAGAGCTGACCGGCTTTTCCGCGGAAGAAATGGTCGGCCGGGGAAACTATGAATACGCCATCCCCCTCTACGGCGAGCGGCGCCCGATCTCCATCGACCTGCTCCTTTCGTGGGATGACGCAATTGCCGGGAAATATTCCTTCATCAAAAAGGATGGCGATACCGTCTATGTTGAAGCAGAGATGCCCTTCGTGCGCAGGCCGAGCCGGCTGATGCGGGGCAAGGCGAGTCTTCTTCGCAACGAAAGGGGAGACGTCACCGGGGCCATCGTCAGCATGCGCGACATCACCGACAAGAAACGCCTGGAATCTCAACTGATCCAGGCACAGAAGATGGAGGCGATCGGCACTCTGGCCGGCGGCGTCGCTCACGATTTCAACAACATCCTCATGGGGATCGAGGGATACGTTTCCCTGCTTCTTCAGGAGATCGATCCGCATCATCCCCATCACGAATATTTAAAGCACATCGATGAACAGGTTTAAAGCGCCTCCGGCCTTACCCGGCAGCTCCTGGGCTTCGCCCGGGGCGGCCGGTATGAGATACAGCCCGTCGACATCAACAAGCTCATCAAGAAGAGCTCTTCCCTGTTCGGCCGAACGAGGAAGGAGCTCACCATCACCAGAAAATTCGACAAGAACCTCTGGACCGTCGAGGTTGACCGCGGCCAGATCGAACAGGCCCTCCTGAATCTCTACGTCAACGCCTAGCATGCCATGCCGGCCGGGGGACAACTCCTCCTCGAAGCAAGGAACGTGACCATCGGCAAGGATGACATGATGCCTCACGCCATGCCTTTGGGTCATTACGTCATGATCCGTGTGGCCGACACGGGAATCGGCATGGACGAAGAGACAAGCAAACGGATCTTTGACCCCTTCTTCACCACGAAGAAGATGGGAAGGGGATCCGGATTGGGGCTGGCCATGGTTTACGGGATTGTCAAGGGACATGGCGGCTTCATTTTTGTTGACAGTGAACCGGGGCGCGGTGCGGCCTTCACCCTCTATCTCCCCGCATCGGATAAAAAAGTCCTCGAAGAGAAGCCGCCTGAATCGCATACCCTCAGAGGCAGCGAAGTGGTCCTTCTGGTCGATGATGAGCCCACCATCCTTGCCGTGAGCAAAGCCATGCTCGAATTTCTGGGATATACGGTCCATGAGGCGACAAGCGGGCAGGAGGCCATCGCCTTTTACCGGAAAAAGAAAAACGACATCGGCCTGGTCATTCTCGATATGATCATGCCTGAACTGTCAGGGGGAGAAACCTTCGACCGCATCCGGGAACTGAACCCTGAGGCAAAAGTCATGCTCAGCAGCGGCTACAGCCTCGATGGTCAGGCGCAGTCGATCATGGACCGGGGGTGCGGCGGATTTATCCAGAAGCCGTTCAACATCGAAGGCCTCTCCAGGAAGATCCGGGAGGTCCTGGACGCGCCCTGCCGGAGCCGCGTCACAGACGCGGCTCCGGCTGCGCCGAGGGACCAGGAAGCGCAGAAGGCCGCCGATGGGGAGAGCGAGAACTTCCCGGTTGAGGACATCCCCCCGCCCAGGGACCGGTCTCAGTAAAACAGGTCCTGGGGAGGCATATTGTGTAGCCTGCGGATGTGGGAAAAAAGGGTGTCGGGGAGATAACGGCCCCAGAGATGAATGGGAATGGAATCCACCTCGATTCGAGGGCTGAACCCCACGGCAAAGAGATACTCCACCAGGAATTCGATGTTGAGGGGGATATTCCCCTTGTAATCCTTATTGTCCCGCTGGGTGATGATCCGCTTTTCGTGGATGGAATTTCCCAGTTCCGATTCAACCAGGTCGGGGAAGGTGGTCAAGATGACTTCGATCTTGATGGAATCTTCGGCATTCCCGAGCAGGTTTGCCAGACCGCGCCTCAGGTAAGCCTCCGAAAGCCCGCGGTTTCCGACGTGCTCCCACCAGCGTTTCTTTTCGTAGCGCCTGCAGACCTCTTCCCGATTCCAGGGAATCTCCACGATTAGATTGACGGCGTTGTAAAGGCCCTGAAGGGATTCCCTTTCAACGATCCGGCAATTCCGGCGCTTCGAAAGAGACTCCTCGATCATCAGCAGCTCTTCCGGCGTCCCGACCATCTTGATGCCGCCGACATCATGGATGGTGAGGAACTCCGGGTCGAAGGAAATTTCTCCGGAGATGAACTTTCGAGAGATGATCTCTTCAGCCCGGGCGAATTCCTCCACCATTTCCTCTTCAGGAGTCAGCAGCAGGCTGAGGGGAACCCCCATCCGGCTGGCCCGCTCCCCCGCCAGTTTCTCGGCTTCGGACTGCACGATGCTGAAAAGCCATGACGCGATTCTGCGATTGGCCTTCTCCGCCACGCGGCGGGGGCGCTTGATGCGACAGGCGGCAAGAAGCTCTCCCGCGTCGCCTAAATACATGACGCCGTTTATGGGGGCATCCCGGTAGAAAAAATCCGGATTCCGCTGATATGTCGAAAGCAGCTCACGGACACGCGGGGAGAGGTCCCCCTGGAAGCTGAGGAGGGCGTTTCGGAGCTGCCCCTTGAAAGAAATGGGATGTCCCGTGCAGGCTGCAGGCTGCGGATGAAGCTCGTGAACGAGAAAGCGGGTAAGGTCCTGCAGCGTCTCGCCCAGGATGAACCCGTCGGCAATGAGGATTTCCGTGAGGCGCCGGGCATCGCTGGGTTCCAGCTTTTCCCGGAACCACCGTTCGGCAATCTGAAACAGCTCTCCCCGATGTACAAACCCGCTTAGAAACATGGTTCCCTCCGCCTCCAGCCGTGATTGGACCTGTCGTCCTGCGCGATCGCCGAACAGAAGAATCTGAGCCTGATCTGGACCTCTCGCGTTTGAAAGGATATTGTAATGATCTGAACCATAATTAAAATGCTTCCCTCCTGTCAAGACAATCTCAGAAAGACCACCCCTGAACCTTCTCATGGGAATTCCGCATCGAGTTCAACATAACAGGAAAACGGGAATGTTTCTTGCCTCTCATGATAATAAAATCTGTCAATCTTCTGACAAAAGTGATAAAATTTTTTGTCTTTTATTTCCTTATATAATGGACCTTTTTTCTTTTCACGGTCATCCTTTTGAGATCCGATACGGGAGAAAACCGATCTGATGGGACACATGGACGCAATAAACAGGGGACATCAGGAACTCCTCGATGAAATTTCCTCGCTGAAGCAACATATTCAAGAGCTGGAGCTGTACAAGGCAGAGCATCAGCACATGGATGACTCTCTCAGGGAAATCGAAGCGAAATATCGCTTCATCATGGGAAATACCGCGGACATCATCCGCATCCTGGACTTGAATCAGCGTTGCGTCTATCTGAGCCCCTCCGTGTTTCGAATCCGTGGGTTCACCGTCGAAGAGGCTTCAGAAAGAACCATCGATCAGGACCTTACCCCGGAATCCCTGCAGCAGGTCCTTTCTGCTTTCGAGGAAGAGATGACGCTGGAAGCAACCGGGACCGCCGATCCGGACAGGACCAGAACGCTGGAACTAGAAACCTTCCGGAAGGATGGCTCCCTGATCTGGATGGAAGCCAATTTTTCCTTTATCCGGGACACGCAAGGTAAGCTCACCGGAATTCTCGTCATATCCCGGGATATCAGCGAGCGGAAGAAGGCGGAACGGGCCTTGAGAAAATCGGAGCAGGCTCTCCGGACGATCCTTGACAACACCTACGACGCCATTTTCATTCATGACCTCGAAGGGCGGATCCTGGAAGGCAACCAGAGAATGCTTGATCTCTATGAGATCACGAAAGAACAGGCGATCCGCTCCACCATCATCGACGATTTTTCCTGCGAGGGCAGCTCCCTGGCGGAGCAGAAGGAACGATGGGACCGGGTCATGAAGGGGGAAACGGTCACCTTTGAATGGAAGGCAAAGCGGCCGAACGACGGCTCCCTGTTCGATGTCGATGTCGCCCTCAAACGGATCGATCTTGGCAGCCGTCCCGTCGTACTGGCCAATGTCCGGGACATCACCCGGCGCAAAGCGACGGAGACGGCGCTCCGGGAAAGCGAAGAGAAGTTCCGCGCCGTTGTGGAAAACAGCCGGGACACGATCATGCGTTTTGATCGCCGCCATCGCCTCCTGTATGTCAATCCCAACGTGAAGGAACAGACCGGAATTCCCCCCGGGAACTTCATCGGAAAAACCCTTGAAGAAGCGGGAGCCCCCGAAGAGCTTTGCTCCCTGATGGAGCAGGCAACGGAGCATGCCTTTCTCTCCGGGGAGATCGGCCGCACGGAGTTCCAACTTCCCGACGGAACGTGGCTGGACTCGATGCTCATTCCCGAACGGGACGCCTCCGGAAAGGTCAAGGCCGTCATCTCTTCATCTCACGATATCACGGCCCACAAGCAGAATGAAGCCCTCTGGAGGGTCCTGTTCCAGGCGGCTCCCCTCGCCATCGGCGTCATCGATGAGGACAGAATCCTGACCAGGGTCAACGATCATTGCGTCCAGACCTTCGGGTACCGGCCTGAAGAAATGGTCGGCCGCAGGACGGATTTCCTCTATTTCAGCGGCGACGAATACCGGGCCGTTGGAGAGGCCCTTTATTCATCATCGTACTACGCGACAAAGGAGGTGAGGATGAAGCGGAAGGACGGGGGGAGCATCTGGGTCCTGCTGAGCCGGTCGTATCTCAACGGCAGGGACGCGTCCGAAGGATCCATGGTCATTGTCCAGGATATCACGACACGCAAAGCCCTTGAAGAGCAACTGCGCCAGGCTCAGAAAATGGAGGCCATCGGCCAACTCGCCGGCGGTGTCGCCCACGACTTCAACAACATCCTCCAGGCCATCCTGGGCTACACCAACATGGTGCTCTTCTCCATGGGACACAACGACAGGAACTACGGGAAATTGAAGGAGGTGGAAAAGGCCGGTGAGAGAGCGGCGGCTCTGACCCGCCAGCTTCTCGCCTTCAGCAGGCGGCAGGTGCTCCAGCTCGGCCCCCTGGACCTGAACCAGGCCGTCGACCATCTGATGAAAATGCTCCGTCGCCTGATCGGCGAAAACATCGAGCTGAGTATCCATCCCGGCCATGCTCTATGGAAGGTGAACGCCGACCGGAGCCAGATCGAACAGGTGCTCATCAATCTCTGCGTCAACGCACGGGATGCCATGCCTGATGGAGGCCGCCTGTCCATTGAAACTCAAAACGTCTGGCTCGATGAAGACTATTGCATCCACCATGATTGGGCGAAGCCGGGCCGGTACGTCCTCTTGAGCATTACGGATTCAGGCTGCGGCATGGACGGGGAAACGCAGAAAAAGATCTTCGAGCCCTTTTTTACGACCAAGGAAAAGTCGCATGGCACAGGTCTCGGCTTGGCCACCGTTTACGGCGTCGTACGGCAGCACGACGGCATGATCCAGGTCTACAGCGAAACGGGGAAAGGCTCCCGTTTCAATGTCTACCTACCGGTCACCGAAAGCACCGACGAAGAAATCCTCGAGGAAAGACAGGTCCCCTCCCCGGGCGGCCATGAGACCATTCTCATGGCGGAAGACGACGAACCGCTTCGTTTTCTGACGACCGAGATGCTCAAGATGGCCGGATATCGAGTCCTGGCCGCCGTCGACGGCGAGGACGCACTGCGAATCTACCAGGAGCACGGCCGGGAGGTCGACCTGCTGCTGCTGGATGTCGTGATGCCCCGCAAGGGCGGACGTACCGTCTATGACGAAATCCGCGCCATCAACCCCGAAATCCGCTGCCTTTTCATGAGCGGATACAGCGAAGACGCCGTGCACACGAACTTTATTCTCGACCATGGACTCAAGCTCATCCAGAAACCCTTCAAGAGCCTGGATTTGATGAGGATGCTCCGCCAGGAACTGGACCGCAGCTGACGGGACGGCATCAAAGAGCGTCCTGCGATTTCACCTTTAACGATCCGCATTGAGCGAAGATCCTTCGTTGAGTGCGGATTTCCCCGGAAATCCAGATTCAATCGTCCCTATCGCAACCACGAGAGAGGCAGAGATGACTGAAACGCAAAAACAGAGTCGCATTGACAGAATAAGGGACATGGTCCGGGAAGCCCTGGAGGATGAGGGTTCCTCTCCCCTGTTTTCAACCAAAGGAGAGGATGAAATCGATAGTCTCGCCGTTTCGATTCATCAGCTGATCGAGCGTGTAAAGCTCAGGAAGGCCGATGAACCACTCTGGGATTCCTACAAGACGCTTGACGAAATCATTGACGCCCTTCCAGACGCCATCTTTGCGATTGATCGCAGCGGGAAGGTCATCGCGTGGAACAGGTCCATGGAGCAGTTGACCCAGGTTTCCAAAGGGGAGATGATCGGCAGGGAAAGGTATGAATACGCCATTCCCTTTTACGGCAGGGCCAGACCGCTTCTGATCGATCTCGCCCTCCTGCCGGATGATGATTATGAGAAAGATCACTATAACTATGTCTTCAGGAAGGGCGGTGCCATCCTGTACGCCGAGGCCTACGTGCCAAGCGCCTATGGCGGAAAGGGTGCCTATCTGTCGGGAACCGCATCAAAATTACGCGACTCTTCCGGAAAGATCATCGGCGCCATCGAATCCCTTCGCGACATTACCGAACGCAAGCGCACGGAAGAAGCTCTTCGTAACAGCGAGAACCTTCTGCGGAACATTCTTGACGGCTCACCGATCCCTCAATTTGTAATCGGAAGGGATCACAGGGTCGTGATGTGGAATAAGGCCCTTGAGAAATACAGCGGGGTCAGGGCCGAGGAGATGGTGGGCACGGATGGCCAGTCCGTCCCCTTCTACGGAAAGAAACGACCCACGATGGCCGATCTGCTCATAGACGGGGCTGTGGAGAAAATCCCGCTGCTCTATGAAGGGAAGTACGCGAAATCGGTGCTCGTGGATGGCGCTTACGAGGGGACGGACTTTTTCCCCGAGATCGGGGATGGAGGGAAGTGGCTCTATTTTACGGCGTCAACCATAAAGGATTCCAAGGGAAACATTCTCGGCGCCGTGGAGACTCTGGAGGACGTCACGGAACACAAGCGGGCCGAGGAGATGCTCAAGGAAAGGGAAGAGTTCCTGTCATCGATCATCGAGAACATTCCCAACATGATTTTTATCAAGGATTCCCGTGAATTGAAATTCATCCGGTTTAACAGGGCCGGCGAACATCTTCTTGGATACAGGAGGGAGGAACTGATCGGCAAGAGCGATTACGACTTCTTCCCAAGGGAGCAGGCGGACTTTTTTCTTAAAAAGGACCGGGAGGTGCTGGAGAGCGGGCAGCTGTACGACATCCCCGAGGAGCTCGTTGAATCGAAGTCGGGGACACGAATCCTGCACACCAAAAAGATTCCTATCCCCGACAGAAATGGGAAACCCGCCTACCTCCTCGGCATATCGGAAGACATCACCGAACGCAAACGGGCGGAAGAAGAGCAGGATAAGCTGCGGGCACAGTTCGCCCAGGCCCAGAAGATGGAATCCATCGGCAGGCTGGCCGGTGGCGTCGCCCACGACTTCAACAACATGTTGGGGGTCATCATCGGGTACACGGATCTGGCCTTCAGCAGGGTGGATCCGGCTCACCCTGTCGCTGCCAGCCTGCAGCAGATCCGAAAGGCTGCCGAACGCTCCGCCAACCTGACCCGGCAGCTTCTGGCCTTTGCGCGCAAGCAGACGATCGTCCCGAAGGTGCTGGATTTGAACGAAACCCTTGAAAGCATGCTGAAATTTCTGCGGCGCCTCATCGGCGAAGACATCGATCTCATCTGGCAGCCGGGCAATGGCCTGTGGCCGGTTAATATGGATCCCTCCCAGATCGACCAGATATTGGCCAATCTGTGCGTCAACGCCCGGGATGCCATTGCCGGCATCGGCAACATCACCATTGAAACGGAAAACGTCACCCTCGGCGAATCCTGTCGAGCCCGCCATCCGGATTGCGTCCCCGGCGACTATGTGCTGCTGGCCGTGAGTGACGACGGTTTCGGCATGAGCGGGGAGATCCTGGAGAACCTCTTCGAACCGTTCTTCACCACCAAGGAGTCGGGAAAGGGCACGGGCCTGGGGCTTGCCACAGTCTACGGCATCGTGAAACAGAACAATGGGTTTATCGATGTAGACAGCCAGGAGGGTAATGGCTCCAACTTCAAGATCTACCTGCCCCGGTACAAAGGCAGGCTCGAAGGGTTACAGGAAGAGGGTCCCGAGGCGCCGCCCCGGGGTCATGAGACCATTCTGGTGGTTGAGGACGAGGAGGTGATCCTGAAGATGAACATCATGATGCTCCAGGAACTGGGTTATACCGCGCTGGCTTCCTCCTGTCCGGATGATGCCCTCCGTATCGCCGGTGAGCATCCCGGCGAGATCCACCTGCTCCTGACCGACGTGGTCATGCCCAGGATGAACGGACTGGAGCTTTCCAGGAGCCTTCTTTCCCTGCACCCGAAGGTAAAATGCCTGTTCATGTCAGGCTATCCGGCCGATGTGATTGCCCAGCACGGCGTGTTGGACAAATCCCTGAATTTCATTCAGAAACCCTTTTCGCTGCGTTCCCTGGCCGTCACATTACGGGGGGTCCTGGAGAAAAAATAGCAGGCAGAGGGGTTTTTCTTATGTTTCGGGGGAACCCGGCCCGTTTTTCCGGGCCTTCTCCAGGAGCTTTCTCCATTTTTCCAGGCGGTCCCGAATCGTCCGCTCATAACCGCGGTCTGTGGGGCGGTAGAACGGCGGCGTTTTTCCGGAAAGGGCTTCCGGCAGATAATCCTGGGGAACGAAGGCGTCTTCATAGTCATGGGCATAGCGGTAATCCCGTCCGTACCCGAGATCCTTCATGAGTCGCGTCGGGGCATTGCGGATGTGGAGAGGAACGGGAAGCGTTCCGGTGGAAGCGATCGTCTCCTTCACCCGTCTGTATCCGGCATACAGGGCATTGCTCTTGGGCGCCGTCGCCAGGTAGACGGCGGCCTGAGCCAGGGCCAGCTCGCCTTCGGGCAAGCCGATGAACGAAAAGGCCTGCATGGCGGCGACGGCAATGTTTAACGCCATGGGATCGGCATTGCCCACATCCTCCGACGCAAACCGCACCATCCGCCGGGCGAGATAGCGAGGGTCCTCTCCGGCGGAAAGCATCCGTCCCATCCAGTAGAGGGCGGCATCGGGATCACTACCCCGGAGGCTCTTGTGGAAGGCGGAGATCAGATTGTAATGTTCCTCCCCCGACTTGTCGTACTGAAGGGATTTTCGCTGCAGGGCCTCCTCCACCTGAAGGCGGGAAATCCGCCCCGGTTTCCCCTCCCCCACAGCCAGAAGGGAAGCGACGGCCTCCAGGCTGTTGAGGGCGGTCCGGGCATCCCCGTCGGCGGTGCGGACAAGGTGCTCCAGGGCATCCGGATCTAGGGTCAGTTCGAGGGCTCCCAGCCCCCGTTGGCGGTCGTTCAATGCGCGGGAAATGATCCGGGCCAGGTCCTCCTCGGAATAGGCCTTGAGCACCAGAACCCGGCAGCGGGACAAAAGGGGGGCAATGACCTCGAAGGAGGGGTTTTCCGTCGTTGCCCCGATAAGCGTGATCAGGCCGCTCTCCACATGGGGAAGGAAGGCATCCTGCTGGGCCTTGTTGAACCGGTGGATCTCGTCGACAAAAAGGATCGTTTTCTGCCTGGAATCCCGCCACAGGGCTTCTGCTTCCTCCACAACCTTCCGAAGTTCCTTGACCCCGGAAAGCACGGCGGAAAAGGAAGTGAACCAGGCCCTGGTTTCCCCGGCCAGTATCCGCGCCAGGGTGGTCTTCCCGGAACCCGGAGGCCCCCAGAAGATGACGGAAAAGAGCCGGTCTTCCTCGATCGCCCGACGCAGCAGACTCCCCTCCTTCAGGAGATGGCCCTGCCCGGAAAACTCCTCCAGAGTCTGCGGCCTCATCCGATCCGCGAGAGGCCGGCGATCCCGGTCCGCCGCCTGTTCGTTTGATTTCAAGTGATCCATGGCCGTTCCACGTTCTGCAAGACCTCTGCGGCGCTGATGCGCCTTTGGTCCCGACAGTCCCCTAATCCTTCGTTTTGCCGCGTTTTTTGGCCGCCTCGATCAGTTCGATGAGAGAAGACACCTTGTTTTTCGGTTCCTGACGGCAGAACCGTTCCCAGGTTTCCGCGGTCATCTGTTTCCGCAGGCACGCCTCCGCCGGGATGCGGGATTCCCAGCACGAAAGGACGCGGATGCAGGGAAGATCTCCGGACTCGCGACGGCAATAGGAAAAAGGGACTTCATGCCCCAGACGGGGACATCGTATGGTCAGGTCGTCAAAAGATTCCATGAGAGCACCGAGAAGGATCTCCGGAGGGAAACCCCGTTCCTGCCGCACCCCCCTCTGATGACAGGGGAGTCACAGGGCCTTTCGATCCGGAGAGGAATGAGGGGGATACGGCGGGGAAAGGGGCTGAACCCCTCCCCGTTTCCCGCCGCAGGATCCGCCAAAATCAGAAGCTCCGGGGTTTGGGCATGTTCTCCACCGCCTGCAGGACGCGCTGGATTTCTTCATCCGGCAGTTCATAGGGCACCAGGTTGCCTGACAGATAGGCGTCGTACGCGGTGAGATCGATCAAGCCGTGTCCGCTCCAATTGAAGAGAATGACCTTTTCCCTGCCCTCCTCCTTCGCCCTCCGGGCTTCTTCCACGACGGCGGCAAGGACATGGCAGGTTTCCGGCGCGGGGACGAACCCTTCCGAACGCGCCCACTTGATTCCGGCATCAAAGGTGTCGAGCTGGTGGAAGGACCGGGCCCCGATGAGCCCCAGATTGAGCAGGTGGCTTACAATGGGCGCCATCCCATGATAGCGCAGCCCCCCGGCATGGATCGGCGCCGGGACGTAATCATGCCCCAGGGTGTGCATCGGCAGCAGGGGCGTCATTTTTGCCAGATCTCCGAAATCATAGGCAAAGGGGCCCCGGGTCAGGGTCGGGCAGGAGGAGGGCTCCGCCCCGATGATCTCCACCTGCTTTCCCTCGATCTTATCCTTGACGAAGGGCAGCGACAGGCCCGCGAAGTTGCTTCCGCCGCCGCAGCAGCCCATGACCACGTCGGGATAAATCCCGATTTTCTCCATCTGCTTGTGAGCCTCCAGGCCGATGATGGTCTGATAGAGGAGGACGTGATTCAGGACGCTCCCCAGGGCATAACGGGTGTTCTTCGAGGTTACGGCGTCTTCGATCGCTTCGCTGATGGCAATCCCCAGGCTGCCCGGGGTATCGGGATATTCGGCCCGGATCTTCCTCCCGATCTGAGTCACCTCACTGGGGCTGGACAGGCATTCCGCCCCCCAGGTATTCATGAGCATCCGCCGGTAGGGCTTCTGCTCAAAGCTGACCCGGACCATGTATACACGGCATTCCAGATCGAACATGGCGGCCGCCATGCTCAGGGCGCTGCCCCATTGTCCGGCCCCCGTCTCCGTTGTCAGTCTCTTGATGCCGAACTGCCTGTTGTAGTAAGCCATGGGAACGGCGGCATTGGGCTTGTGGGATCCGGCAGGGCTGACCCCTTCGTTTTTGTAATAGATCTTCACCGGCGCATCGAGGAGTTTCTCAAAACTCCTGGCCCGGTACAGGGGCGAAGGCCGCCAGATCAGGTACTTCTCCAAAACTTCTTCAGGGATGTCAATCCATCGCTGCGTACTGACTTCCTGTTCGATGATGTTCATGGGGAAAATCGGGGCCAGATCATCGGGACCGACAGGCTGCTGCGTAGCCGGGTGAAGTGGTGGGCTGAGGGGTTTCGGGAGGTCCGCCTGGATGTTATACCATTGCCTGGGGATCTCGCTGTCTTCCAAGACAATCTTACGTGGTTCCATATCTTTTTCTCCTTTTTTAACTGATTGATCGTATTTCCGGCGCCTCTTTCTCCAGTGGCGGAAATGATTAAAAAAGCCATGGGGTTTCCCATGGCTTTCCGGTTTGCGTCAAAGGCATGGGAAGGATTTTTCCACCCACACCTGAAAGGAATGTTATCTGATCATTGTGGGCAGGGACTATTCAAAGGCCACCACCAGCCCACCGGTTGATTCGCAGGAGATGTCATCATTCCGATAACCTGTCACCATCCGACTTTAGCTGAAATTTTCCAATCCCGCTACCATAGGCGGCCGGATAAAGTCAAGCCCTTATTTGAAACCAGACTCGCCCATCGCCCCTACCTGTCCAGGTTGGCCAGGATCCCCTTGTCCCGGCGGTACCACAGATTCGGCATGATGTGGTACAGGAACCGGGAAACCGGCCCGATGTATTCCTTGACCCGCCGGTCGAGCTGGCAGGACTGGATGAGCAGCTCCTTCATCTTCGCTTTGTTCCCCCCTTCATTGAAAATCTGGTAAGCGCATTGAAAGAGCGGGCTGTACATATTCTTCTTTTCCAGGAAGCGGTGAACATTCTTGATGGTGTTGGGGCCTTCCGGCGTCCCGTCGATGCGCGCCAGAACCTTCAGATTGGTCTCGATGGGGTTGCCGTTGTAGAGTTCATAGAAATATTTGCCGTAGCGATAGTTCTTGCTGGCGTAGGAGGAAAGGGTCACATACATGTCCCCCACCCCGGCCTGGCTGTAGAAGGCCTGAAAGTCGCCTCCAAGAAGCTTCGACAGGGACCGGATTTCGACTCCGGAGCGGGCGAAAATGGTGCCGGGGAACGAATCGCCCAGATTCAGGGAATCGGCAACCCCTTTGATATTGGCCACAATGTTCTTCAGGGATCCGCAGGCCTCCACACCCACGATGTCGAAATTGTAGTAGGAATTCAGCTCCCGGCGATTGAACTGGAACAGCTCCTCCCGGACAAAGCGGCATATCCGGCCCTTTCCGGCAATCGTCACGCATACGGGACGCCCCAGGGCGATGTCCACGTCGAAGAAAGGCCCCCCGATACAGACCACCTGATATTTGTGCTTCAATCGGTGAAGATGGTTGTTGATCAGCTGGGAAGGCGTAATGAGTTCCTTGGTCAACTCATCGGATGTCAGCCCCTTGATCGGCGAAATGAGGCAGGTATCCCCCGCTTTCTTTTCCAGCAGGGGCTCCAGGTAGCTCAGCAGTTCGGGAAGACGGTTCGTGGTGACCGACAGCATGATGACATCGTGATCCTCCACGATCCTTTCCAGATCGTTGGTGGCAACGACATGGGGTGACAGCCTCGGCACCTTCTCCATGCCTCCCACCAGCCGGGCAAGATCCTCGGTCAGATGCTTGGGGTTGAGATGGTCTCGATTGATGGCCCGGCAAACGTCTGCGTCGTGATAATAGATGTCAACCTTTTTGTTGTCCCGGCCGAACTTGTATGCGAAGGATGTCCCCAGACGCCCGGGTCCGATAATGGCAATCCGACTTGCATCCAGATTAAAATTCAGCATGACGTTGTTTTCCCACCTGTTGCCGGCTCCGCCTGTTTCATCGTCATCTCACAGCGCATTCCTTCCGGCGGAACTCCGGAGTGCCTGCACCCGCCTGCAGCCTTCCCGGCGGATTCCTCTCCAGGGTTCAACATTCCCGCCTCGATTCCGGGGTTTCCTATACGTAAATTTCCGCCTTATTGCAACAGGGATGTGAACCCTGCCGGGAAAGAACGGCGGAACGGGGAAGCATCGCTTCTCCGGTAGCGGGCCGCATTCATGGGGAACCCCCGCGGCGGAGAAACAACGGTATCGTACCAGATGGAACGACCGGGCCTTCCGGCGGAGTCGGCCCGCCGGAAGGCGAAAACGGGGATCACTCGCTGAGCGGCAGGATTTTTCGATCCCGCATGCGGACATATCCCTCATGGGTAATCCGCAGATGGGGGATGGAGGCCGTTGTCAGGGTATCGAGCGTCAAGACGGGTTTTTCCCACCTCGCACCCGCATTCTGCAGGGCTTCATCCAGATTTCTCATCTGCGCGGCCAGGGTTTTCAGGGGCGCAAGGGAAACGACCCCGCACAGGGGAAGGGGACATTCGGCCACCACTGTTTCGCCGATGGCGAACACGGCCCCTCCGCCGATTTCCCTCAGCCGTTCGATGACGGTCCGGATCGAGGCCATATCGGCGCCGGCGCAGAGCATGTCCACCGTATCCCAGGATGTCGTGGTGCCGCAGGCCCCCATCTTCAATCCGAACCCTTTAAGAAATCCCGTAAAGGATTTTCCGCCACCCGTCCGGTTCAGGGCCGCGGCATAGAGAACATCGGCCGCATCTTCCGGATTGTCAAAATCGATGATCTTTTCTCGGGTGACCAGGCGGTTCACCAGCTCCATGGCTCGGCATCGGCCTGCTTTCCGCGGTTCCTCCAGCTGATAGCCTGCTATTCTGACGGAGGAGAAGAGGGCTTCAGGAAATTCGACATGCCTCGGCTCGACGAGGGTCTTCCCTTCCGAAAAAACCGTCTTTCCCGCGATTAGAATCCTTCGGGGTTCATACTCCGCCGGAGAGGGGATCACGACGACATCCGCCGCCTTTCCCGGAGACAGGGAACCGAGCTGATGGTCCAGGCGGAAATGCTCCGCCACGTTGATCGTCACCATCTGGTAGGCCTGAGCGGGCGGGATGCCCAGCTTCAGAGCCGAGCGCAGGGAGCCCTCCAGGTAGCCCTGCTCCAGGAGTTCCTGGGGATCGACGGAATCCGTGCAGAGGGCCATCCGCCGGAAATCCAGGTTTTCCCGGAAGAGAGGGGCTATTTCCGGCAGCTCCTTCCGGATGGAGCCCTGGCGGACCATGACCCAGCACCCCAGCCTCAGCCGGTCCATGGCTTCTGCGGCCGTGATGGGTTCGTGATCGGAGGAGAAGCCGAATCCGGTATAGGCCTGGAGGCTCTTGGCAGGCGCCCCGGCCGTATGGCCTTCCGCACGCTTTCCCAGGAGGATCGCCATCCGGGCCAGTTCCTGCACCCGGCTTCCCTGCGTTCCTTCAAGAAACAGGTTGCTCCAGTAGATTTCCCCGACCCCCATGCATTCCGGATCCTCCAGGTAGGGGAGATACGCTGCGTTATCCGGTGCGGTACGTTCCAGGGCGGGCGTCAGGGCGCACAGTGGCGGGAGGGTGTAATAAAAGCGGATCGGCTGGTCCTTCAGCGCCCGGACGAGGGGCTCGATCCCCAGAATGCCGAAGAAGGATGCAAATTCGATCAGCTCCGTAATGATCGTCGTCGTTCCGCCGGGAAGTACATGGCGGATGAATTCCTCGAGGCCGGAACGCATCAGGATGTGGGTGTGGCCGTCAATCAGTCCGGGAAGGAGGGTCATTCCTTCGGCATCGATCACCTCGGTCCGGTCATCCCGGACACAGTCCGAATCAGGCCCCGCGTAGGCGATTCTTCCCCCGGCAATCCACAGGGACTGCCCCGGAAGGAACTCGCCGGTAAAGGCATTGAAAAGCGTTCCATTCTGAATAAGGGTTTCCGCCGGCTCCTTCTGCCGGGCCACATCTGCCAGGCACCTGGAGCGCGCCGTATCTTCCTCGAAATTGATCCGGTTTTTCATCGTCTCCCCTCCTTTGGTTCCAGTCACAACCGTTTTCAAGATGGATCAGAGATCACCGACTCGAAACGTCGCCTTTCCCTGCCGCAGGCCCGTCTTCCTTCCGTGAGGACGGGAAAAAACACGGTACAAGACGTTCTGAACATTCTGATTCTTAAATGATATGAATGTAGGAGGCCTGGATTTTTTTGTCAACGATAAATCCGGCCCATCTAGACGGACTCCTGTTCCGTGATCACGGCCGCTTTCCTGCAACGACGGCAAATTCTCTGCTGTGCGCTGAAAAAGGCGTCCCCGCCACATCGGAATAATACCCTTCGACGGCAAACCCGCACGCCGCAAGCTCCCTTTCCAGGTCCTCGGGGCTGAAATACTGCAGCCAGTTGTAGATCGTCCGCGTACCGCCGGCCTCGATGATCGTGTACTTATCGAGAACCACCTTTTCCTTTTCATACTTGAACGTATTGAGAAAGCCGTAATAACTGCCGGGAGACCAGAAGCCGTTGAGGAGACCGGGTCCATACTCCGTCTTCTCTTCCCGTTCGTCGAAGGCCACCGGGGAATACACATCGAGGAGCACGGAACCGGAGAGTTCGAGAAGCCCATGGAACCGGGACAGGATCGTTTTTCTCTGTGCGGGGCTCAATGCACAGAAATCGCACATGATCATCACGATGAGATCAAAGCGATCGTCCGTTTCAAAATCCAGGTAGTTCATGTTTACGTAATGAATGGCCAGCCCTTCCCAGGTGGCCGCTTCCCGGGCATAGCGAATGGATCTCTGCGAGAAGTCGATGCCGGTCACGGCGGCCTGCCTTCGAGCCAGCCTCACGGCATACAATCCGGGGCCGCAGCCGAAGTCAGCTATCTTCTTTCCGGCCCCGATGTCGAAATGGGAGGCAATCCAATCTGCGGACCGGTCGATGAAGGCATGGTTGCGGGATGCGACATCCATTTCCCGGTCCAGGTGAAACTTGAGCATCTGCTCAGAGGTGTGTTCATCCGTCCACAGATCGGCGGCCGTATAAAACTGGAATGGATCCGGCCGTGTATTGATTTCCTCAAGGCGTTCAAACATCGAGATTTCGTCCCACATCCTGGATGACATTTTTTTCAGCGTATGGCCCTCCCGAACAGCGGGAAAAGGCGTTGAAGGATCCGGCCTCTTCTGGTAAATGGAACCAAGGAAGACCGAAAAACGATGAAAAAGGAGAGCGGAAAGTCATGAGCCGTACCGCCGTCCAATCCATTCTGGTTCCTCTGAGCGGGCTGACGCTCAGTTCAAGGGCTGTCGCCTACGGGGTTTATGCCGCCAAAAGATTGAATGTTCCCCTGGTCGGATTGTACGCGGGCAAAGCCCTGGAAGATTCTCCCACCGAGGAGATCCTCGTCCGCAGCTTTCAGAAGGACTGCAATCTTTCCGGAATTTCACCAAGCCTGAAGAAAATTCCCGACCTTTCCGCAGACTCGATCTATGCGGCTACGGGCAACGGGGAGGGCAGCCTCCTGCTCGTGCACCGGAAGGGCCTGGACAACGGCCAAAATGACGCCGTTTCCTTTTCTGAACTCGCGACACGCCCCACCCCGGCCTCTCTGATGGTCATCCCCCCCCAGTTTCTGGAAATTGAAAGCATGGGGCTGGTCTATGACGGCAGCGGGGAATCGGACCGCGCCCTGGACCTGGCCGTCGCCCTCTCCCGCAGCGCCGTGTGGCCCCTGACGATTCTCCTCATTTCGGAAGACCAGAGCCGGATTGCCGACCTGAGCAGAACGCTGGAGGATTATTTCGAACAGAACGACCAGGATACTCCCATCGACTGGGTGACCGTCGCCCTGCTGGGGCCGGTGGACGAAACGGCTCTGCAGTTTGTCCGGGAAGGATCCATCGAATTGCTGGTCCTGGCCCTGACGGGAGTGGATCAGCCGGGCCGCCGCCTTTTCCAGGAGAGCCCGATACCCGTCATTGCCGCCCGCTGAAGAACCCTCTAGTCAGAGCATTCACATTTCGTTGACGTAAAGAGGGTGCTTTCCTGCCCCAGGAGCTCCTTCAAGCCGCCGATGGCATCATGGCGCGTCATATCGTTATGGATCGGGGTAATGGAAATCATCCCCCGGCTCAGGGCGCTTCCGTCGGAATCGGGCTCCTCCTGCTCCGAAAGCTGCGTTTCACCCGCCAGCCAGTAATAAAGCCGTTCACGGGGATCGACCCGCTTGTCGAAACATTCGATGAGGCGCGCCTTTCCCTGCCGCGTTACCGCGATCCCCTTGATCTCGCTTCTCGGCAGGGGCGGCACATTGATGTTCAGGGCGACGCTTTTTCCGGCGAAATATTTGATCATGAAGCGGGACATCATCCGGGCAAAGTCGGCGGCAACGGTATAATCGGCATTGCGCAGCGTGCCCAGCGAGACGGCCATGGAGGGAACCCCCAGGATCGCCCCCTCCGTCGCCGCGGAAACCGTTCCGGAATAGATGACATTGATTCCGACGTTGGAGCCGATGTTGATCCCCGAAACGACGAGATCCACGGGCTTTTCCGAAAGCTCCTTGATCCCGATCTTGACGCAGTCCGCCGGCGTCCCGGAGACGGCGTATCCCAGAAAGCTTCCGTCCTTGTTCGTGCGCCTTATCATGAGGGGGCGATTGAGCGTGATGGCATGCCCGACAGCGCTCTGCTCCACTTCCGGCGCCACGATCAGGCAGTCGGCCTCCTTCGACAGTTCCCGGTACAGGGCGCTCAACCCCCTGGCATAGATCCCGTCGTCATTGGTCAGCAGGTACCTCATTGCTCTCCTCCCTTCTTCCGCACAAACAAAGATGCCCGGACATCAGGCCTCCTGACATCCAGGCATCCGCCGGGTTTTATCAACCCCGGTTTATTTTACCTCTTCGAAATCGGCGTCCACGACGTCATCGTCCTTTCTGCCCGCCTCCTGGGCTCCGGCACCGGGACCCGCCCCGGGCTGAGGGCCTCCACCGGGCTGCTGGGCGGTTTTTGCGTACATCGCCTCGGCCAGCTTGTGGGACGCCGTCGTCAACTCTTCCTGGGCGGACCTGATGGCCTCGAGGTCATCGCCTTCCACGGCTTTCCGGACCTTCGCAATCGCCTCTTCAATGCGGGCCTTTTCCGCGGCATCCACCTTGTCGCCGAACTCCTTGATGTTTTTCTCGACACCATAGGCCATGGCATCCGCCGAGTTTCTCGCTTCCACGAGATCCTTCTTTTTGCGGTCCTCTTCCCCATGGGCCTCGGCTTCCCGGACGAGCTTCTCGATCTCGGACTCGGAAAGGCCGCTTGACGCCGTTATCTTGATGCTCTGTTCCTTCCCAGTTCCCAGATCCTTCGCGGAGACATGGACGATTCCGTTGGCGTCAATGTCGAACGTCACCTCGATCTGCGGAATTCCGCGGGGCGCGGATGGGATCCCGACGAGATCGAACCGACCCAGGGTCCGGTTATCCGACGCCATGGAGCGTTCTCCCTGAAGGACATGAATGCTCACAGCAGGCTGATTGTCCGCCGCGGTGGAAAAAATCTGGCTCTTCCGGGTCGGGATGGTCGTGTTCTTATCGATGAGCCTGGTCATGACGCCGCCGAGAGTTTCAATGCCCAGAGACAGAGGCGTCACATCGAGGAGCAGGACATCCTTGACTTCACCGGCCAGAACGCCGCCCTGAATGGCGGCACCGACGGCCACGACTTCATCGGGATTGACCCCCCTGTTGGGCTCCTTGCCGAAAATTTCCTTTACCTTCTGCTGAACCCTCGGCATCCGGGTCATGCCTCCGACAAGGATGACTTCATCGATATCCTTCGCCGCCAGACCGGCATCCTTCAGCGCCGTCCGGCAGGGTCCCTCAAGCCGGTCGATCAGCTCTTCCACGAGCGCCTCCATTCTGGCCCGCGTCAGCTTGATGTTCATATGCTTGGGCCCTGAGGCGTCGGCGGTGACGAAGGGCAGATTGATGTCCGTTTCCATGGCCGAGGACAGTTCCATTTTCGCCTTCTCCGCCGCTTCCTTGAGGCGCTGCAGGGCCATCTTGTCGCTGCGGAGGTCGATTCCCTGGTCTTTCTTGAATTCATTGACCAGATAATCAATGATCCGCTGATCGAAATCCTCCCCGCCCAGATGGGTGTCTCCGTTGGTGGATTTGACCTCGAAGACCCCTTCGCCCAACTCGAGAATGGAGATGTCGAAGGTGCCTCCACCCAGGTCGAAGACGGCGATCTTTTCGTCTTTTTTCTTGTCCAGTCCGTATGCCAGGGCCGCCGCCGTCGGCTCGTTGATGATCCGGAGAACATTCAAGCCGGCGATTTTTCCAGCGTCCTTCGTGGCCTGACGCTGGGAGTCATTAAAATACGCCGGAACGGTAATGACGGCGTCCGTGATCTTTTCCCCCAGATAATCCTCTGCGGTCTGCTTCATTTTGACCAGGATCATCGATGAGATCTCAGCGGGGCTGTAGGCCCTTCCCCTCACCTCAACCTGCGCATCTCCATTGGACGCCTCGGTGATATTGAAGGGGCTGATGCTCTTGTCATATTGAACTTCCTTGGAACTATATTTCCGGCCGATGAGCCTTTTAATCGCGTAAACGGTGTTTTCCGAATTGGTCACAGCCTGCCGCTTGGCAACCTGCCCGACCAGCCGTTCGCCGCTTTCCGAAAAGGCCACGACGGACGGCGTCGTTCGATTGCCTTCCTGGTTGGCGATGACGACAGGGTCTCCCCCTTCCATGACGGAAACGCACGAGTTGGTCGTTCCCAAATCGATTCCGATAATTCTTCCCATAGAAATTTCATCCTCCTTAATGTCTGATGGTGTTGCTGTATTCCAATGTCATAGATTCCATGTATGTCTATCTACTTCCTGCGTCTGCAGACGGAAACCTTCGCCGGTCTCAGCAGCCTTCCCTGATAGAGGTACCCCTTCTGGTATTCATCGACCACTTGTCTGTCTTCATGCGAATCGCTTTCAACCTCCAGCATGGCCTCATGGACGTTGGGGTCGAAATCCAATCCGCAGGCCGCGACCGGTTCAACACCATACTTTTCCAGACAACCGAGGAACTGATTCCGTACGAGGGCCAGCCCCTCCTGAAAAGCTTCCATATTGTCGGAGCCGCATGCCGCCTCCATCGCCCGGTCCAGGCTGTCCAGAATCGGAAGGAAATCCCGCAGCAGATTTTCATGCCCGTATTTTACGAGATCGGCCCTTTCCCTGGCCGCCCTCTTTTTATAATTCTCAAGATCGGCCAGCGCGCGGAGATAATTATTGTAGTGCTCCGCAACTTCCTTTTCCTTCAACTCCAGCTGGGTCTTCAGGAATTCAGCGTCCTGGCCGGCATTGTCCTGGCCCGTCAACTCGTCATACAGCCCCTCCTCGATGGATTCCGGAGCGAGGTCTTCCTGATCTTTTTTCTCCTTCTCTGTCATGCCGCAACGTATTTCCTTTCTGAATAGTTCCCGGATTGTTTCCTGCCGGTCCGGATCCTCATTTAAGTTCAGGCCTCTGAAAAAGCTTGAAATCGATCATTTCGCAGATGACATGACCGATGGCAATATGCACTTCCTGGATCCTGGGCGTGCTGTTTGAGGGGACATTGAGAAAGTAATCCACCTTCCTGGCGATGTCTCCGCCATCGTGTCCCGTCAGCCCCACGGTAATCAGGCCCATCTTCCCGGCCACTTCAAGGCCCTTCAAAACATTGGGCGATTTTCCACTCGTACTGATTCCCCAGGCGATATCGCCTGCCTGCCCGATCGCTCGTATCTGCTTGCTGAAGATTTCCGAAAAATCATAGTCGTTGCCGATGCTCGTTATGACCGACGTGTCTGTCGTCAGGGCGATGGCCGGCAGAGGGGGTCTTTCGATGATAAAGCGATTGACGAACTCCGCCGCGAGATGCTGAGCATCGGCGGCGCTGCCGCCGTTTCCGAAAATCAGGATCTTGTTTCCGGACTTCAGGGCGCCGGTTACGGCTTCGATGACATTCACCAGCCGGCCCAGGTTTTCGTTCAGAAAAATGTCTTTGAGCTGAGCGCTTTCCTTAAATATTTTGATGATATGGTCTTCCATGGAACCCGTACGGCCCGATCCTTTCCGTTATCTGTCTCAGCAAATCCGGAGCTAATATATTTATCGACCCCAGGCATGTCAAGGGCACGGGGCCGGATAAATTCCAATCTGAAGTCTCACGGACAAGGGGACGAATCGCGGAAGGCGGCGGAGACCGGAAAGGGATTCAGGCGCCGGAAAGCGCAGGGGTGATGCCGGGGCGTTCACGGTTGAACGATTGGGATTCGCTTCGACACCGCACCCCGGACAGCGGAACATGGGAAGCGGAACGGGTGTTCCGCCCCAGCCGGAAACGGGCTTCCAGGCCGGCTGAGGCCATAGGGAACAGATGAAGGAGGCTCCCCGGAGTTCACGTCAATTCGAGGAGAATCCGCCTCGCGGGGCATTGCCGTAACCCATGGTCACCATGTCGAGAAGGACGTTGACGCCCTCGTTCACAAAGGGGGCATACTGCTCCTTTGCCTTCTGCCTCAGCTCGGTGTAGGTCTCCTTCTTCTTCGCACCGTTCTTTTTCGCACCGTTTTCCTTGACCATGTCCCTGCGCAGGTCGGCAAGCCGGATGATGCCTTTTTTGGCAGCCGCCTCCTTGCTGGTCCGAATGATCTCGGCGAACTTCGCGTCCTTGGCGACCCGCTCCCTGGATCTTGCCGCCAGGTTCGCAAGCATGGCCTGTGTGACAGGCGTCCATAGAGGCAACCGTCCCTGCGATCCAAGGAAAGGCGGGATCCTCTGGGCCGGAAGGGGGTAATCCAGGGCCGTTTCACCGACGTCTTCAAGGGTGAACCAGAGGGGCAGCTTCACGTCCGCTTCGACACCGGTCTTCTGCGTGGATTTGCCACCGGGAAGAAAGAACATGCCCGTGGTGACGGTCATGCCGCCCAGGTTCCAGGGAAGGGGCATCATGACCTGCACGGAGCCCTTTCCAAAGGTATGATCCGATCCGACAATCACCGATCGGGCGTAGTCTTTGAGAGCGCCCGCCACGATCTCACTGGCCGATGCGCTCAAGCGGCTTGTCAGCACAACAAGGGGCCCTGTATAGAGCGCACGTGGATCTTCCCCGGGAAAGGCCATCAGCTTGTATTTGTAGCCCGCCGGCCCCACAACGGCCGAGCCGTTGGCCAGAACAGTCACCTGATCGAGATGGTCCCTGGTCGCTACGATCCCCCCCTGGTCGACAAAGAGACCGGCGAGGCGCACCGCCTCCTTCAGGAGTCCCCCGCCGTTGCGCGAAAGGTCGAGCACGATTCCGTCGACACGACGTCCCCTGGCCTCTCCAAGCAGCCGTTTAACATCTTCGTAGCAGGACTTGTCTTCCTTTTCATCGCCGTAGAACGAAGGGAGATCGATCACGCCGAAGGTGTAGCGCCGGTCGCCGGCTTTGCGCGTCACATATTCGATGCTGGCCTCCTGCTCCTTGAGTTCCACCTTGTCGCGTATAAGCGCGACATTGAATCGGGTCGTGCGCTCCTCCTGGCGGAGGATGGTAAGGACGACCCGCGTCCCTTTCCTGCCGCGGATCATCCGGATCACATCGTGCAGATCCATGTCGATGACATTGACGGGCCGTTCCCCTTCCTGGGCAACGGCGATGATCCTGTCCTTCGGCTTGAGCAGACCCGACCGGGCGGCGCTTCCGCCGGCGGTCAACTCCTCGATGACGGTAAAGCCATTGTCGCTGCTCAGGATGGCCCCTATCCCCTCCAGGGAAAGCTGCATGGAGATCCGGAAATCTTCAAATTTTTCAGGGGACAGATAGTTCGTGTGGGGATCCAGGGCCAGCGCAAAGGCTTCGGCCGCGCTCGTGAGAAGCTCTTCCGGATTGCGTTCGATCACCCTCATGGTCTGCAGTTCGTAATGGTGAATCTGCTGCTTCCTGGCCTCTGCCAGGTCGATGCCCGTCTGCAGGGTGTTTTCAATCCGAAACTGCACGAGCTTTCTGAGGAGGTCGTACTTTTCCGCCTTCGTTTTCAGATAGGATCGCTTGCTGACGTTGATGTTCAGCTCCGCCGCCTCGTCGAGCCGATAGTCCGCCGCGAGGATTTTCCGGACCATCTCCTCGTTCTCCCGCGCCCGCGCAACCAGCACGTCATAGACCGGTTTCAGCGCAGCGCAATCGCCTCTCTGCATCCCGGCAAACAAGCCATGGAGAACCGGCCTCAGCCTTTCCACATCGGACGAATACAGGATCGTTTTGGATGGGTCGAGCCTCTTGATCATCTGTTCGATGGCCTGGGCCTTGACCTCCCTGGTTATGGTCTTGACTGCGTAATGGTTGGAAAGAAACCCCTCCATGACCATCGGCAAACGGCGGCAGGAAAGATTTTCCGACACCGAGGAAAGGGGCAGGAACAGAATGAGCAGGGGAATGAGCACGACACTCCGCCAACATGACCATCCCCTTCTGCCGGAGGGGGATGCGTTCCGGAGACCGGGGGCATTTCCGGGGATATTCCTTTCGATAGAATCGTTCATGCCGGTATTCCTTTTCTCGTTCCGTAGTGTTGAGGCCGGATTTTCCGTCTTTCGTTGTTCTCCAAAGGGAAACTCACCTCATGTCCTTCTGGAGAAGCTGTCGTATTTCGCTGTTCTGCCGAAGAATTTCGTCGTTCTGCCGAATCAGGATACGCAGGAAATCCATCTGGGCCCGCCCGATGATCTGGGCGACCTCCTCCGGGTATTTCGCCTTCCTTATCTGGTTTTCCGTTTCCGTTGCCACCTGATCCGCCAGCTCCGGAAGCCTTCCAGCTTCGCAGGCATTGACCTGCCGCACGGGTTCCGCAGCCAGGGCGGTCCCGGCGAACACAGCCCAGGCGATTCCAGCGAGGAACAATCCGCCCACGGTCATGGTCCTTCCTCCTTTCCCGTCTCTTTCCCCCTCATGGATTTCCCGAGGAAGGATGAAGCCACTTCTCCTCATTCCAGACATAGGGAAGCGTCGGCGGCTCCCGCCAGCCGAACTGTCCGTAATATGCGGGATCCTTCCGCAGGAGATTGGAGCGGTGCGCGGCATGAAACGCCTCGTCACCGAACCAGGGCGGCAGGACGACTTCCCCCTCGACGGCCATTTTCTTCATTCTGTTCCGGTATCCCCGGCGCTCCCATTCCTCAATGGCCAGGTTGTAGTAGAGCTTCAGGGCATTGAGATACCCCGCCCACATCCGGGCGGCGGGATGACGGCTCCAGCCCGTTCCGACGGTGATGGCACGGATCAGCTGGAAGGCCTCCACGCGCTGCTTTCCAAGCCTTCTGTAATCCAGGGTCTGGAGGGACTGCCGGAAGTCGGGATAAGGAAGAAACGTCTGCATGCCTCACGCCCTTCTTCGGAAGACGGCTGAGTTTCTCATGCCCTGACGCAGCCCCTTCCCCACCGCAACACTGCCGGCGGCCCGCCAAAGGTCAGGCCGGAGCGGAAGCGTCTTCACCCTGCTTCTCCGCAGTTCGCATGGATGGGGTCCCTGGAACATTGCCCTGGCTCTTTCCACGCTCAGCAGCGGAACTCGCCGTTTTCATAGACAAGAATTTTCTTCCCCGTCGTCAGCTCCGCTGTGACGGTCTTCGGCTCCGTATTCACCAGATCCCAGTGCAGGGCGGAATCATTGAATCCCAGCTTCCGCTTCATGCTCTTGTCCAGTTCAGCCGTATTGCCCGCATAGGTGTCAGAATAGGAGGCCCCCACGGCAATGTGGCAGTTCCCGTATTCCCCTCCGTAATTTTCGTCAAAAAGGGTATCCGCCATGAAGCTGTCAATGCGGGAGAAGCGCCGGTCTGTTAGGGAAAATTCTCCCACCCGGGAAGCTCCCCGGTCCATGGAAAGCTGCTTGACGACAAACTCCAGTCCCTTCTCCGCCTCGATGGAGACAGCCCTGCCCTTTTCAAACCGGAGCCTTACCCCCTCCACATAGTTTCCCAGGCGGAAGGAAGGCTGATTCGCATAATACGTCCCTTCCGTTCCCCGCCAGTCGGGAGAAAGAAAGATCTCGAAGCTGGGGATGTTGTGGCCGGAAATTCCGATCCATTTGCGCATGGCGCCGGGGGTGATCCTCAAATCCACGTTTTCCGACGCGACCGAAAAGGCCCGGACGGGGAGGCGATTCAACCAGGCCTTGATGTTTCCCACTTCGCGATAGACGGACATCCATGTTTCCACCGGCTGCCGCTCATCGAGATAGCAGGCCCGCATCAACTGCGCCGTGTAATCGCTCAGTGACAGGCCGGCCTTCTTCGCCATGTCCTCCGTCGGGACGGTGCAGAGCGTCCAGGCGTAGGCCCCCTGATCTTCCCGTTCGTTGAAGATGTCCCTCAGGGGTTTTCGGGAAAGCTGCGCCTTGGCGATAACGGCGGGGTCGATGTCGGCCAGGTGTGTCAGCGATTCCGGGGCGTGAAGATAAATGCGCCCGTTGAGATGGCCGTACAGCTCCCGCTCGCCGGGGGGGATGAAGACCAGCTGGTTTGAGTTTCCCCGGGAATAGAAGGAATGCTCCATGGCCGATGTGAGGTTCATCCGCTGAAGGACATTCATCCCCCTCTCAATCAGCTTCCCATACAGCATCTCGGCCAGGCGCAGGGCCGGGACATCGTACTGGATGAGCACGATATCCCCCTTCTTGAATCGTTTCTTTCGTGCCGTGGTCATTCCCCAGATAAGGACATCCGCGTATCTTCCCAGGATCTCCGACGTCATCATGGGCTCCAATCCTCCTAATCCATTGTCATGCAGGCAGAATGCAGGGCGAGTCCGGGTCTCATTTCATTGGATGCGGTAAGCCCGCATGCCGCAGGGTTCGACTTCAATTTCCAAAGGGACGCAGCCTTCGAGGACCAACGACTCGCCTCTGATCATCTCCTGAAGCCGGCACCTGTCTTTCTGAAGAAGCATGTCGGACAGGGGGAGTTTGATCTTATAAGCGTTGGCCGTGTCCAGATTTGAAATCAGCAGAAACTTCTCCCGGGGGTTTTTTCGACCTTCCCGCACGGCAGCAATAAGCGCGCCATGCCCCTGGTCCACGAAACGGATGTTCCCGCCCTCGTGGAAGAGGGAGTATTTGTGAAGGAGGGTGTTTATTTTCCGGATCAGAACATCGTAGCGGTGGGGGGCCGGAAAGGATACGGAGCGCTTCCGCCCGATGAAATCGATCTTTTCGAGCACGCCGTGTTCCGTGCCCTGGACCATTCCGGTCTGGCCTGTGGCCAGAAGGGCCAGGGTAAAATAACGGGCCACCGCCGCTTCCGGAGTCCCGTACAGCTGCGCGGGCGCACCTGTGTCATGGGTCGTGACCGGGGTCAGAAAGCGGATGTTTTTGCTGATTTCATGAAGGTAGCGAAGATATTCCCGCAGATCTTCGGCAAAGGGGTGTTCCCAGGGATTGGCCAGCAGCAGGTTGAGTTCGCAGCTTGCCGCGGTTTTCAGAAGCGTATTGGAGTCGGAAAAGAATTCCGCCTGGATGATGAGGTCCGGATAAGCGCCGCGGAGGGAGCCGATCAGGTCCTCGATGAAGGCCGGATGGCTGGAATGAAGGTTGTCAAGACGTATCATGCCGCCGGTATAGGCGGCGTAGTTTGCCCAGAAAAGGGCATACTGCTTCATGTACGACCAGACCTCCTGCCTGATGCTCGGTTCGGGCTGGTCATACTGGATGACCGCCAGGTCCTCCCACCGGATCCATTTGTTCATGTGCCAGCAGCCCGCCCGCAGGAGGCCGTCCGGTTCGTCGTGGTCCGCAATAAACCATTCCGGACAGTGCGTGGCGACCTGGCTGGAAACACCCACATGATTCATGACGAGATCCACGCAGAGTTTGATGCCCTTTTCACGGGCCGCACGGACGAAATCATCGAATTGATCCAGGCCGCTTCGTGAATCGGCCGGATTCAGAAAGGAGGGATCGATGCTGAAAAGATCCGCTGCCGCATAGGGGCTTTCGGAATAGTCCATGGTGGTCACGGGAAGCAGATGAACGGTGTTGAACTCCAGATCCCGGATGTGATCCAGGGCGGCAATCCAGTCTCCGATATGGCCCGACACGCTCGGAATAAGCGTATACATCCTGATGTCCTTGGCGACCTCGGGATCGACAATGACCTTCGTCACGGGGCAGCGATCCCAGTACCACGTTTTTCCGCCGTCCGGAGAAAATTTGATCTTGAAGAGGAAAATTCCGCATCTCGACGGCAAAACCGAAAGGGTGAAGTTCCCGGATAAATTATTGTGAAATTCGACCTCGCCCCACTCTTCCGACTCGCCGACCAGATTCGTGTACAGCAGGACTCGGGCCGAAGGGCTCCCCTCCTCGAAGGTCATTTCCAGGAAAAGGGGGTCGTCTTTATAGATTCTGAAAAAAGCGCCGGGGGTCGTAGGCCAGGAGTGCTTGTGCTGCGCCTCTCCGGCGATCCGCATATTGCGCGATATCAGGGGGGGGATTTCCCTTCGAACAAGGGGCTCTGTATGATCGGCCGTTTTCTTCATAAGCGCTCGTCTTCCCGGACAATGCCGGACGTCCTCATGTAATGTTGAATGTGATCGATTTCCCGGAACGGGAATTCTGTGATCGACTCCATATGACGTTACCATCACAAATAGTCAACCGATATTTATGCGGGGAGGTCACCGGGGGAGTGATCCCTTTGAACGTTGCATCCCCTGTTCTGCCTGAGGCGGGAGATTCCGGCAGGTTTCCGCCGCCGCGGACGGCGGTGGCGGTTACAAGGGCGTTCGAGTCGCTTCGGGAATTCTGGCGTGGTGCGGCGGGCCTGCCCGCGGTCTTGCGGCAGGCCCGGGAAAATGGCTTTCCGGCAGGGGTTTCGCCCGCGCTCACGATGGAGCACCGGCTGTTCAGGAAACCATTTCGACTCCCCTCGGAACGGGCCCTCCGCTGCGGGCAGACGATCCGTAAAGAAGATCCTTGCTGGCGGCGGCGCACGCCCCTCCTGAAATCGCCCCCTTGATTCCGCTGACTTCTATGAGTTCTTGTTGCTGAAATACTTGCCCGCGGAAGCAAACAGGACAACCTCTTCCATGGAAAGGCTGTCGCCGCTTTCCACGCAGGGATTCAGGTAAACCGTCCTGTTGCTCAGGATGGAATTGTTGAATCCGAACAGCCTGCTGCTGCGGGTTCGCGGTTTTTTGTGCGTATAGGAACTTCTTTTCATCTCGGCCATCGTGATCTCCTCCCAGCTTCAATACTGCCGTGCATTCGACCGTCGGCTTCTCGCCTGTCGGGTTGAGCTGATCCTTTCATATTGTGCGGAGATTGCAACACGGATTGAATACGGAACATATTCCAGGATGATCCTGGTATACGGAAGATTTTATGCTTCCCGCGCCCGGGGGAATGTTCTATACTGATCATGACAAGTTGTGCCCGCTGGGGGAGGAAGCGTCGGTGAGCTGCCGGAACACTCCATTTCTGGACGCTTCAGGAACTTCTATTCTCTGTTGACAAAACAGGCATCGCATAGTTTTTAGATTGTGCGACCCTTCTCAAAGGACCTTGCCCATGAACGATGGAAACAACCCTGGAAAGCGACCTCTCTCCGACAGGAGAGGGGCGAAGGGAGACTCTCCTCGGGAGCCGTCGGAATCCGGCCGGAGCCGGATCTTCAGGGGATCAACCGGACGGACCGAACCACGGCCCGCAGGGAAGAACCGAGCATTGATTGCGAAAATCACGGATTGCCAAGGGACGGACGGCGCCCTGGTTGAGCCGGAAAACATCTACCGGACCCTTTTCGAAAATGCCGGCGTGGCGATTGTCAATCTGGATGCACAGGGAAATTATCTCCATGCCAATGAGCACTATCTGGAGTTTATCGGCTACTCCTGGGAAGAGCTGAAAAACAGGCCAATGACGACGGAGATCCTTCACCCGGACTACGTCGAGGAGGCCAACCACCTCATCGAGCAGCAGAAATGCGGTAGAATCAAAGGGTTTACCCATGAAATGTATTTCATCCGGAAAGACGGTACACGGCGCTGGGGGGAAGTGAGATCGGCGACCAATCGTGATCGACAGGGGCGTTTGCTTTCCATCGTTGTGGCCATTACCGACAGAACGGAACGCAAGAAGGCGGAGGACAAACTGAAGCGCTATGCCGAGGCCATTCGGGACCTTTACGAGAACGCCCCCTGCGGCTACCATTCCCTGGCAGAGGACGGAACCATCCTCCGCATGAACGATACGGAACTCTCCTGGCTGGGCTATTCCCGCGACGAGGTGATCGGAAAGATGAACTATACGGACCTGATCCCCGCCGACCAGGAGGACGCATTCCGGAAAAGCTTCACGCTCCTGAAGCGGCAGGGATCGAGGCGCAACATCGAGGGTGAACTGATCCGGAAGAACGGGGACGTCCTCTCCGTGCTCATCGAATCAACGGCGGTGTATGATCAGGACGGCCGCTATCTCTTGAGTCGATCTTCCGTCTTCGACAATACGGAGCGAAAACGGGTGGAGAAGGCCCTCGCGGAAAGCGAGGCCATCTATCGGAACCTCTTTGAGAACGCCTCGATCGGCATGTGCCAGTTCACCATGGATGGAAAATTGCTGCGCATCAACAAGGCCTATGCCCGGATGCTCGGTTATGACTCGACCGAGGAAGTCCTTTCCATCGTCACGGATTCCGCAACCCAGATCCACGCCGATCCCCGGAACCGCGAAGAGCTTCTTTCCGCCCTGAACCACCGGGACTGGGTCTATGCCGAGCATCCCTATCGCCGAAAAGACGGCAGCATCATGATCGGGAAGGCGACGATCCGCAAGGTGGTCAAACAGGATGGCGCCACAGCCTACCTGGAAGGAATTGTAGAAGACATCACGGAGCGGAAGCAGGCCGAGGCCGCTTTAGCCCAGCGGGAGAAGGAACTGAGGATCAAGGCTCAGAACCTGATGGAGGTCAACACGACACTGAATGTCCTGCTGAATACCTTGGAAAGGGATCAGGAGGAGTTAAAGGAAAGGTTTCTCCTGAATATCCAGAAGCTGGTGCTTCCCTATCTGGACAGGCTGAAGAAATCACCCCTTCGCCAGGACCAGCTTGGATGCCTCCAGACGGCGGAAGCTCACCTCATGGATATCGCTTCCCCCTTTGCTCAGCGGCTGACCTCCAGCTTTTTGAACCTGACGAAAACGGAGGTTCAGATTGCCTGTCTCGTGAAGGAAGGCAAGACGTCAAAGGAAATAGCGGAGCTTTTAAATGCCAAGCAGCGGGTCATTGAATTTCACAGGGAAAATATCCGCATGAAACTGGGACTCAAGAATAAGAAGGGAAGGCTTGCCATGTTGCTGAGATCCTTCGCCTGACGGGGGCTCTTGATTTTTCCGGCAAAGGCTGATCTTTTGGCTCCAGGACGGAACCGGGATGGCTTTGTAAGGACAAACCCATGAGAATCCGACGAATTCTGTTGCAAAATAGCCCTTTCTAACATATCTTCCACCTTCATGAAAAGCTCCTTTCTACATTATCTCCTGGTGAGCCTTCTTGTCCTGGCCGGCGGATTGCTGGGATGCAGCCCGGCCGGGGACGAGCCCCGGCAGACCGGGGAGCGGGAAGCGGCAGTGCCCGCCTATGGCGATATCATCGTCGACGGCTCCATCGGGGACGCCAGCAACCTGATCCCCCTGCTCTCTTCCGACTCCACCTCCCACGGCATCGCCGCCCTCATCTACAACGGCCTGGTCAAATACGACAAGGACCTCAATATCGTCGGTGACCTTGCCGAGTCCTGGGTGATCTCCCCCGACGGCCTGGTCATCACCTTTCACCTGCGCCCCAACGTCCGCTGGCATGACGGCCACCCGTTCTCCGCTGAAGATGTTCTCTTTACCTACCGGCTCACCATCGATCCCAGAACGCCGACAGCCTACGCCGGCGATTTTCTCAAGGTGAAAAAGGCGGAGGCACTCGATCCCCTCACCTTCCGGGTCACCTATGACAAGCCCTTCGCCCCCGCCCTCATGAGCTGGGGAAGCGCGATCCTTCCCAGGCATCTTCTGGCCGGGCAGGACATCACTCGGACGCCCCTCGCCCGGAAGCCCGTGGGAACCGGGCCTTACAAATTCAAGGAGTGGGTGTCCGGACAGAAAATCGTCCTGGTGTCCAATCCGGACTATTTCGAAGGCAGGCCGTACATCGACGGCTATATCCTGCGCATCATTCCGGACATGGCCACCATGTTCCTGGAGCTGCGGGCCTCCGGGATCGACCGGATGAACCTGACGCCGCTGCAGTACACCCGGCAGACGGAAAATCCCCTGTTCCGCAATAACTTCAACAAATTCCGTTATCTTTCTTTCGCCTACACCTTTGTCGGCTACAACCTCAGAAATCCCCTCTTTTCGGACCGGCGGGTCAGGCAGGCCCTGACCCTGGCCATCGACAAGGAGGAAATCGTTCAGGGGGTCCTGCTGGGATTGGGCAAACCCTCCACCGGCCCTTTCAAACCGGGGACCTGGGCCTATAATCCAAAGGTTCCGACCTTCCCCCACGACCCGGCCAAAGCACGGGCTCTGCTGGCGGAGGCGGGCTGGAAGGACCGCGACGGTGACGGGATTCTGGACCGCAACGGACAGCCCTTCGCCTTTGAGCTTCTGGTGAACCAGGGCAACGAAGTCCGATCCAAATGCGCGGAGATCATCCAGCGCCGCCTTGCCGAGATCGGCATTTCCGTAAAAATCAGGGTTGTGGAATGGGCCGCGTTCGTCAACGACTTCATCAACAAGAGACGCTTTGACGCCACAATCCTGGGATGGACGATTCCCCTCGATCCCGACCTCTACGACGTCTGGCATTCCAGCAAGACCGGCCCTCAGGAATTGAACTTCACATCCTTCAAAAACGAGGAAGTGGACCGGCTTCTTGAACAGGGGCGCGGCACCTTCGATCCGAAGGAGAGGAAGAAAATCTATGACCGGATCCAGGAAATCCTGGCGGAAGAGCAGCCCTATACCTTCCTTTACGTTCCGGACGCCCTTCCCATCGTCCAGGCCCGCTTCCGGGGCATCGAGCTGGCTCCGCTGGGGATCAGTCACAATTTCATCAGGTGGTACGTACCCAGGCCCGAACAGCGCTTCATCATGACCCGGTAGCCCTGTCGGTTACAGGGCAGGATCCCGTCGGCATCGTGGCCGGGGCTTCCGGGTTTTTCGCCGTCCCGCCTCCATCTTCTGCCAAGAGCCTTCCCAGGCACGCATCATCCCCCCTTTTTCTGCCTCCCTGACCCGTTTTCCCCTTTCCAGGACGCACCCCTTCCGGCTTCGGATACGACGTACCGGCCCGTTAGTCCCTTATCGCCCTGTCAAAAAAAACACCCGCCGATTATTTCCTGGAATATGAATTGCTTAACGGTCCTTCGCAAGAAGCGACACCCCATACTATCGAGTGAAAAGGAGACTGTGCACATGAGACAAAGAAGCTTATCCCTGTCCTGGAAGATTGTCGGACTGGTGTTTTTTACCGTGGTGATGGTTGGTTTTTCATCGCTTGGGATGGTCTATTATTTCGTATCAAAAGGGCTTGACAAGCAGGCGGAAAAAGAAATGGCCGTCGTGGCTGCGGCCGTTCAGGCAAACATTCAGGAGGCCATGGACAGGACCAAAAAACAGGCGGCGATGATGGCCCTTGATCCCGAACTTGCGGCGGCGATGAAGGAAGGAGATGCGGACAGACTCCAGGCCATGGCCAAGGCCCTCCAGTCGAAGTACATGGTGGACTTTGTGACGCTGGTCGATTCCAGGGGGAATGTCATGGCGCGGGGCCACTCCGACCAAAGAGGAGACACTGTGAGCAATCAGGCGAACGTGACGAAAGCCCTGGCCGGAGAAAATTCGGCAGGCATCGAGGATGGAAGCGAGATCAAGTTCAGCCTGAGGGGCGGGGCCCCCATCATGGCCGACGGACGCATTACCGGCTCGGTTACGACCGGGATGAATCTGATCGCCACGAATTCCCTTGTCGATGGGATCAAGAAAATTTTCGGGGTCGATTGCACCATTTTCAAAGGCGATGAACGGGTTTCGACGACCCTGGCGCGGGGCGGCAAGCGCCTCGTCGGAACCAAAATGGACAACCCGGCCGTCCTTGAGACGGTTTTACGCAAAGGAAGTCAGTTCCTCAACAGGAACAGGATTGCCGACAAAAACTACAATACGGCCTACTGGCCGCTCATGGGCAGCACGGGTCAGATCACCGGGATGTTCTTCATCGGAAAGGACCGCACGCCGATGGAAGAAATGCTCCGATCCATGATTCTGATGATTGCGGGGGCCGGCATTCTCGTGGGAATCTCCATGGCCGTCCTGGGCTACTTCCTGGCGGGAACCATCCTCCGTCCCGTCCTGGGGAAAATGGATCTGCTCAACCAGGGCGCCGGAGAGGTTTCATCGGCAGCCAGACAGGTGGCGTCCGCCAGCCAGGTCCTGGCCGAAGGTGCGTCGGAACAGGCCTCCTCACTGGAGGGAACGTCTTCCTCCCTGGAAGAGATGTCCTCCATGACAAGGCGGAACGCCGACAACGCCGCCCAGGCCCGTGCCCTGATGCTGGAGGTTACAGCCGTCATCGACAAGGTGAATGTTCATGTCAGCCACATGGCAGCCGCGGTGAAGGAGGCCATTCAGACGAGCGAGGAAACGGGAAAGATCGTTAAAACCATTGACGAGATTGCCTTTCAGACCAATCTTTTAGCCCTCAATGCGGCCGTGGAAGCGGCCCGCGCCGGGGAAGCAGGGGCCGGTTTTGCCGTCGTCGCCGATGAGGTGCGCAACCTGGCCATGCGGGCGGCTCAGGCAGCCAAAAGCACCTCCGGACTCATCGAAAACACGATCGCAACCGTCAAAAAGAGCGGTGAGCTGACAGAGCAGACTCAGCAGGCCTTCCTGGAAAATGTCGAACATTCAGCCAAAGTCGCTAGCCTGGTCGAGGAAATTGCAGCGGCCTCCAGGGAGCAGGCACAGGGAATCGGACAGGTCAACAAGGCCGTGGCGGAAATGGACCGCGTCATCCAGCAGACCGCGGCCAGCGCCGAGGAATCGGCCAGCGCCGCCGAGCAGATGAACGAACAGGCTGGACAGATGACCTTCGTGATCGGGGAATTGACGACCCTGGTGAACGGCGAGGGCAGGCATCATGGAGACGCTGCAACGCGGGGAAAAAGAGCGGCTCAATCTGCCTGAGCGAAAAAACGGAATCCTGAGGCCGTCGCAGCCGGGGCGGACGCTCAAGCCTTTGAGCGGCTTCTCCTGAGGGGTTCGCCCTGTTCTTTGAGGGGAAAAAGGGGTAATCCATGGGGGGGTCCCCTTTTTCCCGGCTTTTCGTCTAGCTCTTGCCGCCCAGCTCCAGCTTCAATTCGGTGAGGTCTTTGATCTGATCCCGCAGAGACGCCGCTTTCTCAAACTCAAGCCTCCCGGCCGCCTCCTTCATCTCCGCTTTCAGCCTCCGGATCGTCTTTTCCAGGTCCGCATCGGAGAGATAGGCCGCCTTTTCCTCGGCGGCCACGGTAACGGAGGCATAATCCGCCTCATAGATGGAAGCCAGAATGTTGTCGATGGATTTTTTTATGGATTCCGGGGTAATGGAATGCTCCCGGTTGTATGCGTCCTGCAGGGTACGGCGCCGACCGGTCTCCTTCAGGCAGGCCGTAATGGAGCGGGTCATGGTGTCGGCATACATGATGACCTGGCCGCCTACATTCCGCGCCGCCCTGCCGCTGGTCTGAATGAGGGAGCGCTCTGAACGGAGAAACCCCTCCTTGTCCGCATCCAGGATTGCCACGAGCGAGACCTCAGGAATATCCAGACCTTCCCGAAGGAGATTGACGCCGACCAGCACGTCAAACTCCCCCAGGCGAAGATCACGGAGAATGCCGACACGCTCCAGGGTCGAAATGTCGGAATGAAGATACTTCACCTTCACCCCCAACCCTTCGTAATAGGTGGACAGATTCTCCGCCATCCGCTTGGTCAGGGTGGTCACCAGCACCCGCTCCTTCCGTTCCGCTCGTTTCCGGATCTCGGCCAGGAGATCATCCACCTGCCCGGAAACGGGCCGGACGAGAATCTCCGGATCCATCAGCCCCGTGGGGCGGATGATCTGCTCCACCACCTGGCGGCCTGCCTTTTCAAGTTCATAGGCCGCGGGCGTCGCCGAGATGTAAAGCCGCTGCTGGGAAAATTTTTCGTATTCCTCGAATCTCAGCGGCCGGTTGTCCAGAGCCGAGGGGAGGCGGAATCCGAACGTGACAAGGGTCTCCTTTCTCGACCGGTCTCCCCGGTACATCCCGATCAGCTGGGGGACCGTGACGTGGCTCTCGTCCAGGACAATCAGGGCGTCCTTCGGCAGGTACTCCACCAACGTGGGCGGCGGTTCGCCGGGGGCCCGTCCGGTGAGATGGCGGGAGTAATTTTCGATCCCCTGGCAGTATCCCATCTCCTCCATCATCTCGATGTCAAAGTTCGTTCGCTGCTCCAGGCGCTGGGCCTCCAGGAGCTTGCCGGAAGTCCTCAGCTCCGCCAGCCGACCCTGCAGCTCCTCCCGGATCGCGGCAATGGCCCGGTTGAGGTTGTCCCGGGTGGTCACATAGTGGCTCCCGGGATAAACGGCGATCCGCTCCAGGGCCTGCAGCTTTCTCCCCCGCAGCGGGTCCACGAACGACAGGGCCTCGACGGTATCGCCGAAAAATTCCACGCGAATGGCCCGCTCTTCCTCGTAAGGGGGAAAAATCTCCACCACATCGCCCCGCACGCGGAAGGTTCCCCGGTGAAAGTCCACATCGTTCCGTTCGTACTGAATATCGACGAGACGCCTCAGCATCGCCTCCCGGGACAGATCCCCGCCGGCTTCCAGCTCAAGGAGCAGGCCCTGGTAAGCCTCGGGGGAGCCCAGACCGTAGATGCAGGAGACGCTGGCCACGATGATCACATCCCGCCGTTCAAGGAGGGAATGGGTCGCCGAATGACGGAGCTTGTCGATTTCCTCGTTAATCGAGGAGTCTTTCTCGATGTAGGTATCCGTGCTTGGGATGTAGGCCTCGGGCTGGTAGTAATCGTAATAGCTGACAAAATATTCAACGGCATTCCCGGGGAAAAGGCTTTTGAATTCCCCGTAAAGCTGGGCCGCCAGGGTTTTGTTGTGGGCAATGACCAGGGCGGGCCTCTGAACCGCCTCGATCACCTTGGCAACGGTAAAGGTCTTTCCCGATCCCGTAACCCCCATCAGCACCTGATGAGGGAGCCCCCGCCGCAGCCCCTCCACCAGCTTCTCGATCGCCTGGGGCTGATCCCCCCGGGGTTCGAAGTCCGTCGTTATGCGAAAGGGTGTCATCTCTCTTCTCCAGCAGGCTCCCCTGAGGATGGAAGCCAGCTTACTGCATAGCACCAATCCGCCGCCATGACTACCTCAACTTTCGGGAGGGAAAACCCCGCCGCCGCAGGACAGGGCACCCTGGAGATGTCTACGCCAGGGCCATGACGGGGGCAGGGAACAGCAAAAAAAAGCATTGAGAACTTGCGGATTCTTCCCTAGAATTCATGAAGTTCATCTCCTCCCGGAAGACTGTGCCGGATCCCCCGGCCAAGGGGAAAGCCGGAAACCGGGAACACGGCAGGAAAACAGAGGTCAGAAATGGCAACCCTTTCCAGCGTTTTCGACCCCCGGAGCATTGCCCTGATCGGCGCGTCAGATCAGGAGGGCTCCGTGGGCCGGATCATCCTCGACAACCTCCTGAAGGCGAAGGGCAGGAAGATCTTTCCCGTCAATCCGAGGAAGGATACCCTGCTGGATCTCCAATGCTACCCTGATATCGGCAGCGTTCCCGAACACGTGGATCTCGCGGTGATCGCCATCCCGGCCGGGGCCGTCCCCGAAGGGGTGGAAGCCTGCGGCAAAGCCGGCGTGGGCGGCGCGGTGATCATTTCCGCCGGATTCCGGGAATCCGGCGCCGAGGGGGCACTTCTGGAAAAGCGCCTGTCCGATGCCCGGAAGCGCTACGGCATGCGGATCCTCGGCCCCAACTGCCTCGGTTTTGTGAGGCCGGACTCAGGACTCAAGGCCACCTTCGTGGAGGAAATGCCCCCGCCGGGAAATATCGCCTTCATCTCCGAAAGCAACGCTCTGACCAGCGCCATCCTGAGCTGGGGACTGTACGCCGATATCGGCTTCAGCATGGTTGCCTCCCTGGGTTCAATGATCGATATCGGTTTCGGCGATCTCATTGACTTCCTCAGCAACGACTGGAAGACGACGAGTATCCTCATGTACATGGAGAGCGTGGGGAACGCGAAAAAATTCATGAGCGCGGCCCGTTCCTTCGCGCTCCGCAAGCCCATCGTCGTCCTCAAGCCGGGCAGATTTATCGACAGGACAAGCCTGGAAAGGTCGTCAACCCTTTTTGTTCCGTCCGGCAACGACGCCGTCTACGAGGCGGCCTTCAAGCGGGCCGGAGTGATGCGGGTCCGGGACATCGCAGGCTTGTTTCACGCCGCCGGGGTTCTAGATTCCAGGAAGCTTCCCAGGGGGCCGAGGCTGGCCATCGTGACCGCTGCGGGCCTGGAGTTTGCCTACGCAGGCGCCGGACTCATGGCGACAGACGCCCTGATCGAATTTGGCGGTGAACCGGCCAGATTGTCCCCGGAAACGATCAGGACGCTGAAGAACTCCCTCCCGCCTCAATGGAGCGAAGGCAATCCCGTGGATCTGCTCAGCAACACCGATACCGCCGGCTACGTGGAGGCCATCACCGCCTGCCTCAATGACCCCGGTGTCGACGGCGTCCTGGTCATCTATGTCCCCATGAACACCGCCGGGCCTGAAGTGGTTGCCCGGGCCGTCATCGAGAGCGCAGGAAAATCCTGGAAGCCGATCATTGCCGCCTGGATCGGGGGGAGCCAGGTGAGAAAAGCCCGGGATATCCTCCTTTCCGGCAATATTCCCACCTACTCGACGCCCGAAGAGGGCGTGCGGGCCTATGTCAACATGTTCAAGTACCGGAGAAGCCTGGATCTGCTCCATGAAACCCCCTCGGAATTGCCGGAGCGCCATGCCCTCTCCAGGCAGAAGCTGGTCAGCCTCATCCACAAGGCCCTTGCGGAGGGAAGAACGTCTTTGAACGATCGGGAGTCGAAAGAATTTTTCGACGGGTACGCCATCCCCTCGACGCCTTCCCGGACGGTACACACTGTTGAAGAGGCCCTTCACGAAGCGGGGGAAATCGGATACCCCGTCGTCGTTAAAGTCGTGTCTTCCCAGATCCCCTCCCCGAAGGACGCAGGCGGAGTGGTGACGGACATTGCGTCGGATGAGCGTCTCAGGGAGGCCTGGACAAAAATGCTGAAGCGGGTGAAGGAGCGCGCACCCGGAATCGCCATCGAGGGAATCGCCCTTCAGAAGATGATCGAACCTGTGGATTACAAGCTCGTTCTGGGCTCCAGAAGAGACCGGGATTTCGGCACCTTTATCTTTTTCGGGATGGGGGGGATCAACGCGGACCTCATCCGGGATTTCTCCATCGGACTGCCTCCCCTGAACAGGACGCTTGCGAAGAGGCTCATGGAAGAGACGAAGGCCTACCGGCTTATCCAGGGCTTCCGGGGCAGGCCTCCGGCGGATCTTGATTCCCTCGAGGAACTCCTCGTGAATTTCTCTCATCTCATTGCAGATTTCCCCGAGATTTCGGGAATCGAAATCAATCCCCTCGTCATCTCCAGCGGCAGGGCCCATGCCCGCGATGTCCGCATCCTTCTGGAAACATCCCCCGTTGACGACGGGCTGATCATCAATTATCATTCGCCATATCCGCACCTGATCATTTCTCCGTATCCGGGCCATCTCGTTGAAGACTGGAAGTTCAGGGACGGAACCGCCGTCGTGCTGAGGCCGATAAAGCCGGAAGACGAACCCCTGGCGCGGGAGTTTCTCTCCACCCTTTCTGAAGAGACCCTCCGGACGAGATTCTTCTCGTCCTCGACGAACATCGACCACGAATGGCTTGTCCTGATGTGCGACACGGATTATGACCGGCACCTGGCCATTGTGGCGGAGATTTCCGAAGGCGGGCGAAGGCGGATCATCGGCGTGGGTTCGCTCCATGTGGACCCGGAAAGCAATTCAGGAGAATTCGCCCTTCTCGTTCATGATGATTTTCAGAGAAAGGGGCTGGCTTCCAAGCTTCTGCGGCTGATCATCAGCAACGGCATCAAGAAGGGCCTCAACGAAATTGAAGGACAGATCATGAGTGAAAACGAAAAGATGATCGCTCTTGCCAAAAAACTGGGGTTTTCAAAAAAATGGGAGCGCGAGGGCACTCAGGTTGTCGCTCTTTCCTTAAAAGACAGGCGGGTTCACTCCGGAGCTGGACATGAAACGGATCGTACTTGAAATTTTTCTGGCCATACTGCTTTGTTCAACGGCATCCGCGCAGACCTCTGTGTGGAAGATCGAAAAGGGGCCGACCGTTTTTTTCCTGGGAGGAACCTGCCACCTGCTGCGCCCTTCGGATTTTCCCCTTCCTCCGGAATTTGACAGGGCATACCGGGCCTCCGATCTCCTGGTCTTCGAAACGGATCTCCGGCAGCTCAACAGCCCAGAAACACAGCGCAAGCTGATGTCAAAGGCGCTTTATACAGACGGCTCCACACTGGATCAGCACCTGTCGCCCCGAACCTATGAGCGGCTGAAGCGCTACTGCGGGGACAACGGCATCCCTGTCGAGCTGCTCAGAAAGTTCAAGCCCTCCATTCTCGCAGTCATGATGGAGGCTGCCGAGCTGGCCAAGCTCAACGCCACCAGCGAAGGCGTTGACCTTCACTTCTACCGCCAGGCAAAGCGGGACGGAAAGGCCGTGAAGGGACTGGAGACGGTCGATGAGCAGATCGCATTTCTCGCGGATATGGGGCGGGAAGATGAAGACGGATTTGTCCGTCATGCCCTGCAGGAAGTGGCATCGATGGGACCTTTCTACGAAAGCCTCGTGGCGGCCTGGAAACAGGGTGATACGGAACGGCTCCATGAACTCCTGATCGCCGACTTTCAGAAAACGCCGGAGCTCTACAAGAGCTTGCTGACGGACCGCAACGAGAATTGGCTGCCCAAAATCGATGCCTATGGGCAGACCCCGCAGAAGGAATTTTTCCTTGTCGGGATCGGCCACCTGGTGGGTCCCGACGGAATACTTGCGTCGCTCCGGCGGAAGGGATATAAGGTCGAAACGTTTTAAGCTCAAAGGTAAAGGAGGACTCGGCTTGACCGAGCACGAAAAACCCATGACGAAAAAAAGCAATCCCGGGCCGGCTTCCGGCATCCGAAGATCCACCACGATTCTGGCCCTTTTCCTGGTAACCCTCGTTCTTCATGCTCCGACCCAGGCTGCCCCCCTCTCGGAGGCATCCAACCCCGTTCCCGCCGCGGCCATGAAGCTCGTTCAATCCTGCATGGACCCCAAGGTCGCCCTGGACTCCCAGGCTATCGCCACCCTTGTGGATTACGTGCTCGAACCCAAGCCGAAACGGGAAGCGGATCTTCCGAAACTCTGGAAAGCCTCGGGGGCCTATTACGAATTCGACACGAGGATCGACTTTCCGAGCTTTCTGAAATACTCCTTCAGCCGGCAGATTCCATCGGTCCTCACAAGCCCGTCGTCGCTTCGGTACTCCCAATGGATCGACCAGGGGAATTCGAGAAGAATCTCGAACATTTCCGACCTGAGCCCCTCGGAAGGCAAGCCCATTGTTCTCCGGGGGCTGGAGCATGTGGGGATCACCCCGGACCTCAACACCGGGGTGTACTATCAATACGATCTCAAGAAGACCCTGATCCTTCTCAAGCACAAAGGGCGGCAGGTCCTTATTTCCGTTTCCAAGCAGGCGGACATATCCGATGTGGGGAAAAAGGGCTTCATCCTGGGAAAGGACGACGACTGGAATTACCATTATTCCGGAGAGCCGGGTTCGGCCAAAGCCGGCCTGGGCTGGGTCAAGTCCTACATCTATGACTATTTTTCCGTCGGCGTCTACGTCTCGACGGGCTCTTCGCCGCCAGCAGTCCGATCCGGCTTTTTTTCCTGGATCCGCGCCGGATGGTCCGGCGTCAATTTCGCCGAACCCAGACACGTCCTCAAGGGGCTTCAGCGCCACGCCAGAAGCTCAAAAAGCGTCCTGGAATCGCCTCGATTGCCCGCACCCAGCCAGGTGGCCTCGTCGTACCTGAAACTTTCAGCCTTGCCCCGGAATGTCCTGGCTGACCGGTACGCCGCCCTGCAGCAGGCAAGGCAGCAGCTGGCCGCCCGGAAGGGCAATGCCGGAAATGCTTCGGCAAACCGGGCAGAAACCGTTGCAAACATCCCCAGGGAGCAGATCCTTTCGGAATTGATGCTGGAATATTTCAAGACAACCCTGGGCAAGCCATCCCTGCTTGAAAGCAGGGGCATATAAAACAGGACGGGGAGGAGGACAGGAGCATGACAGACAAATCGGTCGTTGTGGATTTTCACATGCATCCCATATCCTACGAAAGCTTCCAGCCCTCGGCGCAGGGATGGATAGCAAAGATTGTCGGCCAGACGTGCAATTATGAGGAATATGCCAGGCGGTACAGTGACCCGGAAGCCTTTGTCGGCCTCCTGAAGGAAAGCGGCATCGACTACGGGGTGGTCATGGCGGAGCTGTGCCCCATCACCACAGGCATCTGCACCAATGAGTATGTCGAGGACTTCTGTTCGGGAAGACCGGAACTGATTCCCTTTGCCAGCATCAACCCCGCAACGGACCTGGCCCCGGCGGAAAGGCTGGAGGACCTGATCACCCGGCACGGCTTCCGGGGGCTGAAGCTCTATCCGACCTATCAGCAGTTCTATCCCAACGAAAGCAGGCTTTATCCTCTGTATTCCGTGGCCCAGGCGAGAGACATCCCCATCATGTTTCACACGGGGAGTTCCGTTTTCGAGGGCGCCCGCCTGAAATACGGCGATCCCCTCCACCTCGACGACGTCGCCGTGGATTTTCCCCGGCTGAAGATTCTTCTTGTCCACGGCGGACGCGGCTTCTGGTACGACCGGGCCTATTTTCTGGCCAAAATGCACGAAAACGTATTCCTGGAAATCGCGGGGCTCCCACCTCACAATCTTCTCAAATACTTCCCTGAACTGGGGAGGATTGCCCATAAGGTCATTTATGGATCGGACTGGCCGGGTGTGGCCGACCTCGCTGAAAACCTCGAGGCCGTCCGGAGCCTTCCCCTGACGCCGGAACAGAAAGACCTGATTCTGGGCGTCAACGCCCGCCGCCTCCTCAAGCTGCCGGAGCAGTGTCCGACATCCGCCGCCTGAAGAATTTTTCAATCTCCACGGCGAAAAAGACCACGGAGGACACGGCAAGAGTCAGGAGCAGCTCCTGCAGGGTCAGCGGCGTCGTCTTGAAGACGGAATTGAGAACGGGCAGGTAGACCGTCGCCATCTGCAGCAGAAAGGTGAGCAGAACCGCGCCGAGAAGGTACCGGTTGGAGAACAGCCCGATCCTGAAGAGAGACTCCCGCTCGGATCGAATGGCGAGGACGTGACCCAGCTGGGTGATGCAAAGCATCGTGAACACCATGGTCTGCCAATGCTCATTCCCGGTCCGGATCGACCAGACCTGGATACAGAGGACCAGTGCCGCCATCAGCAGACCGATCGCGATGGCATGAATTCCCAGCCCTCCGGCAAAGATGCTTTCCTTGGGGTGCCTGGGAGGCCGGTTCATGACATTTCCCTCGGGAGGCTCGACGGACAGGGCCAGGGCGGGAAGGCCGTCGGTAACGAGATTGATCCAGAGAATCTGAATGGGCAGCAGCGGAATCGGCAGCCCCAGCACCGGCGCCAGGAAAAGGGTCCAGATCTCGCCGGAGTTGGTCGTCAGGAGATACTTGATGAATTTCCGGATGTTGTCGAAGATCTTCCGGCCTTCTCTCACGGCGTTCACGATGGACGCGAAATTATCGTCCAGGAGGATCATGGAGGCCGCCTCCTTTGAAACGTCCGTTCCGGTAATTCCCATGGCGATGCCGATGTCCGCCCGCTTGAGCGCCGGCGCGTCGTTGACCCCGTCGCCGGTCATGGCGACATACTGCCCCCGGTCCTGCAGTGCTTTGACGATCTTCAGCTTCTGCTCAGGGGCCACCCGGGCGTAGACCCGGATGTGCTCGACCCGTTCCGCGAATTCCTCCGGTGAGAGCCCTTCCAATTCCCGCCCCGTAAGGACGGCGCTTCCGTCTCCGTCAAGGATCCCCAGCTTCCCGGCAATCGCCCGTGCCGTAGCGGGGTGATCACCCGTGATCATGACCGTTTTGATGCCGGCGCTGCGGCACAGGGCGACCGCCTCTCCCGCCTCTTCCCGGGGGGGGTCGATCATTCCAACCAGGCCGATCAGGGTCATCCCCTTTTCGACGTTCTCCGGAGACAGATCGTCGGGAACCCGGTCCCATCGTCTCATGGCGAAGCAGAGCACCCGCATGCCGTCTGCGGCCATCGCCTCGTTGACCCCTTTAATCTCCAGGTCATCCACGGCGGCTCGCCCTGCAGGCGCCATCACCTCGATGGATCTTTCAACGAGAACGTCGACGGCGCCCTTGGTGAAGGAAACAAACCCTCCCTCCCACTCGTGAAAGGTCGTCATGCACTTCCGGTCGGAGTCGAAAGGAATTTCCGCCACCCGCCGATGCGTTGTTTCCAGGGCCCCCTTATCAAACCCGTTTTTTCTCGCGATGTCGAACAAGGCGGTTTCCGTCGGATCTCCCAGGAGGGTGTCCCCGCCGTCCCCCGACTGTGCGTCGTTGCTCAAAGCCAGGGCGCTCATAAAAATCGAGGCGGTTTCTTCATCACCCAAGCCGTCCTTGAAGTCCCTCGAACGAACCATGCATCCGTTGAAGAACAATGATTCCACGGTCATCTTGTTCAAGGTCAGGGTGCCTGTCTTGTCCGAGCAGATATAGGTCACCGACCCGAGGGTTTCCACGGCGGGAAGTTTCCGGATCAGGGCCTTGAGATTGATGAGCTTCCTCGCCCCGAGGGCCAGGGAAATCGTGATGACGGCGGGAAGAGCCTCCGGAATGGCGGCAACGGCCAGGGAGATGGCCGTCAGGAGCATCAGCATGGGCGGCTCGCCTCTCAGAATGCCGATCCCCAGGACGACGGCGCAGATCACCAGGACCGCAACGGCCAGCTTCCGGCCGAAAACCGCCAGCCTCTTCTGGAGGGGGGTCTTCACCTCCTCCTCGTTCTGGAGCATGGCGGCGATCTTTCCGAACTCGGTCTTCATCGCCGTTTCCGCCACAACCCCGACACCCCGGCCGTACGTGACAAAGGTGCCCTTATAGGCCATGTTGTTCCGGTCCCCCAGCGGGACTTCCTCCGCCAGGGCCTCGGTCTTTTTTTCTACCGGAACCGATTCGCCGGTCAGGGCGGCTTCCTCCACCTTCAGCTGCGCCGTCTCGATAAGCCGCATGTCGGCGGGCACGATTCTTCCCGCCTCCAGGACGACCAGATCCCCGGGCACCAGTTCGGAAGCGGGAGCCGTCCCCGGTTGTCCGTCCCGAATGACCGTCGCCGTGGGGGCCGCCATCTTCTTCAGGGCCTCCATGGCCTTTTCAGCCCGGTACTCCTGAATGAAGCCGATGACGGCATTGACGATCACGATCACGACGATGGCGATCGTGTCGGAAAGATCCCCGATAAACCCCGCAATAACGGCGGCGGCAATCAGGATCAGGATCATGAAGTCCAGGAACTGATCCAGGAACATTCGGAAGGGGGACTTCTTCTTCTTTTCGGTCAGTTCGTTCGGACCCAGCCGCTTCAGCCGCTCAGCGGCCTCCCCCGAGGAGAGCCCCCGGGAGGAAGTCTTCAATTCGTTGAAAATACGGGATAAATCTTTTCGGTACCAGCCCATCGCCTCCCCCTACTCCTCATCGTACGCCGCTCCCATCGCCCGCTTCAGGCCGGCCAAAGAAATCAGGTAGTCGCTCAGAGCCCGGGTATGGTCCGAGTTCGCCCGTGTCAGCAGGGCCTGTGCGTCGATCACGTCCGTGGCGGTGGAAACCTGCTCCCGGTATCGCTCCGTAGTGATCCGATAATTTTCTTCAGCCTGAACAACGGCCTTCCGGGTAACCGATATCTGCTGTTCCGCCTCCTTGAGAAACAGCCAGGCGTTTTTCAGCTCCAGGGAAACGGCATCACGCACGTTCTCCAGCGCATCGCTCGCCTGGCGCTCCCGGCTGAGACTGGCGTCCACCCGGTATTTCGTTTTCCCCCACTCCCAGAAGTTCCAGTTGGCCATGGCCATGACATACCAGCTTTCCGAGTCCTGGTAGCGGCTGCCCGACACCCCGGGTTCGTCTCCATAGCGGGAATAATTGCCCACGAGATTGACCGACGGGTAATAGTCGCTCCTGGCCAGCTGGACGGATTTCTGGGCCTGCTCCACCCTGAGGGCATGGGTTTTGATCTCTGTTCTCCTTTCCAGGGCCGTGTTCAGGCATTCGCCGAATTCCTTTTCGTAAGGCCGGTAAGCCAGGATGTCCTCGACGGCCACCGGCGATTCCATGTTCCGCCTCAGCAGCGTGTTGAATTTCGCCTTCGCCATGTCCAAACCGTTTTCAGCACGGAGGAGCGTCTGCCGGCCGTTGGCCAGTTCCACCTCGGCATAGAGGAGATCGTTCCGCGGCACCATGCCCACTTCATAAAAATGCCGGGTCATGTCCCGATGGGCGGAGAGACGCTCCACGGACGACAGGGCCACCTCCCGCAGTTTTTCCGCCTTGACGATATTCAGGTAGGCCGTCTGGACCTCCAGAACCAGGTCTAGAACGGCGGTCCGCTCCTCCTGGCGGACGGCTTGCAGGTTGGTCCGGTACGCCTGGTAGTTTGCCAGGATTCCCCCACCGGCAAAGAGGGGCTGGTGAACTTCAACCCCCCAGTTGTAGTTGTCCTTCGTCCCGGACTGCGTTGCAAGCGGCGTGAGGCCGAGCTGTATCAGGATGGGAAGTGTGAATTCGGGAGCTTCATTCAGGCGTTTGTAGCTGTAGGACGTGCTGAACCTCGGCAGAAAGGAGGTGAAGGCCTCTCTGCGCTGCGATTCCGCCACCTGCACACCCTCCCTGGCGGAATGGAGCGTTGGGCTCTTCCTCAGAGCCTCCTCTATGCTCTCCTTCAGACTGATGGTTCCCCGGGGTTCTCCGGAAACAAGCGGCGGACATCCTATTCCTGCCGCCAGGATTCCGACGAAAAGCAACTCCCGCAGTCGAATCCGTTTCGTCGTTCTTTTTCTCATAGTGCACCACCCGCAAGGGGATCATCATCCCCGCCTTGAACTGCCTGCTATAAATGAAGACTATGCGCTGGTTTGTCAATATAAAAACAGCCGGATACTGCTGGGGATTTTAATCTTGACAATCAACCGCCTCTATGATTTATGGATGGGCTCACAAACTTGCTCACGGGATGAACTTATGAAAATCAATTTAAGAAATACAAGCAATCTGAAGAGAAAAAGGACCCACGGGTTTCGCACCCGGATGTCCACACGGGGCGGCAGGCTTGTTTTAAGCCGAAGAAGAGCCAAGGGCAGGAAACGCCTGACGGTTTGATCTTCCCGGGAAAACAGGGAATGCCTGCGAACGCCCAGGAATGGAACCCGGTCTGCGGCAGATGAAAAAGCTGACCCTGAAAAGAAACGAGCGGATCAGGAAGAGGAAAAGATATCTTCAGATCTATCAGCGTGGAAGGCGGAGTTATTCAAAGCATTTCACCATCGTTGTCTCCGGTAATGAACTGGGAATTCCAAGGCTTGGAATCGCTGCAACCAAGAAGATCGGCAATGCCGTCACAAGAAACAGAATCAAGCGGCTGATTCGAGAATTTTTCAGACTGAACAAAGACAGGTTTAAAGCATCTTCTCAGGATATCGTTATCATTGCCAAAGGTAATACATCGTCAATGAATTATGCTGACGTCTGCAGGGAACTGGGTGTATTGCTGACAGAAAAACCTCAGAATGTTCCTCAAGAATGACCAGGAAATTTTTTACGAAGATCTTTATTTTCCTGATCTGCATGTATCAGGTATTGATATCCCCCCTGTTTGCCCCCTGTTGCCGTTTTTATCCATCCTGTTCCGAATATGCGATTCTCGCGCTTCGGAGACATGGTCCCCTGAAAGGTTCCTGGCTTGCGCTGCGCCGCCTGCTTAAATGCCATCCATTCCACCCGGGCGGCTACGACCCGGTTCGTTAAAAAACGGCCGGGACATGCCGGCATACCGTAACTACGAAATTCACGGAGGTTCTTAATGGACAAAAAGGCGGTACTGGCCCTCGTCCTTTCCGCGGCTGTACTTTTGCTCTATCAGATATTTTTCTACAAACCGGTGCAGCCCTCAAAATCTCAGCCCCCCACCCAGGGGAAAGGCGCAACGGCTGTTATCCAGCCGGAATCAACGGTTACGCCCCAGGCGACCGTCAGCACCCCACCGGAATCCGGCGATCCTTCCGCCCGGAAAGGCGCACCTCTCTCCCCGAACGGCGGGGAGAAGGAGCAGGATATTTCCGTCGACACCCCTTTGTACAGCGCCGTATTCACCACCAGGGGAGGGGCGCTTAAATCCTTCACCCTGAAGAACTACCGCGAAACCATCGATGCCGGTTCAAAACGGATCGAACTCGTTGACGTCAAGGAGGGCATGCCCTACCCATTGAGCATTTCCTTTCCGGCTTCCAGCATTGACGTTTCCCCGTCCTCGCTTTTTCAGGCCGATGCGGCGGCCCTGGATCTGAAGTCGGCCTCGGAGCCCCGGCGGTTGACCTTTGTTCAAACCTGGCCCGGCAAGATCAAGATTGAAAAAATATACACCTTTCATCCCCAGAAGTACGCCATCGATCTGGAAATCCGCACCTACAACCTTTCCAGTGTCCCCTTGAGCCAGGAGATCGCCCTCTTCTGGAACCAGTATGTCGATCCGGAAGCCAAGGAGGACAGCTACGGGCACACCGGCCCGGTATCCTACGTGGGCAAGAGCGTGGAACGGGAAAACGTGAAGAAAATGGAGGCCTCCAAACTCCTGGGACCCGATGTCTCCTGGGGCGGCTTCGAAAGCAAATACTTCCTTGCCGCCATGATTCCCCAGAACCCTTCCCTGACGAGCATGATGCTCTCCAAGGGAAGCAGCAACATGGTTTCCACGGGCCTGAAGGGACCGAAAAACATCATTCCCCCCGGTCAGGCGGGATTTTTCGGCTACACGCTCTTCCTGGGACCCAAGGATTACAATATTCTCAAGACCATGGGAACCGGCCTCGAGAACGCCATCGATTTCGGCTCATGGATGAAATGGCTGGCCATGCCGCTTCTGCTGTGCCTGAAATTTCTCTACTCCTATGTCCACAACTACGGAATCGCCATCATCATCCTGACGATCCTGATCAAAATCCTCTTCTGGCCTCTGGGAAACAAGAGTTACAAGTCCATGAAGGAAATGCAGAAACTGCAGCCGAAAATGCTGGAGCTGAGGGAGAAGTACAAGAACGACAAGCAGAGGCTGAGCCAGGAGACCATGGCCCTTTACAAGGCCTACAAAGTCAATCCCATGGGCGGGTGCCTGCCGATGATCATCCAGATCCCCGTCTTTTTCGGCCTTTACAAGACCCTTCTTTACGCCATCGAACTGCGCCACTCTCCCTTTTTCTGGTGGATTCAGGATCTGTCCGAAAAAGACCCCTATTACATCACGCCGTTAATCATGGGGGCCACGATGTTCATTCAACAGAAAATGACGCCTGTCTCCGGCGATCCCACCCAGGCGAAGATCATGCTCTGGATGCCGGTCATCTTCACCTTCCTGTTCCTGAACTTCCCGTCCGGACTCGTCATCTACTGGCTGTTCAACAACATCCTCAGCATCGGACAACAGCACTACATCAATAAACGAGCATAACCAAGAGTTAGGGTACGAATATGGATACGATTGAAATTGAAGCCAAGACCATTGATGAAGCCATCGAGAAGGCCTGCGGGGAATTTAACGTCTCCCGGGAAAAACTGAATATTGAGATCATATCGGAAGGTTCTGCCGGATTCCTCGGGCTGGGCTCCAAAAAGGCGAAGATCAAGGCCAGCAGATTGTCTCTGGACATTGACCTGGACGCACCCTTTGAACTGTTAAAGGAAGAGGCGGAGCCTGCCCCCCCGGTCCGCGAAGAGCCGCCAGCGCCTGCGCCCGCCGCAGCCCCTGTGCCCGCCGCAGCCCCCGCGCCCGCCGCACCTCCCGCCCCGGAAGTTACCGAAGCCCCCGCGGGGAAGGAAGAGCATGAGCCGCTGGCCCAGAGGGCGAAGAGCATCCTGGAGGGCATCCTGCAGAGGATGTATCTTGACTTCACCGTGAGCGTCGAAGAAACCCCGGATACGATCGTTCTCACCATCAACGGCGACGGGGGCGGACTGCTCATCGGCAAGCGGGGGCAGAACCTGGATGCCATCCAGTACATCGTCAACAAGGCGGCCACGAAAATCCATGATGAACGCAAATTGATCATCGTGGATACGGAATCCTACCGGCAGCGGCGGGAGGACTCTCTCAACGCCCTGGCCAGGGAATTTGCCGAAAAGGTCCGGAAGACAAGAAAGCCGGTCACCGTCGGCCATATGAACGCCCACGACCGCCGGATCATTCACCTGGCGCTTCAGAATGACGACACCATCGTCACCAAGAGCAGGGGCGAGGGTGAATACCGGAAAATCGTGATTCTTCCGGCAAGGATCGCCAACCGGGAACCACGGACATAAGCGGGGAACCGTTCCTTCAGTCACGCCTGAATGCCGTCATGCCGACAGACACCATAGCCGCCATTGCCACACCCGCCGGTAGCGGCGGGATCGGCATCATCCGGATCAGTGGACCCGAGGCGGGAACCATCCTGATCCGCCTTTTTCAGCCTTCCCATCCCATTGCCTTCTTTCAGCCGCGCCGCCTTTATCATGGGGATCTCGTCTGCCCGGAAACAGGGCGGGTCCTGGACGAGGTGCTGATCACCCTGATGAAGGGGCCCCGCTCCTTCTCCGGCGAGGACACCGTGGAGATATTCTGCCATGGGGGCATCCTGATTCTTGAATCCGTCCTCTCGTCCGTGCTCAGGGCCGGCGCCCGCCTTGCCGAACCGGGAGAATTTACCCGGCGGGCCTTTCTTCACGACAGGATTGATCTGACCCAGGCGGAAGCCATTGGCGACATGATCTCCGCCCGGACGTCCCGGGGCCTGGAAACGGCCGTCTCGCACCTGAAAGGGAAATTGAGGGGAAAAATCGATGTTCTGCGGGAGGGGCTGATCGATGTTCTGGCCCTGCTGGAGACGGAGATCGATTTTTCCGAGGATGTGGCATCCCACCCCTCTTCGGAAGTCTCTTCGCCGCTCCAGTCCCTTTCCGAAGATCTGGCCGCCCTGCTGCGGAGCTACGATCAGGGCAAAATCGACCGCCATGGCGCCGCGGTGGTCATCGCCGGCAAGCCCAATACGGGAAAATCAAGCCTGCTGAACGTGCTTCTGGAGGAGGAGAGGGCCATTGTCACTCCGATACCGGGGACGACCCGCGATTTTATCGAGGAGGCTGTGAACATCCGGGGGATGTCGATCCGGCTCACCGACACCGCCGGCATCCATCCCACGGAGGATATCATCGAGCAAAAGGGGATCCAGAAGGTCTGGGAAAAACTGGCCGGCGCCGATGGCGTCATCCTCCTTTTCGACGGCAGCCGCCCACTGACGGACGAAGACCGGGAGATCCTGAAGCGGCTTGCGGATTGCAGGGTTCTGCCGGTCATCAATAAAACCGACCTGGACCACCGCCTGGAAGAGAAGGAAATTTCCGACGCGCTCCCGGGAACGGCACCGATCCGGATATCCGCCAAATTCGGAGAAGGCATTCCGGCCCTGAAAGAGGAAATCGGCCGGTTGGTCATGGAAAGGGCTGGGATTCAGGACGGGGAAATCGTGATTTCCAGCCTGAGGCAGAAAATGGCCCTGGAGAAGACCCTCCAATTTGTTGACCAGGCGCTCGCCAGTCTCCGGGAGGGCTTATCCCCGGAGTTTGCCGCACTGGACATCCGGGATGCCCTGGAAGCCCTGGGTGAAATCGGCGGGGAAACAGCCACGGAACAGATCCTGGACCGCATCTTCTCGACCTTCTGCATCGGGAAATAAAGGGAAAACGCTTCAGCCCCCCTCCATTCCTTCAAGAAACGCCAGGACGTTTTCACCCAGGACCCGGTGGTTGTACCCCCCCTCAAGAACGGCAAAGCATCCGCATCGCTTCTTCTGGCCGGTCTCCCATACCATATGCCCGATGGTTTTATAATCCTCCGTCGTCAGAAGCCCGCCCCAGTCTTCCTTATGGTTGTCGAATCCGGCGGAAACGCCGATGATGTCGAAAGACGCGGAAGAAAGGCCCCTTTCGATGCCCCGGAGATACTCGTTCCGGTCAGAGGAGGAAGGGTTGTGAATGGTGACATAGCCTTTTCGTTCCATGATGTTGACCGTGCCATCCCCGAAATGGAGGTCGAAGTCCAGAAGAAAGGCATTGACGATTTTTCCCTCCCTCTTCAACTTCTCCAGGGCGATGGCCATGTTGTTGAAATAACAGAAGCCCCAGGCGCTTCCAGCGGATGCATGGTGGCCGGGGGGGCGGATCAGTGCAAAGGCCGGCTCGCTCATCCCGATTTCGGCGGCCATGATGGCCCCGCCGGCAGCGAGTGCGGCGATGTCATAGAGCCCCTCCCGTTCAACCAGAGCGATATGAGACTCGGTGTGAACATCGGAAATATCCGACTCCCCTGCCGGCTTTGCCTTAATGAAGTCGACCCGGCCGCTGAGCGCCTTCACAACGGCCTCCATTCTCCCGGGAGCGGCTGCCGGATCCGTCGTGTAGCATTGACAAAAATCATCATGATAAATGACTTTCATGACGTTCGCCACCTCCTGACATCGTTCTCTGTATAGGGATGATGATCAAAAACGGCAGACCACAGCCACGATTCCGCCGCGCCTGTTCCTATCCTTCAAAAACACACTACCCGTGAAATTTGATGTGCCGGAGAATTCCGGCCGTACTGGCTGACAAATCGACCGTTTCCAGGTCCGCCGGAGAAAGCCACCGGACGTCAAGGGCGTCGTCGGCGGCCTTCAGATCGCCGCGGACGTAATCGGCCAGCAGATCCACAATGACGAAGTGAAAACGGATCTTTCCCTCACGGTCCTTTTCAAAGAAGTCAAAGGCATAGACGGGATGCCTTGCATTGACGACAATTCCCGTTTCTTCGAGGACTTCCCGCTCCGCTCCTTCCTTCAAGGTTTCTCCCAACTCCAGGGAACCTCCCGGGATGGCCCACAACCCCCTGTTCGGCTCCGCGGCGCGCTGTACAAGGAGGATTCTGCCTTCCTTGACGACAACGGCGCCAACACCCACACGTGGACAATCCGGATATTCGCGTTTCGCCATAAATCGAAAAACCTGCTCGGAAAAATAAAGGTTAATTTAGCATGTTTTCTTAATCGTTACAATAAGTTCTTAGCCAGAAACAAGCGGGGTGCCGCCTTAGTGTTTTACTCATCCATTGGTTGAATCCAATTTCAGTAATTTTTTCCCGAGTAATAAGGCTTTCCCCTTATTGGAATAAACATCAGACTGTAATAGAAAATAAAATCAAGATTGTGATAAACTTCACCTTAAATGAGATCGTTACAGGTCCTGTTCCTCTGTCTCCGATGGACACCCTTTTTTCCCTGAAAAGGTGCCTTTCGTTTTTCGGATTTGCCGGTCCATTTTTGTAAGCGGAAACGACGTGCGGGGATGTGATTTTTCCGTCGCGTCAAAAAAAAGAACGATAGCCAAGAATAAGGAGAACGGGAAAATGTCTGTCAATGTTCTGCTTGCCGACGATCACAAGATTGTCCGCGACGGTCTGCGTATCCTCATTGAAAACCATGGGGATATGAATGTTGTCGCGGAGGCGGAAAATGGACAAAAGGCAATCAACCTGGCCAGAGAACTCCGTCCCGAGGTCATTATCATGGATATCTCCATGCCGGACATCAACGGCATCGACGCCACAAGAAAAATCACCTCGGACTTTCCAGGAATCAAAGTCATCGCCCTGTCCATGCACACCGATCGCCATTTTGTCGTCGGCATGCTGGAGGCGGGGGCGGCAGGCTACCTTTTAAAGGACTGCGCCTTTGAAGAGCTCGTCAGCGCCATTCATACCGTCCTGGAAAACCACACCTATCTGAGCCCCACCATTACCGATATTGTCGTCAGAAATTATGTCAACAAGGCCTCGAAAACCTCGGTGGTCTCCTCCGCGGAATTGACGGCACGGGAGCGGGAACTGCTCCAGCTACTCGCAGAAGGCATGACGGCAAAGCAGATTGCCAAGACGCTCCGTGTCAGCGTTAAAACCGTGGAGACTCACCGGCGCAACATCGCCCAGAAACTTGGGGCCGGATCTGTGGCCGAGTTGATCAAATATGCCATCAGGGAGGGTCTGACCACGCTGGACTCTTGAAGGATCCTCTAAGACCGGAAGCCGATTTGATTCTTTACCTCCGCCAGGATTCGTGTCATCACTTCGCCGGCCGCACCCTGAAGCAGGATGTCCGCCTCTGAATCGTAGGGCGTCTCCTCTTTGTTGATGATCACCAGCCTGGCGCCGACATCCTTGGCATACCGGGGCAGGAAAGCCGCCGGATAGACCACCAGGGATGAGCCGATGACCAGCATCAGATCGCAGTTGTAGGCTTCATAAGTCGCATCCCGCAGGGTCTCCTCCGGAAGGGCCTCTCCAAAAAATATCACGTCCGGTTTCATCAGGCCCTGGCACTGCTCACAGAAGGGAAACCCCTCCATCTCTTTCAACGCCGTTTTCATGAGGATATCGGGGACGGAAATCCTTTCGCCGCAGCTCAGGCATCTCAGCCAGCGCATGTTTCCATGGAGTTCGTATACCTTTTCCGGCGCATTTCCCGCCTTCTGATGCAGATTGTCGATGTTCTGGGTAATGACGCACCGCAGTTTCCCCAGCTTCTCCAGTTCGGCAACGGCCAGATGCGCGCGGTTGGGCTGCGCTTCGGCGAAGGCCCCCCCTTCGATCAGGATTCTCCACTGTTTTCGCCTCGTTTTTGCACTTCGCAGAAACTTCTGGATGGTGAAGTCATCGGGATCGAACCGGTCCCATAACCCTCCCGGACTGCGAAAATCGGGAATGCCCGATTCGGTGCTCACACCCGCCCCCGTAAAGACGACAACCCTTGCCGCCTTGCAGATCATTTCCGCGGCGGCCTGGATTTTCTCCTCCAACATCATGTCCTTCATTTTTTATACTCGCTGATTACAAGGTGCTGTATATTTCATCCTTTCCAGGATGCCCCCGTTTTGTTCAGGAAAATACCTACAATAAATTATCCCCAATGACCAGATGAAACTTTCCCCGATCCTGCCGCCCCCCTTCCCGGTTCAACCCTCGTGGAAGGGGAAGCGGCCGGGGCGGATGTTCTGTGTCCCGGCTTTCTCTCCGGAGCGCGTCGGCCTTTTTTCTATTGACACTCCTCATACTTTGTTCTAAGTCACAGCCTTATCCGCGTTTCCTGCGAGCCTCAGGGAAACGTCCCTGTTGCGCTTTCCAGGAAAGGCAGAGGCGGATCCGCCAGATCCTTGATCGAGCTGAAGCGAAGGGCCTGCCGCGAACAGCGCGCCTGCACCAGAGAACATTTCCCGGTAACGAAGACGGCTTTCCCATGATCCTGCTTCGGAAGAAGCGCCGCAGAGAGTTTCAGGCAACACAAACATCATAACATCACCCTGGGCAGAGACGATGGCCTTTTTTCTGGGAATCGATATCGGATCTTTTTCAGCGAAGGGAATCCTGCTGCGGGATCGATCCGTACAGGCATCCTTTTCCTGCCTTTCCGGCGGAGACTACCGGGGCACCGCACAGAAGGTCCGGGATGCCCTGCTGAGCGGGGCCGGGATGAGCCCTTCGGAAATATCCCATGTCACAGCCACAGGTTACGGGGCCAAACAGGTCCTTTTCGCCGACGGGGAAAAACCGGATATCACCTGCCAGGGCAGAGGAGTAGCCTTCCTTCTTCCCTCGGCCAGAACGGTTATCGACGTCGGCGATCTGTACAGCAAGGTCCTGCGCATGGACAGCGCCGGCCATGTCCACAACTTCATTCTCAGCGGCAAATGTGCCGGAGGCAGTGGCCGGTTGCTGCAGATCATGGCCAAGGTCCTTCAGGTGAATCTCGAAGACATCGGCCCCCTGTCCTTGAACTCCCGCAACAAAGTGGACTTCAGCACGGGATGCGTCGTCTTTTCGGAATCCGAGGCCGTATCCCTGATTGCGGAAGGCGTTTCCAGGGAAGACCTTCTGGCGGGCGTGCATCGGGCCTTGGCGGCCCAGATTCACAGCCTGGCGGAGCGGGTGGGAATCGAAGAGGAGCTGGTTCTCACCGGCGGAGGGGCAACCGATGCCGGGCTGATCATGGCACTGGAGCACAGCCTGAAGATTCCGGTTCGAGTTCCTCCGGAGCCCCTGTTTACAGCCGCCCTCGGCGCAGCGCTGCTGGCCCGGGAGAAAGCCCTCCCCCGGGGCGCCTGAAAAAATAAAGAACCATCCTGTTCTCCGGCCGGCGCTGTAAGGACAGCAACAAGGGGAAATCCGGCAGGGATTTCTTCCGGCGGCAACGGCGGAACAGCCGCGGCCGTACGCCGAAGCATAACGGCCGGGGTCACGGCGAGGAAAGCACAGGCTTTGGAATTCCAAGGTCTCTTTTTGAAAAAAAGAGGAGGAAGTTTCATGAGCGACAAAGAAAACGGCATCATGGCAGAGGTGGAAAGACAGTACGGAGATTATGGCGTTCGCACCAGGGAACTTTGCGCCGAAGGCGGAAAGGCGATCGGCTATATCTGCTCTTTTGTACCTCTGGAATTTATGACCGCGGCCGGATGCATCCCCTTCCGGATCCGCGGGGATATCCGGGAACCCATCACCAGGGGGGACTCTCTTCTGGAAACGATCGTCTGCCCCTTTGTCCGGAGTTGCTTTGACCTCTGCGTCAAGGACCGGTACGACTTTCTTTCCGGCATCGTGATCCCCCACGGCTGCGACAGCATGGTGAGAAGCTACAGCGTCTGGAGCTATTCCCTGAATTTTCCCTATTTCCACTTTGTCAATACGCCGACGGTGGTCAAGGAATCTTCCCATGAATTTTTCAAGGAAGAGCTCCGGTCCTATCAGAAGAGCCTGGAGGACTTTACAGGAAAAGCGATCACCGCGGAGGATCTTCGGAAGGCCATCAGGCTTCACAACGATCACCGCCTCAAGACCAAAGCCCTCTACGAATTTCGCAAGGCCGATCCCCCACTCGTTTCCGCCGCGGAGATCTCCAAAATCCTCACCGTCGGCGCAAGCCTCCCCGTGGCCGAGGCCAACGCCCTCCTTGATGAAGTCCTGGCCGAACTGGGCGGACGGACGGAGGCGCCGGTCAAAAAAGGCCCCAGGATCCTCCTGGACGGCGCCTGTGTGGACCATTCCGTCATCGCCGACATCGTTGCCGAAAGCGGCGGCAATGTGGTGGTGGACACAACCTGCATGGGGACGAGGGACCTGTGGCCCCTTGCCGATGAAGACGGCGATCCCGTGGCCTCACTGGCGCGCCGTTACCTGGACCAGCTCAATTGCCCCAAGACCTACCGGGAAAACACCGCCGGAACCTTCGCCGGCGATGCAGAGTCGCGCTTCGGCGACATCGGGGCGCGGGCGAAGGAGTTTGCCGTAAACGGGGCCATCCTGTACCTTTACAAATACTGCGACCCCTTCGGCTTCGAGGTCCCGGCAAGAAAAGCCTACTACGAATCCCTCAACGTCCCGCTTCTGTGTCTGGAGGACACCTATTCAGCGGGAACGGTCGGACAGTTGAAAACACGCATCCAGGCTTTCCTGGAAATGATCGGCTAGCGGCCTTGCCGGCATAAGGAGGACAGAACAATGACGGAAGAGAAGAAAGAAAAAAAACCGCAGAAGAGAATGACCGCAACCAAGGCGGCCGCCTCCATCGGCCCCATGGTCAAGGAATTTATCGCCGGCACGAACCGGGCAAGGAAGGAAGGCACCCATAAACTGGCCTACACGTTCATCGTCTGTCACCACGAGGAAATTCTCCGCGCCATGGATGTCCTGCCGGTCTGGACCGAAAATTTCGCCGGCGTCTGCGGAGCGAAGCGTGATGCAGAACGCTTCCTGCAGCGGGCGGAATCGCTTGGGCTCTCCCGCTCCCTGTGCACCTACGCCCTGTGCGGAATCGGCTACGATCAGTGGAGAGAGGAGCTGGGGGAGACGCCCCCCGACGCGCCCTGGGGCGGCCAGGCCAGGCCCGACTTCATGATCGAAACGGGCCAGATCCTGTGCGATCCCAGGTCCAAGTGGTATCAGGCTTCGCAGCAGTTCATGCCGGACATCCCGATCTACAACATGGATCTCCCCTATCCCCTCTTCCAGAGGGACAGGGATCACAGGGAAGTTCTGGGCTATTACCACCGCTACATCGTCAAGGAGCTGCGCGGCCTCATCGCCTTCCTGGAACAGCAGACGGGGAAAAAGATGAATTACGACCGCTTGAGTGAGCTCGTGGCTCTGAGCGACCGCATCTGGAACCTGGTCCACGAGACCTACGAACTGCGCCGGGCAAAGCCCAGCCCCATGGGCACCGGGGACGCGATGAACACCATGGTTCCCATGAATTTCATGATGGCCACCCAGGAATGCTATAATTTCTTCTCCGATCTCAAAAAGGAGCTGGAAGAAAAAATCGCCGGGGGAGAAGGCGAGGTCGATGAGGAAAAGTACCGGCTGATGTGGGGCGGCGGACTCCCAGCCTGGTACGCCCTGAACGATTTCAACTACTTCAACAGCAAGGGAGCGTCCTTCCCCGTGGAGACCACCTACCGCATGGTCATGCCCCTGGATGAGATGGATCTCCCCAGGACCAACGATCCCGTGGAACATCTCGCCTGGCGGTGGCTGGGCTACTGGACCTTCTGGTACGACAAGGCCCGCAGGCGCCCCGGATCCGAGCCCGACGTGGAGCGCCTGATCAACTGGGTCGAGGACTACGACATCGACGGCATCGTCGTCCATCAGGCTTTTTCCTGCCGGACCTGGCACGTGGGCCTCATCTGGCAGCTGAATCAGCTGGCGAAGATCTACAAGCCCATCCCGGTTCTGATGATCGGCACAGCAGGGCAGAAGGAAAAGACGAACCGCGAGGTGCCCTCCCTGATCCTGGAAAGCGACATCATCGATATCACGTCCTACTCTGAAATCGATACGCGCAACAAGATCGACGCCTTCATTGAAACCCTGGAATCGGTCCGGGCCAATCGGGCTGCATGATCCCGCTTCTTTCAAAAGATGGCTGAATACTTTGCAGGCATTGATATCGGTTCAACCATGACCAAGGCGGTGATCCTCGGCGAGGGGATTGCCGCCTCGGTCATCGGACCGACGGGGGCGGAACAGCGCAGGCTGGCCAATAAAGTGATGGAGGAAGCGCTCGCCCGGGCCGGCCTAGCCTTCGAGGCCATCGCCTACGTTGTCGCCACGGGTTACGGACGCATCAACGTCCCCTTTGCCGACCGACAGATCACGGAAATCACCTGCCATGCCCGGGGAATTCATTTTCTCTTTCCCGAGGCCCGGACGGTGATCGACGTGGGGGGCCAGGACAGCAAGGCCATCCGGATCGACAGCCAGGGGCGCCCTCATCACTTCATCATGAACGACAAATGCGCCGCCGGAAGCGGCCGCTTCATCGAAATCATCGCCGACACGATGAACATTTCCCTGGATGCCGTCGGCGATCTTTCCCTCCAGAGCACCTCCCCGGCAACGATCAGCAGCGTCTGCACCATCTGGGCCCAGCAGGAAGTGGCCTCGGGCCTGGCCGAGGGCATCCCCGTCCCCGATCTCCTGGCCGGGGTACACCGCTCTCTTGCGGATCGCATCAGCCGAATGGCCCACCGGCTCCGCCTGGAAAAACCCGTCGTTCTCACCGGCGGAGGATGCAAAAACAGGGGGCTCATCGCCGCACTGGAGGAGTATCTCGACTGCAAACTGCTGATCCCCGAGAACCCTCTGATTACCGGTGCTCTCGGCGCCGCGCTCATGGGGCGGGATATCGTGGAAAAGGCCCGCCAGAACAGTCTCCCCCTGGAGACCCGCCCCCGTGTGCTGGAAGCCATCCATCTTCTCGGCTGATCCATCGAGGCTTTTTTTTCAACGAAATTCGTCGGCGGACGGAGACCATGCAACACTTCCGCGCTTCTGTTCCGTCTGGCCATCCCCTGCGTCCGCTTCGCGGCTGCGGCCTCTTCGGGCTTCGGGCGGCGTTCTTCCGTAATCGCCTAAACCATCCCCCCCCTGGAACATCAGGCGGACGTTCGCAATCAGGTTATTGGAATCATAAAATGAGAGAATTCCTGATTGTCCTGGTTATCATAACCCGTTATTACAGGCAGAAAATACCAGGATTTCCATTTGAAAATTCCTTCCGGAAAGGACGGCGAAGGGTTCACGCACGATGCCCTTTTCCGGGACGAACGTCTTGTCTGTTTTTTTTTCAATCACGGATGTCCGCGCCGGTCACTTCCTGCTGGAAGGACGTTTGACCAAGGGGAGGTGATGTGTCGAAGACCATGTAGGAACAACTTGCAACCCGTCAAAAACAATTCAAGGATGAAGGAGATTGTCAGATGAAAAGAAGAAGGTTCTCGGAATTATTAACTTTGATAAAAAGGATTAAAGGCCGGATGGCCGCTTTCGCCGTTTTCGCGGTGTTCCCGGTCCTTGCTTTCAACGCACCCGCATACGCGGTTCTAGTCGGCAGTTACGCCTTTGAAGAGGGCTCCGGCACGATCATCCAGGACGCTTCCGGCCGCGGCAACAATGGCGCCCTGGTCAATGGGAAAGAAACCTCCTGGACGACCGGGCACTCCGGCCTCGGCCTCTACTTCCCCGGCGTCACCGGTTCCGGTTCCACGCACGTCAACCTGGGAAATCCTGCTGATTTCCAACTCTCGAACGCCTTAACCTTCACGGCCTGGGTCTATTCTGAAAACCCCAACAGCGATGCACCCATCCTCGCCAAGGAAGGCAACGGCGTCCTTTCCTACTGGTTTGGCGTGTTCCATAACCAGTTTGGTGTGCTTCTTGATCACACGGGCAACTACGCCTGGGATCTCGAACGACGCAACGTCGGTACCGTTCCCGCAAAGGAATGGCATCACCTTGCAGCCACCTGGGACGGCAGCGTCGTCCATTATTTCTTCGATGGTGTCCAGCTGGCCGAATCCGCCAACTACTCCCACACCCTGTTTAACGGAAACGCGAACCTCACCATCGGCGTCAACTCGGACTTCAACTTTACCGCGTTTCAGGGAACGCTGGATGATATCCACATATACAACAACGCCCTTAATGCGGATCAAATCAAAGCGGATATGAATCCCGTTCCGATTCCCGGCGCCGCCTGGCTCCTCGGTTCGGGGCTGCTCGGCCTCATGGGGCTAAAGAGAAGGGTTCTCGGCTAAGGGGCAAATCCCCGGTACAGCAAGGTTCAAGGGCAGGATGATCTCACCGGTTCCTTCGGTGACCCTGCCTTTGCCGTTTTTACCGCTGTCTCCAGAACGACCGGATGAGCCCCCCGAATTTTGAGCGGAACGTTCAGGGCAGGATCATGACCTCCGTCCCAACGGAGATCGTCCTGGCCAGTTCCCGCACATCGTCATTGTACATGACAAAGCATCCCCCCGTCACCCGCCGGCCGACACGCCCCGGATTGTTGTTGCCGTGGATGCGGTAGATGGCCCCTTTCCTCGTCCGATGGGAAAGGGAGATCTTGACGGGTCCCATGTAGTTCAGGGGATGGCCCGGGGGTACAACGGGAGGCAGATGGATGCCCCTCTTGCGAAAAATCTCCCGGCAGTAAGGCGTCGGGTGCCACGAGGGATTGAAGGAAATGGCCGTCACCCGGCCCCGCCCCAGAGGATAGACATCAAGACCCCGGACAGCCGTTCCCACCCGGTATTGGCGCCGGAAGAGGCGCAGATTTTCTCCGTTGTGCTCATAGAGATTCAGAACATTCCGGCTGATGCTCACCTCAATGGCATAGCGCCTGTCTCTGGACGGGGCGGGGGATTGCTGAGATCCGGAGGCTTCAAACCGCGAACCGGCAAAAGCCATCACACAGCAGACCAGAACAAACGCCATTCCCCAGAGGCGGTGAAACCTCATTCTTGAACGCAACGGATGATCCGGTTCTTTCTGACCCACGTTTTTCCTCTTGATGCCTTCCTGTTCATACAACTCATTTCGACCTTGTCATTACAGCCCTTTGGCGGTACAAATCAAGCTTCAGATTGAACCGCATGGAAACCGGGCTGCCCGTTACCCCCCGTTCACGAAGGTGGAATAGTCCCTGTGCCTTCATTGCCGGACAGGTTTCCTGAGGAACGAGAGAGGACCCTTATGAAAGTCATTTTTCTGGGCACGAACGGCTGGTACGATACGGACACGGGAAACACCATCTGTACCCTTCTCCGTGCCGAATCCTTCGATCTGGTTCTGGATGCAGGAAACGGCTTCCACAAGCTGGACCACGTTATACACCCTGATGACGGAAAGCCCCTGTACCTCTTCCTCAGCCATTTTCACCTGGACCACATCATCGGGCTGCACACCCTCAACAAATTCTCCTTCTCCCGGGGGCTGGTGATCCTGGGGCCTGCGGACAGCCGGAAACTTCTGACCCTGTTTGTCAACCGTCCCTTTACCGCGGCGCTGTCCTCCCTGCCCTTCCCCGTGGAGATTCTCGAACTGCCCGCCTCCCTTCCCAGGCTTCCCTTCCATGTGGAGGCCCTCCCATTGAAACATCCCGTCCTCACCCTGGGTTATCGGATTTCCCTCGATGACAGGGTCGTCAGTTACTGCACGGACACGGGCTATTGTCAAAACGCCGTGACGCTTGCCCGTTCAGCCGACCTGCTCATTTCGGAATGCGCCTACAGGCAGGGGCAGTTCAGCGATTCCTGGCCGCATCTCAATCCGGAGGCGGCCGCCCGGATTGCCTCGGAAGCCCGGGCGAAACGGCTTGCCCTGACGCACTTCGATGCCCGCCTGTACTCCAAATGGGAAGACAGGAAAGAATCCGAGACATTCGCCCGGAAGATCTTTCCCCATACCTTCGCTGCCCGTGACGGCCTGGAAGTGGATCTATAGGATCCGCTTTTTCCCTCGGCCTCACCTCTCCAGAATGCCTACAACCTCGATATGTTTTGTCTGGGGAAACATGTCCATGGGTTGCAGCTCCGTCAACCGATAGCCGCCGTCGAGAAGACGGCGTATATCCCGGGCCTGGGTGGCGGGGTTGCAGGAAATATAGACGATCCGCAAAGGGTTCAGGCCAAGGAGACCGTCGAGGACATCCGGGCTGCAGCCGATTCGCGGAGGGTCCAGAACGGCGATATCGACCGTGTTTTTTCTTTCCAGGAAAAAGGCCCTTAACCATTCGCCGACGTCGCCGGCGAAGAACTCCCCGTTCGGCACGCCCTCTTCCCGGAGATTCTCTTCGGCGCAGCGGATGGCCTCCCGGTCCGCGTCCACCCCGAAGAGCCGCTCCACCCGCGGAGCCAGAAAAAGGGAGAAGAGGCCGGAACCGCAGTAGGCATCCAGGAGCGTTTCGGCTCCCGAAGGCGCACTGGCCTGGACCACCGCATCAACCATCGTGTCCACAAGGGTTGAGTTGGCCTGAAAAAATCCCGCAGCAGGCACACGCAGGATCTTTCCCTTGACGGAACGCAAGACCCGATTCCCGGGGGCCTGGGAGCGGCCGAATCCGGGAATTGCCTCTTCCGCACCGGACCACAGGGTTACCCTTTCCTCCTGCCTCCCGCCTCTGCCGGAGGGGGGAGAAGAATTCTCCAGGTCCTTCCGCAGCGTTGCCAGGGAGCGGTTGATGGACTCGTCGACAATTTCACACCGCGTCACCGGAACGATCCGGCTGTCCGCCGCCTCCTTGTAGCCGATCAGGGGGGGCCTTCCCGGTGCGAGGCGGACATGAAAATCCGCTTTGCACCGATAGCCATACGGCTTCGGGGAAGGGATGGCTCTGCGCACGGGGGGATCCGGCACCCTTCCGATCCGCGCAAAGGTTTCCGTAACCTGCCGCCTTTTAATGTCCAGCTGGTGGCCGTAGGCGATGTGCTGATACTGGCAGCCTCCGCAGCGTCCGTAATAAGCGCATGGGGCAGCGCTCCGGAAGGGGGACGGCTCCACTATCCGGCATATGCGCCCTGTGGCGTACGCCCGCCGCACAGAGGCAATTTCAATCTCAACCGTGTCCCCATCCGCTGCGAAGGGAACAAAGATGACCAGGCGCCCGACCCTGCCGACCCCCAGACCGCCGAAGGCGACGCTGTCTATCTTCACTTCCAGCCGGTCCCCGATCCCGATCTTGACCTCCCGGGTTGATTTCCGTCCCTTCAATCGATCCCCCTCATTTTTTTTCAGTCTCTGCGGATTTCAAAGATTTCCCCGGGGACCATGCCGCCATTTCCCCTTCCAAAAAAGTGGGCTGAAATCTCTGCAAGCCCTTTCCTCAAGCTTGAATTTTGCTTTCTTTTTTACAGGAAGGATCAGAAATTCCGAACCGGCTCCGGAAATGTCCCCCACGGCATTTCCCTTTACAAGCCCATAAAATACTGATAGGAATCTCTCCATGATCACAGAAACAAGAGTAAATACCATGCAGGACCGAAATGTCCATCATTTGTTTACCGGGGGAAAGGAAATCATCCTGGTAGGCACAGCCCATGTGTCTCGGGAAAGCGCGGACCTGGTGGAGCGGGTCATTTCCGAGGAGCATCCGGACACGGTGTGCATTGAGCTGTGCCAGGCCCGTTTTGACGCCCTGAAGAAAAAGGACCAATGGCAGGAAATGGACATTGTGAAGGTCATCAGGGATAAACGGACCTCCCTGCTCCTATCCCAGCTTCTGATGATGTCCTTCCAGAAGAAAATCGCCGAAAAATTCAATATCCATCCCGGCGAGGAAATGCTTAGGGCCATTGCCATGGCGGAAAAGCAGGGGGCAGGCATCGTTCTCGCCGATCGGGAAATCCGGGTAACGCTTCTGCGCACCTGGAGGCGGATGGGGTTCTTCAGCAAAGTCCGGCTGGCCGCGGAAATGTTTCTTTCCCTTTTCATGACGGAGGACATCGATGAACAGGACATCGAAAAGCTCAAGGAGCATGATGTCCTGGACATGACTCTCCGCCAGTTCGGGGAAAAAATGCCGGACCTGAAAACAACGCTGATTGACGAACGGGACCAGTATCTGGCCGCCTCCATTCGCTCCGCCGGCGGGGACAAGGTGGTCGCCGTCGTCGGCGCCGGTCACATTCCGGGCATTGTCCGCACTCTCGAGCAGAATCAGGAGGTCGACAAGGAGGCCATTTCGGTGATTCCTCCTCCCGGCCTCTGGGGCCAGGTGTTCGCCTGGGGATTTTCCCTGGGAATCGTAGGGATCTTTATCGCCGGATTTTTCAGTTCCGGCTTTTCAGCCAGCATGGCCATGATTTTTTCCTGGTCGGCCATCACGGCGGTCTGTGCGGCAGCGGGGGCGCTTCTTCTCCTGGCCCATCCCTTGACCATCGCCGCAGCCGCCTGTTCGGCACCCATCGCCACCCTTCACCCCCTGATCGCCACGGGCTGGGTTGCAGGCCTGACCGAGGCAACGATCCGCAAACCGAAGGTCAAGGACTTTTTGAGCCTGAAGGATGACATCCTCTCCGTTCGAGGATTTCTGAAGAACAAGATCACCCGCATCCTTCTTCTGATCGCCATCGTGAACCTGACGACCTCCATTGGTACGTTCGCCGCCATACCGGTCATGATGAGATACTTTTAACGGATCTTCCTGTTGGCAGGCCATGGTTTCTTCCGGAAAAACTTCCCTTCTCTGTCCCCGCTGCCGCAAGCTCATCAGTGCTGATGAGCCCCAGTGCCCGCACTGCGGATTGAGAAGTCCGGGATCACGCTGGCTTTCCGGATTTGTGTGGCGGCTCAACAGCGGAAGCCTCGACCCGATTCGCATCCTGATTTACTTAAACGCAGCGTTTTACCTGCTTTCACTCCTTCTGAACCTGTCCGGTACGCGAATATCCTCTAATCCCCTGGCCCTTCTTTCCCCATCCAACAGCAGCCTTTTTTCCCTGGGCGCGGCAGGGGCCATCCCGATCGCCCAGTACGGGCGCTGGTGGACCCTGATCTCAGCCTCTTTTCTTCATGGAGGCATTCTCCACATTTTCTTCAACATGGCCGCTCTTTCCCAGCTTGGCTATTTCGTCCTTCGAGAATACGGGTTTAACCGCTTTATCCTGATTTACGTCGCTTCGGGCATCGCCGGCTTTCTGATTTCGAGCCTGGTGGGGGTCATTTTTACTATCGGCGCCTCCGCCAGTCTGTGCGGCCTGATCGGAGCGATCCTGTTCTACGGCAAAAGCCGCGGGGGGTTTTACGGCGAGGCGATTTACCGTCAGTCTCTCGGCTGGATCGTGGGGCTGGTGATCTTCGGCCTGCTGGTGCCGGGCATCAACAACTGGGCGCACGGCGGAGGTCTCGTCGCCGGCATTCTCCTGGGATTTTTTCTGGGATATGAAGACCAGTCCGAGGAGAAGCCTCTTCATCAGATCCTGGGAGCCGGCTGCATCTTTCTGACGGCATTGATCCTCTTCTGGGCGGCCCTTCATTCCCTCTTCGCCTTTTTTGTCTCATAACCTGTAATTCTTATTGACTTAATCTCTGCTTGTTTATATGGAAAACCCATGTTCAGGAAAAAGAACCGGCACCTGGATCAGCAATAACAAAGACAAGGAGAAGACCCTTTATGCATGTGTTCAGATATTACGGACTTACCGTCGCGCTGTCGAGCCTGCTGTTCCTTTCCGGCTGTGATACCGCCGTAGTAACCAATGGAAATATCATGGGCATCCAGTCCGGCCAGTTTCTCTATACAAACGGCTACCTGCAGGCAGACTATCTCACGAACCTCGACAGCGTCTGGCAGGCCTGCGAACAGACCCTTCAGGACCTCAAGGCGACAAACATACGCAAGGACCGCAAAATCGCATCGGGAACTCTGAAGGCAGACGTCTATGACGACAAGATTGTTATAGAAATTGTCTACTCGGAAAGGGACAGGGTCACCGTTTCCGTGCTGGCAGGCATAGGCGGCAGCCAGCTGGCGGCACGGCTCATCCACGAGAGAATCGGGAAGGCGCTGCATGCAATGGGGGCAATCAAATCCTCATAAGGACTCGGTGCCTTCTTTAATCCACCCGATGATCACGAGACCACACTATTAAAAAAAGAGGGGACAAACACCATGGCTAAAGAAAATCAGGGGTCAATCGCAACCAGGGGCGAGCAGCTCCTAGAGGACCAAATCGACCTGAGCCGGGAAGCCGAGCTGGAAGCCAGCATCCAGCGCCTGGAGGAGTTGAACTCGGCCCTCAAATCCCTGCTTCGACACCGGGATCAGGACAGGCGGGATGTGGAGGAGCGGTTTCTTTCCAACGTCAAGGAGCTCGTCCTTCCCTACATCCAGAAGCTCAAGGAGACGGAGCTCGTCGGCATGCAGGCCACGTACGTGGAAATTGCAGAATCCAATCTCAACGACATCATGTCGCCCTTCCTGCAGAAGATCACCTCGCGATACCGGAACTTTACACCCAAGGAAATTCAGGTCGCCAGCCTGATCAAGGAAGGCAGGCGGACCAAGGAAATCGCCCAGATCCTGGGAATCTCGAAAAGCGCCATCGACCTTCACCGGAACAGCATCCGCAACAAGCTGGGATTGATCAATAAAAAAACAAATCTCCGCTCCTATCTGATGTCTCTTTTCTGATCCTTCCCAAGAACGGGGTGGCGCACGGCACCGTTCCAGGGATGTTCCAGCAGCCACCCCGCAGCTTGCCGCCCGGAAGGATTTGCCCGAAGCCCACATAGCCGGCAGCGCGGCATGGCATGCGGCCAGTTCAGGACTGCCCGATCTTCAGCAGAAAGAGGGACAGGACCGTCATCAGTATTCCCGTCGTATTCAACAGCGTCAGTTTTTCCCGGTAGACCAGGGCGGCAAGAACATTGGCCAGGACGAAATTCATCCCCACCACGGGAACGATGATAGACAGGGGACCTGTTTTCATGGCCGAAAGCAGGGTAAAAAAAGCCGCAAAATTGAGCAGCCCCACCGCGAAGCCGATCAAAAGGGCTTCTCCATAGTTCTTATTCGCCCCTCCCTTTTCAAATGGCCTCTGAAGCCCCAGGGAAAAGAGCATGCTGAGAGAGTAGGTCAAGGCAATGAAGGCCATGGTATTGGTGTACAGCGCGGCGAATTTGCTGGAAACCGCCGCCACGGCGCCCGTCAGGACGGCCATGACGATCAGAAAATACCCCTTGCGGGCATGCCGGTTTTCCTTTTGCTCCTCCTCGGAGAAGCGTGTCAGAGTGAGGATGACGCCGATGGCGAGAGCGATGCCGGCAGCCTGATACCCGTTCAGAGAATCCCTGAAATAGACCACGGAGAAGATGACCACCAGCACGGCGCTCATCCGGGTCATCGGATAGACGATCGTCGTGGGCAGATAGCGGAGCGCCTCAATGGTCACGACCGTATCGACAAAAAAGGTCAGGCTGTTGATGAGGGCAAGGGCCAGCAGCCAGTTCAGGTTTTTCAGGGCTTCATCGGAGGAGAACCACCAGATCGAACTGAGAATTGCCACGGTGCCCATGAAGGACAGGGTGGTCCAGGCGGTATTGCAGTTCCGCTGCGCCGACACCTTGTAGAGGAACCGCTGGATCCCGTAGAGGACGAAACAGACCATCGTCAGGAAAAACCAGTTCATGAGTCTTCCCCGGCCCGTTTCACGAAATCCCGAGAGCTCCCAGCGCCTTGGGAACCGTGTTCCCGGGGCTTACCTTGTACCAGGCCTCCAGGATCCGGCCGTCCTCATCAATCAGGAAGGATGAGCGGAGAATTCCGAAATATTTTTTTCCATAGAGAGATTTCTCACCCCAGACGCCATAGGCCTCCGCCACGGAGTGGTCCGGGTCCGACAGCAGAGGAAAGGACAGTTGAAGCTTGTCGCTGAACTTTTTTTGCAGGGCTGTTGAATCGGGGCTGATGCCCAGGGCGTCCACCCCGATTTCCTTCATTGCGGAGAGGGCATCCCTCACGGCCTCCGTCTGCCTGGTGCAACCGGAGGTTCCGGCCTTGGGGTAGAAATACAACAAGAGTTTTCTGCCCTTGAAACCGTCGAGCGTTACCGTTTTTCCGAACTGGTCGATCAGGGCGAAGCCGGGCGCCTGATCCCCTCCCTTCAATTTGTCCACCTGGCACCTCCTGAAAAGTTTCCGGTCCCGCTTTCCTTCGGCGTTCGCATCCGCATCCTCCCGTTCCGGCGGAAGAGCGGAACTTGAGAGCCACAACACCTTGGTTACTCTAGTATGACCTCCCGTGTTTTTCAACATCAGATACAAAGAAATCATCGACAAAGGGAAAATATTTCTGTAGGTTTTCTCCCGGCTGTGGCCTTTTATCAAGGAAGGGACGGAAAAAGAGATGAAAAGCAAAAGGTTCCTTTACGCCTGGATATGGATCGTCTGCATACTGCCCCTGGCGGGATGCCTGCCGAAGGAAATTCCCCCTCCACCCAGGCCCGCCACCATTGCCGTCGTGCTGGGGGCCGGCGCATCCCGGGGGTTCGCCCACGTGGGTGTCCTCAAGGTTCTGGAGAGCAGGAAGATTCCCATCTCCCTGATCGTCGGAACGAGCGCGGGAAGTTTCGTCGGATCCCTCTATGCTTCCGGAATGAGCACCTTTGAACTGCAGCGGATTGCCCTGACCATGGAAAAAAATGACGTGGCCGAGCTGATTTTCCCCGACACCGGCTTCATTCGCGGAGAAAAGCTTGAAAGCTACGTTAACCGCTCGGTCCGCCAAACATCCATCGAAAAGCTGGCGATTCCCTTTCGGGCGGTGGCAACGAACCTTCAGGACGGCTCGGAAATCGTTTTCGGGTCGGGAAACACGGGAAGGGCCGTCCGGGCAAGCTGCTCCATTCCCGGCATCTTTCAGCCGGTATGGATCGGGGGGAAGCCTTACGTCGACGGGGGCGTTGTGAGCCCCGTTCCCGTTCTGGCCGCGAAGCGGTCGGGCGCCGATGTCGTCATCGCCGTGGACATCTCCGCGGGGGTGGGGGGAGCGGTCCCCCGGGGGATAATGGACACGATCCTCCAGTCCATCGACATCATGTACAACAAGATGGCGGCGTCCCAGATCGCCTATGCCGACGTGGTCATTGCCCCCAGGGTGAGCTATATCGGCTCAGGCGACTTCGATAAGCGCCATGAGGCCATCCTCGAAGGCGAAAAGGCGGCTACCCTGGCTCTGCCCCGCATTCAGCAGATTCTGGCCCGGCTTCGCCAGGAGGGAAGGCTGCCCCGGTAATCTGACATCAGCCCAGCGCGCTTTTCAGCACACGGCTCAGATTCGCCACGCTGTAAGGCTTTTGAATAAAGCCGGCCAGTCCCTTTCCCGCGAAGCGCTGCGTCACTTCCTGTTCATTGAAGCCGCTGGACAGGATCACGGGCAAATCGTCCTGCAGATTGCGCAGTTCCTGGAAAGTCTCCTCGCCGCCCATCTCGGGCATCATGAGATCAAGGAGCACACAGGCGATCTCTCCTCTGTGGGTGCGGAACACCTGCAAACCCTCACGGCCATTGACCGCGGTCAGGACTTCAAAGCCCAGCTTTTCCAGCATCGCCGATGCCACGGCCATGACAAAGGGGTCGTCGTCAATGACCAGGACGGTGCCCCCGCCCTTCAGCGGTTCGCCCTGCTCCACCGTCCCCTGAACCGCGCCCGACTCCCGTGTTGCGGCAGGCAGCAGGATCCGGAAGGTTGTCCCCTTCCCCACCTCGCTGGAAACCTTGATGACTCCCCGATGGCCGCGCACGATGCCGAGCACCGCCGCCAGTCCCAGCCCCCTGCCGACGAACTTCGTGGTGAAGAAGGGATCAAAAATCTTTCCCTGGGTTGCGGAATCCATCCCGCATCCCGTATCCGACACCTCGATGTAGACATAGAGCCCCCCGGGGGGGTGATCGGGCAGATAGCTTTCGGACAGGTAGGCCTCATCACACTCAAGGCACCCCGTCGTAACCGTAATGACGCCTCCCGCACCTCCCAGGGCATCGGATGCGTTCGTAATCAAATTCATGATCACCTGACGGATCTGCGTTACATCCGACTCCACCTCCGGGAGATGATCAGCAAGGACATAGCGCACCGCCGATTTCTTGGACACCGAGACATCGAGTATTTTTCCCATTTCCCGGACGACTTCAGAGAGGTCGCAGCGGCTGACCACGAAGCGCCCTTTTCCGGAATAGGCGAGCATCTGCCGGCACAGATCCGCCGCCCGGTGCGAGGCCCGCATGATCTCCTCAATGTGCTGGCAGACGGGGGACGCCGGAGAGAGCGCGAGAAGGGCCAGGTCGGCGTACCCGAGGATGGCCATGAGCAGGTTGTTGAAATCGTGGGCAATTCCTCCTGCAAGGACGCCCAGGCTCTCGAGTTTCTGAACTTCCCGCATATGGGCATCAAACCTGAGGCGCTCCTCCTCCATCTGCTTCCGCTCCGTCAGATCGTTGAAGACGGCAAGGGTCTTGTTACCCATGAACGTTCGAAACAGCTCGATATTCCGAACGGATCCATCCCGGCACGTCACGTCCATCTCAATGCCGCAGGTGCTGCTTTCAAGCCTGTCAACCGTCCTTCGCAGACGCTCCACCGTCCTGCTCCGGTAGAGCGGATCGGGAAAGGCGCAGCGGAACCATTCCCCCAGGGTGGGAATGTCGTCGATCGTATAGCCGAACTTCTCGCTGAATTTCGGGTTGACGTACTCGACCCGCCCGTTCCTGTTCGCAAAGCCGATGGGCAGCGGAGAAGACTCCACCACCATCCGGAACCGTGCCTCGCTTTCAAGAAGCGCCTCCTCGGCCTGCTTGAGCTCGGTGATGTCCTGCACCGTCCCGATGCCTTTCAGGGGACGGCCTTCCGGATCAAATTCGTTCCGGCCGATTTCATGGACCCACTTGATCCGCCCGTCCTTCATCAACAGCCGGTGAGAGATTTCGTAGGCGGCCCTGTCCTCCACGCATTCGGCAAAAAGGTGTTGGACCATCTCCCGGTCGTCGGGATGGATTTGCTTCAGGAAAGCCTCGAACGAAGCGTCAAACTCGTCGGGGTCGATTTCAAAGATCTCATAAGTACCGTCGGACCATTGCAGGGTGTTTGTGATCAGATCCAGCTCCCAGTTTCCCAGTCGCGCGATATGCTGCGCCTCTCGGAGCTTTCTTTCGCTTTTCCTCAGTGCATCCTCTACCCGCTTGCGTTCCGTTATGAAGCGCGCCTGCTGGATGTTCTGATAGGCTGTCGTTGAAAGCTGGTTGGCAAGGGCAAACAGGGCGTGGGCGATCTGCTCGAACTTCTCCTGCGGCATGAAGGGCACCTGGCGATAGGCCTCGCAGAATTCCTTCTCGTCGAGACCCAGTTCGCGGCAGTATTCAAGGATTTTCTCTTCGTCCTGTCTTTCGTTGCGGACCTGACCGATCAGCCAGCTGGCGATGTGGCGGCCGCCGACGGTGATGCTGGCGCCTGCACCGCACAGCCCGGCGCTCAGGCAGGTCTGAACAACCGGTCCGGAGGGATCATACCTTCCGAGCGTCGCATCGGATATCATACATTTTCGTTTCCCCTTTTCGGTACTCCGGATGAACGTGCTGCAGAACCTGGTGAAGCTGCTCGGTTTCGTAATGGCCGTTCCGTCGGGACGTGTGATCAGCGCCGAAACGCCCCAGGTTTCCGCAAGAAGATCCTGAAGTCGTTGAAGGTCCGAAAGGTTAAAGAGGTCCTCGAAGGCGACGGTTCCGATATTTTCCAGGGGCTCCGTCAACGCGACGATTCGCCTTTCCAGCGCGTCCTCGGCCTGCTTGCGCCTGCTGATGTCCCGGCAGACGGCCAGAACGACGTTTGACCCGGCCAATTCGAGATGCTGCAGGGACACTTCCATCGGGATCAACGTTCCGTCCCGCTTCCGGTTCAGAGTCTCAAAGAGAACGTAGCCTTTCCGCCTGAGCGCCTTCATCCGCTCGTCATGTTCCGCCACCGCAGAAATGTCGATGTCCAGCGGCCTCATGGCCATAAGCTCCTCGCGGCTGTAGCCCAGGGTCTCCAGGGCGGCCTTGTTTGCATCCAGAAGGCGCTCTTCCTGGTCGAAGAGGTAAATGGCATCCTTGGCGAGATGGAACACGGCATGGAATTTTTCTTCGCTGCGCCGCAGGGCCGACTCCACCTGTTTTTGCGCCACAATTTCCCCTATGACCCTGGCGGTGGTAGCAAGGCGTTTCCTTGCAAGCTCAATCATCAGGGACGGACGGGGTTCACAGGCTTCCGCCTGCCGGCGGAGCTCCTCCAGGGGAACTCCGTAAGCCTCCGCCAGGTCGCGCAGTTTTTCCCCGTCGCGGGGAGGATCGCCATAGCCGATGGCGAGGCTTCCAACCACTTCGTCGCCGGCAAAGACCGGAACGGCAAAAATCCGGATTCCTCCACGGCAGGGCAGCTCCACGGGCTGTTTTGTTTCAATGGAGACAAGGGCAGCATCATTCCGGCAGGATTCGAAACAGGGCCCCTCGCCGGACGCCATGGCCTTCCGGCTGTCCGCTGCCCCGCAGAGCCGCCTCGATGCCTGATTCAGAAACCGGCACCAGTTGGAGGAGATGAACTTCAGCGCACAATCGCCGTTTTTTTCACAGACGGTAACGGAGGTGTCAACGAGACAGGCCAGGTCTTCGACAAGCTCGGAAAGGAGAGATTCGCCGACGAGGTCACGAATGTATCTGGAGTCCTTCAGAAAGACCAGATCGTCATAGGCCGGGATCGGTTCTTCCCGCGGCCCGGACCGGACGGCTCCCCCCGTCGAGATCCCGTTCAGTATTCCCTTGAGAGGCTGAACTGTATCTTCTTTTCCCTTCAGATTCCACACAGGCATCTTGCCGGCCATTCCGCACTCCTCAATCCATGCTTTCCGCTCGGTACTCCGGGGCGAACCTCTTTCGCCAATAGTCAGACCGGCCGGCTTCCATCCCGAAGGGGATAAAACGTTACAGAAAAAGGAGGAAAAGGAGGCTGCTTCTTGATTCCCGCGGCTCTTTTCCTCCACGTCTATATGGAAGGAACATTTTTCCTAAGGTATGGAAGTATAAAGATAAACGCTAATGGATGTCAACAAAAAAGGAGGAGCGCCCCCGGGAGGGAAACATCCCGTCAGAAGGGAAGTCCATTCTCTAATGAGGCGGTAAAGATCATTTTCAAATGCGGGTGATGGATGGTTCAGGGAAAAACCCTCAGGAGCAGGCCTTTGAGATAGCGCCCTTCCAGATGGGCAAGGCTCGTGGGATGGTCGGGACCGGGCCCGAGCACCTTCAGCAGCTGGACCTGTCTGCCCGCATCGCGGGCGGCGCCGAGCACGACCTTCTGAAAGAGCGCCTCATCCATGAAGTTCGAGCAGGAGAACGTCCACAGCAGCCCTCCGCCGCGAAGATGCTTCATGGCCTGGAGGTTGATGTCCTTGTATCCCCGCGCGGAACGGGCGACATCCTTGCGGGATTTGGCAAAGGCCGGAGGATCCAGGATGACGGCATCGAAAATCTCTTCCGTTTCCCGCAGCCATGAAAAGACATCCGCCCGAATCACCGGGTGCCGGTCCGGCGAAAAACCGTTTTTCTCCAGGTGAAAGCGCGCCATGGCATTGGCCCCTTCCGAAACATCGACGGAAATCACCTGCCGGGCTCCGCCCCCGGCGGCATAAACGGAGAAGGCCCCCGTATAGGAGAAGCAGTTCAGCACCTTGAGCCCCCGGCAAAGGGAGGCCACCCCTTCCCTGTTCGGCCTCTGATCCAGGAAAAACCCCGTCTTCTGCCCGCCGACCGCGTCCACTTCAAAGAAAAGGCCATTTTCCCTGACGGGGATCCGTCTGTCCGCCTCCATGCCGCCGTAAATCCAGCCGCTGCGCTCTTCAAGGCCCTCCAGCTTCCTGGCCCGGCCCTCGCTGCGCTCATAGATTCCCGCAGGATGGAAAAGTTCATGCAGCCCATCCAGCAGGTGATGACGATTCTTCTCCATGCCCGCCGTGGCCATCGAGCAGACCAGGTAATTCTCGTACTGGTCCACGATCAGGCCGGGCATCAGGTCCCCCTCGGCATTGACAAGACGGCAGGCCGTCGTATCCCGGGGAATGATCTGACGCCGCAGATCGGCGGCAAACCGGAGCCTTTCCCGCCAGAAGCAGGCATCCAGCCGAAGGCCGGCGTCCGCCGTGAGCAGGCGGAAGCGGATGTCTGAATGGGGGTTGAAAAAACCGAGCCCTAACGGCCTTTGTGCGGAATCCACTGCGGCCACGATGTCTCCCGGTCCGGGACGCCCTTCAACGGAAGCCACGGCCCCGGAAAAAAGCCAGGGATGGCCGTTCAGAAGAGACTTTTCCCGTCCGGGTTTGAGAAAGAGGCGGGGATAGAACGTTTTCATGGGAAATTCGGAACCCTCAGCGCTGAAGTTCCCCTGAATCTATCGATTTGCGGAAGAAAATACAAGCCCCATTGTGCGCTTTCACATCCACGACGGCGTTCCGCCCCGGCATCGCCGGCAATCTGCCGGTGTGGTACATCAATGCTTCTCCTTCCGGCCGCCGGTCCATCCTTTATAAATCACTATGGCGTTGACACGCTGGAGCGTTATCCTATACTCTATCGGCAAAGATCAACGCCTCATCTCAAGGAGAACATCCCATGTATGCCGTTATCATGGCCGGAGGAAAGGGGTCCAGATTCTGGCCGCGAAGCCGCAGGAGCAAACCGAAGCATCTCTTGGACATTGCGGGGCCGGAGACGATCATCCAGGAGACGGTCAAGCGCATCTCTCCCCTGGTCCCCCCGGATCGCACCCTGATCGTTACGGGCGCCACCCATGCCCGGGAGCTGCAGAGGCAGCTCCCGGAGATCCCCCCGGACAATATCCTGGTGGAACCCGTCGGCCGCAATACCGCCCCCTGCATCGGCCTTGCGGCAATCCACATCCGTCGGATCGCCGGAGACGCCGTCATGGCCGTTCTGCCGTCCGACCACCTGATCTCCGACAGCCGTCAATTTCTGGATACCCTGGCCATTGCCGCCGAAGCCGCCGAACGCGAGGACGTCCTGGTGACGATCGGCATCCGTCCGACCGGACCGGAAACGGGCTACGGGTATCTCGAACGGGGAAATCCCGTTGAATCGATAGGGGGCAGACTTCTTTACGATGTCTGGTCGATCCGGGAGAAGCCGCCTCTCGAACAGGCCGCCCTGTTTCTTGAGCAGGGCAACTTTTACTGGAACAGCGGCATGTTCGTCTGGAAGGCCTCTACGATTCTTCAGGCCATGGCGGCCCACCTTCCCGATCTGCACGAGGGGCTGCTCAAAATCGAAGAGGCCCTGGGGACGGGGGAGTATGAATCCGTGCTGAAAGAGGTTTACGGAGAGGCCCCTTCCGTTTCCATCGATTACGGCGTGATGGAAAAGGCGGACAAGGTCCTGCTGATTCCCGGCGACTTCGGCTGGTCGGATGTGGGCAGTTGGGACGCCCTCTGGGAGGTCTCGGAGAAAGACCCGGCCGGAATCGCCTTCCGCGGCCCGGTCGTCGCCGTCGATTCAGCCGATTCCCTCGTCCACAGTCCCCACAAACTGGTCGCCCTGGTAGGCGTCAGGGACCTGATCGTCGTGGAAACCCGGGATGCCCTGTTGATCTGCCGCAGGGGAGAATCCCAGAACGTCAAACGGATCGTTGACATCCTGGAGGAAAGGAACCTGGAGACGTATCTTGAATAGCAGCACGCCGTGGCAGAGCCTCACGGTTCGGCGAAAGCCGGCCTGCCGACCGGGGGAGTATGCCCCCTGATCCGGAAGTTCCGCCACGGGCTTCAGGCCGGCTTGACATCCTCTCCCCAATTTTCTATAAGCGTTCCACGCCCCCCGGGGCGGTGCGTTACAAAGCAGATGGATCGAACAGACTCAGAAGCCTTCAGATCGATTCGAGCTTGCAGCCTCCGTCCATGGCCTGCGAGCGGAAAGGGAGCCGCTTTTTTTTCATGTGTATCCGCCTGACGGAAAAACTCATCCTGGCCTCCGCATCGCCCCGGCGGGCCGAACTCCTCCGTCTCCTGGGTCTTGACTTTGACGTCATCCCCAGCCATATGGATGAAGCCTCGATTCATGGAGAAACGCCGCCTGAGCAGGTTCTGCGCCTTTCCCGGGAAAAAGCCGGCCGAATCGCCGACCTTTTTCCCGAGGCCATGGTGCTCGGGGCGGATACCGTCGTGGTCATTGGCGGCCGGGTGCTGGGCAAGCCGGGCACCGTGGAGGATGCGCGGGAAATGCTCGAAGCGCTCAGCGGCCGGGAGCACATTGTTTTCACCGGCTTTTCGCTGATTTCGCGGCGGTTGGAACTTCAGGTTTCCCAGGTGGTGCAATCCGCCGTCCTTTTCAAGGAAATCCCCGAAGATGAGATCTCCTGGTATGTCCATTCCGAGGAGCCCTATGACAAGGCCGGGGGCTACGCCGTCCAGGGAATGGGGGCTTTTTTCATCCGCGAGATCCGGGGCTCCTACACCAATGTCATGGGCCTTCCGCTCAGTGAAGTCGTGGAGACCTTGAAGGACCTTGGAACCCTCACCTTTTCAGGAGATTCTCATGACCGATGACGGCATAAAAAGCAAGATCCAGATCGTCCGCAGCCGCATTGCCGAGGCGGCGGCCCGGTCCGGCCGCCGGCCCTCAGAGATCCGTCTCATGGCCGTCACCAAGACGGTGGAGGAAAACCGGATCCGGCAGGCCCTTGAGGCCGGCATCGACCTGTGCGGGGAGAATTACATCCAGGAGAGCAGGATCAAGATCGAATCCATCGGACATCCTCCGCAGTGGCACATGATCGGCCATCTCCAGACCAACAAGGCCAAGTACGCCGTCCGGCTTTTCGACATGGTGGAATCCGTGGACCGCTTCGAGCTGGCGGTGGAGCTGGACCGCCGCGCCGGAGGGGCGGGACGGGTGTTGCCGATCCTGATCGAAGTGAACAGCGGCGGAGAGCTGACGAAAAGCGGTATTCCCCCGGAGGAGGCCATCGGCCTGATCCGCAGGATCGCGCCCCTGGAACATCTCGCCATATCGGGATTGATGACCATGCCGCCCTGGTTTGACGATCCTGAGGAGGCCCGGCCCTTCTTTTCCGCCCTGCGGACCCTGCGGGACCGGATTGCGGCGGAGGAATTCGACCGCGTTGCCATGACGGAGCTTTCCATGGGCATGACGGATGATTTCGAAGTGGCCGTTGAGGAAGGCGCCACCATCGTCCGCGTCGGCCGGGGAATCTTCGGGGAGCGCACCGGCCGTTGACCAAAACCGTGTTCTTTCGTTGAAATCGAATTCAGACCAGAAACCAGGAGGAGCCCCCCATGACAACGGAAAAAACCATCCAGGCGGAAGATCGGCGGATGCCGAGCTTTTTCAAAAAAATCCCCGTCTCCATCGAACGCGGAGAAGGGGTTGTCGTGTGGGATGAAGAGGACAGGCGCTTTCTCGATTTCACGGCAGGCTGGGGCGTGACCTGCCTGGGGCATGCCTCCCCGGTCATCTGCCAGGCGCTCCTGGAACAGAGCGGGAAAATTCTCCAGGGCCCCAATTCAGGACTCACCTATTCTCCCGTCCGCGCCCGGCTCCTGTCCCTGATGGCTTCGATCCTGCCGGAAAACCTGACCCGCATCTTCTTCTCCAACAGCGGTGCGGAATCCAACGATGCGGCTATCAAGCTCGCCCGCAAGGTGACGGGAAGGCCGGACATCGTCTCCGCCCTGGCGGGGTTTCATGGCCGCTTGGCCAGCACGGCGTCAGCCACCTCCCAGGCCGCCCGCCGGGAGCCGTCCGCCCCGCCTGCCCCAGGTTCCCGCTTTGTCCCCTATGGCGATATCTCCGCCCTGGAGGCGTGCCTGGACAGCCGGGTGGCGGCGGTCCTCCTGGAGCCGATCCAGAGTGAAGCGGGCGTCCGGATTCCTCCAGATTCCTACCTGAAAGAAGCGGCCCGGCTCTGCCGCGCCAATGGGGCCCTCCTGATCGTCGATGAAGTGACGACGGGATTCTGCCGCACCGGACCGATGTTCGCCATCGAACCGCTGCAGGTTGAAGTCGATTTTCTGACCATGGCCAAGGGCATTGCCGGGGGGTTCCCCTTCGGGGCCTTCGCCCTGACGGAAGCCGTCGCCTCCCGCCTCGAATACGGCGATCACGGCGGCACCTACTGCGGCAATCCCCTGGGGTGCGCCGTGGCCGCCGCGGTCATTTCCCATCTCCTGGAGGCCGACATCTCCGCCAACGTCACGGCGATGGGAGCGCTGGCCATGGCCCGGATGGGGCAATGGAAACATGCCTGGCCGGAGGCCCTTGTGGATGTCCGCGGCCGAGGCCTGCTGCTGGCCATGGAATTCCGGCAGGAGGCCATGGCCGACCGCATTTCCGATGCCTGCCTCGCCCGGGGGCTTTTCGTGCGGCCTACCCAGGGAAACATTCTCCGGATCTTCCCGGCCCTCAACATTCGGAGGGAAGAAATGGAAGAGGGCCTGGCCGTCATCGAGAAGGCCCTGGAAACCTGCCTCTAGAGAGATGATCTACCGAATCCTCGCCGATGCCGTGGTGACCCTCCACTTCGGGTTCATTCTGTTCGTCGTTTTCGGAGGGCTGCTGGCGGTCCGGAGACGCTGGATTCTCCTGCTCCATCTGCCTGCCGCAATCTGGGGCGCCTTGATCGAGTTTCAGGGGTGGCTCTGTCCCCTGACAACCCTTGAATGGAGGCTTCGCCAGGCGGGAGGGGAAGCCGCTTATGGCCGGGGCTTTATCGAACACTACCTCGTCCCCATCGTTTACCCCGACAGGCTTACTCCCGAGCTGCAGGCCGTTCTGGGGGCCGCGGTTCTCCTTATCAACGGGGCCGTGTACGGCTGGCTTTTCCGGCGCCGGAAACGCATGGATGGCGATCGCGGCATCGGTTAGCCCTTTTTCCGGATGCCGTTCGACGGCAGCCGGACAGAAGTTACCTTATTCAGCCCATTCCCCCTTCGCCGGGAATCGCGGGGATGGAACCCTCATCGTGAAGCAGAAAGGAACAGGTTCATCGGCCCATGAAGACATCCCTGGATTGCATCCCCTGCTTTCTTCGGCAGGCATTGGACGTGGCGAGGCTCTCAACGGCGGATGCCTCCGTTCACGAGAGGATTCTCCGCGACGTCCTACAGTGGGCCGGTGGGATGAATCTCGATCAGCCGCCCCCACTGCTGGCTCAGCGCATTCACCGCCGCCTGCGCGAGCTCACCGGGATGGAAGATCCCTACAGAGCGGCAAAAAACCGCCATAACGCCCTGGCCTTGAAGATGCTTCCCCGGCTGAGGGCCGAAATAGCATCGGCATCGGATCCCCTGATCATGGCGGTCCGCCTGTCCATCGCCGGAAACATCATCGACATGGGGGTTAACGGCGGCTTTACCGAAACCGACCTACGGCGCTCTCTCGATGAGGCCCTGACCGAACCTTTCAGCGGAGATACCGACGGATTTCACCGATCCGTTGCACAGGCCGCCAACATCCTCTACCTGGCCGACAACGCCGGTGAAATTGGCTTCGACCGCCTGCTGATCGAACAGCTTCCGGCAGAGAGCGTGACCGTGGCCGTGCGGGGCGCACCCGTCATCAACGATGCAACGATGGCCGACGCCCTGGCTTTGGGCCTGCAGGAGATCGCCGAAGTCATCGACAACGGCTCGGATGCCCCGGGCACGGTCCTCGCCGATTGCAGCCGGGAATTCAATCGGCATTTTGACGAGGCCGACCTCATCCTTGCCAAGGGGCAGGGCAACTTCGAAACGCTCAGCGATGAAAACCGGAACATCTATTTTCTTCTCAAGGCCAAATGCCCTGTTATCGCCTCCCACATCGGGCTGCCCATGGGGACTCACATCCTGAAGAGAGTCCGGTCGTCCGGATGATCCGTCTTTGCGAAAGCAGTCTCTGAATGCGAGCAGCAAGCCGGTCCTGGAACGGTGGCGCCGACCCCCGCTTTTTTCAGACCGGACCGGAAATAATTCGCTCGAAGCGGCGGAATCCGGTTCGCAAAAAGCGGCCTGTTATCGGGAAGCGGCATATTCCGCGATGGCCTCCAGAAGCCCCGCTTTTTTGACGGGCTTGACGAGGTGCCCGTTGCAACCGGCTTCAAGGCTCTTCTGCCTGTCCTCTTTATAGGCATAGGCTGTCAGCGCGATGATCGGCGTTTCCTTGAGGCGATGCTCCCTTTCCCATGCTCGAATCTCCCGGGTCGCCGTATAGCCGTCCATCACCGGCATCTGGATGTCCATGAGGACAAGGTCGTATGTCCCCTCCCTGAACTTCTTCACGGCCACCGCCCCGTTTTCTGCGATATCCACCTGGTATGGACACTTTTTGAGATAGGACAGCAGCAGCAGGCGGTTGTCGTCCGAGTCCTCGGCCAGGAGAATTCGGAGGGCCCTGGGCTCTCCAGGGACGGTCGGTAACGAGGCCGCGGGTTTTCGGGATGCGGCTTTTGACTTTCCCACGGCGGCCAGGATCACATTTTTAAGATCGGCCCGCTTGACCGGCTTGGTGAGGTAGGCCGATATGCCCAGTTCGTGAAACCGCTTCGGGTCTCCCCTCCCCAGGTCCGAGGTGAGCATGACAATCGTGGCATCCTTTATCTCCGGGTCTTCCTTGACGCGCTTCGCCACATCAAAACCGTCAAGAAGGGGCATGCGGTAATCGATGAGCAGGAGATCAACGGGCGTTCCGGATTTCCTGGCCCGTTTCAGTTCAGCTATTCCGGATTCCCCGTCTTCCGCCTCCGCGGTAAGGGCGCCCCATCCGGCAAGGATCTCCCGCAAAATCATCCGGTTGGTGGCATTGTCATCGACAATGAGGGTTCGAAGCCCTTTGATCTCCACCTCCAGCTTTTCGGCCGGTTTCTTCTGCTCCTCCTGGAAGCCGAATGTCGCCGTAAAAGAGACCCGGGTCCCCCTGCCCATTTCGCTCTCAATCCAGATCCGCCCCCTCATCAGTTCGATGAGGCGCTTCGATATGGACAGCCCGAGCCCGGTGCCCCCGTACTTGCGGGTCGTGGACGAATCAACCTGGGTGAACTTTTCAAAGATCAGATCTATTTTTTCTTTGGGGATGCCGATTCCCGTATCGGAGATCCGGAACAGCAATTCCGTGTTATCGCCGTCTTCCTGCCTGTAGGCCTCAGGCTCCCCCCTGCTCACCTCGACGAGAATCTCGCCTCTCTCCGTGAATTTAACGGCATTTCCAATCAGGTTGATCAGGATCTGCCGCAGACGGATCGGATCCCCGATCAGGTTGACCGGTACATCGGGCAGGATGTGGCAGATCAGCTCAATCCCCTTGTCATGGGCGCGGATGGCCAGCACTTCACCAGTCTTTTCAACGAGTTCGGCAAGATCGAACTCCTCATACTCGAGTTCAAGATGTCCGGCCTCCACTTTTGACAGGTCAAGAATGTCGTTGATGACGTTCAGGAGGTTTTCTCCCGCATTCTGGAACACCTCGACATACTTCTCCTGCTCGGGAGTGAGCGGCGTCTCCGACAGGAGCTCCGCCATGCCGAGAATGGCATGCATCGGCGTGCGGATTTCATGGCTCATGCTGGCCAGAAAATCGCTCTTGGCGCGGTTTGCAGCTTCGGCCTCTTCCTTGGCCTTCCGTAATGCCTCCTCGGCATTTTTTCGCTCGGTGATGTCCTCTATGACCCCATCGACCCACTTGACCCTGCCGTCGGCATCATACAGCGCCTTTGCCGTGGCTGAAGCCCAGATCGGCGTGCCGTCCTTTTTCCTCAGCTGAAGCTCCTCATCCTTCACAAAGCCGCATTGCCGGATTTTTCTTCCAAACCGGCGCATCTCCTCCGGGTCCTGGTAGGCTTGCGAAACGGGCAGCTCCATAAAGTCGCTCATGGAGTCATAGCCAAAAATCTTCACGATGGCAGGGTTCACCTGGACAAAACGCCCCTGCTGCCCGGCTGTGACCCTGTACACGCCGATATTGACATTTTCGACGAGCGTTCGATACCTCTCTTCACTTTCCTGGAGCGCCGCCTCCCGCTCGGACAGCTTTTTCAATATTTCGTTGATTGCCTTGAGCTGCCGGGTGCGCTCCGCAATTCTCTCCCGAAGCTCCTCATTGAGCTTGTAGACCTCCCGTTCGGCCTGCTTGCGTTCCGATATGTCCATGAAGGATAGAACGCTCTTTGTTGTTCCTGGAATGATGGCGACCGTCATGAAGATGTCCCTGAGCTGACCCGCCCTGTTTTGAAACCGGATTTCATAATTCCTCGGGGCCGCGTCGGGATCGAGAATCCGCAGTGCGGAATAGCGCCTCATCTTTTTTTCATCGTTTTTCTCGATGAAGCCGATCCAGCTTCTCCTGCCCTCCAGTTCCCCCCTGCCATAGCCCGAAAGCTTTTCAAATTCCGCATTTGCCAGGGAGATGGTGAAGTCCTCCCCGCCTATGATCGTGGCGCAGCCGGTATTCTCGAAGATGGTCCGGTATTCGGCCTCCGATGCCCCCGTCAGGCCCCCTTCCCCGGCCTCCCGCTCAGCCGCCTTCCGGCGCAATTCCCTGAGCTCGGAAAGGAGCTGCTCTCTGGTTTTATCCTCATCGTTCATGCGACAATCCACTCATCACGGGGAATCCTGCAGAGCCGGATTTCGGCCGATCCTGCCGGGGAGAACATCCTTCAGCGCCTCTTCATGGAAGCCGCCAGAGCCGGATCGCTTCACTTCCCGAAAGTCCGAAAGGTTCGGCCGCTCCCGGGCCGCCGGACGTGCCCCGGGAAAGGCGGCGGGGGAGTTTCATCTGGAGATTTTCAGAAAAGGCTTGGATTTACGTAGGGAAAGTATAGGGAAACGGCGGGTTCCTGTCAACGGATTAGCGGATACGGGGGCCGGCAAAGCCCTGTCCCTTCAATCCCCGGACAGCACGTGCTCCAGGATCACGTCGGCCTGCTTGGCGGCGGCAATGGAAACCCTCGGGGAAATCGCGGGCCGGAAGGCGATATCGGATTGCAGATCCCCGATGAGGACGAAGTTCTCCCGGACGGGATGCAGCCGGATGGCATCGCTTGATCCGTAGCCGCCAAGCCCGGAAACCGCCACCACGAATTTCTTCAGCATGAGCAGTTCGGAAACGAGGAGGCTTTTGTCTTCGGGGCGGTCCAGGCACTCCGCCACCACGGCGCAATCGGAGAACAGGGCGCCTACCGAATCTTTCTCGATTTTCCGGTCCTCGATCTCCAGTTCCAGGTCGGAGGCGATCCGAAGGAGGTTCTGGCGGAGGGCCTCGACCTTCCGCATCCCCACCTGGTCGGCGAAGTAAAACTGGCGGTCCAGGTTTCCCGCCTCGACCACGTCGAAATCAACCAGCTTCAGGCTGCGGAATCCGACCCGCACGAGGTGGGCGGCACAGTTCGACCCCAGGCCGCCGGCCCCGGCGATGCCGACCCGGATCGTCCGGAGCCGGTCGAATTTTTCCCGGCCGATCTTCCCGATGAGATGCTCGTGAAACGCTTCGATAATCGTCATAATCCAAAAATCCAGTCCTTTAACACCGGATCGTAGCCCTTTTCGCGAAGCCGGGCCATCATCTCCGGAATGCTCCGTGAATCGGCAATCTCGAACTGCGCAAAGGCGTCTTCCGCCTCGTCCGGAACGGTGTAGCCGCCGACGCTGGTGCAGGAGCCGGCCGACATCCGGGTAATGCCCAGGGGAATCAGGGAATCGCGGAAACAGGAGTCCTCCCGGGTGGAAAGGGCGATGCCCAGCCGGGGCAGAAAGAGCCGCAGGGCCAGAATCGCCTGAACGATGTTCCGGTCGCCGACTTCGCACGAGCCCTGAAAGGCGCCGGCAAAGGGCCTCAGCCTTGGCACGGAGGCCCCGATCTCGACCTCGGGGAACCGGTCCTGGAGGTAACGGGCGTGGAGCCCGACCATCAGGATCTCCCTTCGCCAATCCGCCAGTCCGAGAAGAGCCCCGATATTGACCTGCCTCATCCGGGCCGCGGCGCCCCGCTCCGGCGCCTCCAGGCGATAGCGGAAATTCCGCTTCGGCCCAGCGGGGTGGAGAACCCGGTACAGACTTTCGTCATAGGTTTCCTGGTAAAGGGTCAAGCCGTCGACGCCCTCCGCCACCAGGCCGGCATAGTCTTCCTCCGACAGGGGGTAAACCTCGATGGCCACCGAAGAGAAATGCCTTCTGAGAACCTGGACGCAATCCCGGAGATAACCCACAGGGCTTTCCTTCTTCGATTCCCCCGTCAGCAGAAGAATGTGCTGCAACCCCGTGCCGGCAATAAAGGCCGCCTCGCGATCGATCTCCTCCAGGCTCAGTTTTTTCCGTTTGCGCCGGTTTCTCGAACTGAAGCTGCAGTAGAGGCAGGAGTTTTCGCAGTAATCCGACACGTAGATGGGCGCGTACAGCTGGATCGTCCGTCCGAAATACCTCAGCGTCAGCGCCCGGGCCTTCTGCGCCATCGGCTCCAGGTGGGCTTCGGCGGCCGGGGAAAGGAGGGCGAGAAAATCGGAAAAGGAAAGATGCACCCGCCGAAGGGCCTGTTCGACATCCGCCCCGGAAGCGGCGGCAAGGGCTTCGCCCCAGTCCCGTTCCCGGCAAGCAAGGTAGGTATCGTAAAAGCTTTTTGACAGAAACTCAGTCATGATCCCTCAAAAAACCCGTCAGGGGTGAAGAGGCCCTGGCCTCGGCGGCGCTTCCGGGCATCCCGGTCCGGTAGGCCAGCCTGCCCGCCTTCACCGCCAGGCTGAAGGCCCTGGCGAATTCCACGGGATCCGGGGCAACGGCAACGGCGGTATTGACCATCACGGCGGCGCATCCCATCTCCATGCACTGGCACGCGTCGGAGGGCTTCCCCAGCCCCGCATCGACGATAATCGGCACCGAAATTTCCCGGATCAGAATTTCCACCAGCTCCCGGGTCCTCACCCCCCGGTTCGTGCCGATGGGCGAGCCCAGGGGCATCACGGCCGCCGCGCCGCAGTCGGCCATCCGCCGGGCCATGGAGAGGTCCGGGCTCATGTAGGGAAAGGTGATAAAGCCTTCCTTGACGAGAGTTTCCGTCGCTTTCAGGGTTTCCAGATTGTCGGGAAGGAGATACCTGCTGTCGGCGATGACCTCGATCTTGATCCAGTCTCCCGCCCCGGAGGCCCTGGCCAGCCGGGCGATGCGAACCGCTTCGGCGGCATTCCGGGCGCCGGAGGTGTTGATCATGACGGTGCAGGACGGCGGGATATAATCCAGGATGCTCTCCGCCATCGCACCGCTCTCCACCCTTCGCAGGGCGACGGTGACCACATCGGCCTGCGCGGCCAGCAGGGCCTCGCGCATCTGCGCGTTGCCGGCGTATTTGCCCGTCCCCAGGAAAAGGCGGCAGGCGATCTTCTTTCCTCCGATCTCCAGCAGATCTTCCATTCCTATCCCCCTCCGACAAAGCTGACCAGTTCCACCGAATCCTCCGCCTGCAGGGAGACCGTCGGCCAGTGTTCGCGGGGGATGACTTCGAGGTTCAGCTCGACCACAACCCGCTCCGGAACCAACCCCCGGGTCTCCACCAGCTCCTGCAGCGTCACGTTCCCATCCGGAAGGCTCTCCTCCCGACCGTTGACTCTCACCTTCACGCGTCACCTCCCTGCGCCCTTTTTCAGGCGATCCTTGTACCACCGCGTCCGGGACGCGACATCCTCCGCCTGCATGATGTCGCGGATCAGAGCGACGGAAGAGGCCCCTTCCGACAGCAGGAGATCCAGGTTGGACGTATTGACGCCCCCGATCAAGACCACGGGTGTCGAAGCGATGCGCAGGACTTCCGCCACGTCCCCCGTCCCGATGGAATAGTCCTTGGTCCGGGTGGGAAAGATGGGGCCGAAGGCGAGATAATCGGCGTCCAGGTCACAGGCCCGGCGGAACTGCTCAAGGGAATGGGTGGAAAGGCCGAGAATCCGATCCTTTCCGATGATTTTCCGCGCCGTGTCCACGGAATACGTCTGAAGATCCTCCTGCCCCAGGTGGACCCCGTCGGCGTCCAGTTCAGCGGCAAGGAAGGGATCGTCGTTGACGATGAAGGTCACCCCGCTCTTCCGGCAGAGCGCGGCCAGTCCGCTTCCCAGTTGGATAAGATCGGATCGCGGCCTGGATTTCTCCCGCATCTGGAGGATATCGACCCCCCCGGCTATCGCCTCTTCGGCAACGAACATCAGGGGCCTGCCTGTTCCGTACTCCTCGGTGAGGACAAGATAGAGATGGCGATCCGTCAGATCGCGCGTGTTTCTTCCGTTCATGTTCAGCCTCGAATAAAAAAGCCCTTATGCTTGAAAATCGAGGCATAAGGGCTCCATGTTCTCTTGCACTCCCTCCGCCGGCATTACCCGGATCAGGTTGTGAGGGTCTTCCGCTCTGCACCTGCGGAACTCTCAGGCCGAAGTTACGGCCTCCCCTTATGCGCTATGAATGGACAAGGATAAAATCACATTATCCCGTTTCTGTCAAGGCGTGAAGCGTTGAAGGTTCGACTTCTCCGGGGTGCCTGAATCCACTTGATAATATCCGAAATCTCAGGTAGTTTGACGGGCAATTTTCCTGAAGACCGCTTCTTCGTTTCCGGCCCCCGGCCGGTAATCCGCGAGATCCAGCAGGAAACCGGGGAGACGGACAGAAGCCGAAAAAAAATGAAGAGGATTCCCCAATGACCCGATATGTCAACGATTCGGACTTGCTGCAATTCGTTCAGGATGTGTTCTCCAGCTTCGGAATCAGCCGGGAGAATGCCCTCATCTGCGCCGACAACCTCGTCCTCGCCGATCTGCGAGGCGTTTCATCCCATGGCGTGGCGCGCCTTCGCCGTTATGTGGACGGCATGACCAACGGCACCATCCTGCCCCACAGCGAGCCCTGGGTGGTGCGCGAAGCCCCGTCCACCGCCACGGTCGACGGCCGGGCGGGCCTGGGGCAGATCACAGGGCATTTCTCAACCGGGATGGCGATTGAAAAAGCCAAAAAAACCGGCGTCGGCATTGTCGCGGTGCGCAATTCAAATCACTACGGCATCGCGGGCTACTATACGCAGATGATGCTGGAAGCAGGCCTCCTGGGAATCTCCATGACCAATACGGCGCCCCTCGTCGTGCCGACCTTCGGGAGAAAGATGATCATCGGCACGAATCCCATCAGCCTCACCGCACCGACGAAACGGAACCTGCCCTTTTTCCTGGACATGGCCACCTCGGTGGTGCCCCGCGGAAAGCTGGAGGTCTACGACCGGATGGACAGGGACATGCCCGCGGGGTGGGCCGTGGACTCCAGCGGCCTGACGACGACGGACGCCACGAGGGTTCTGAAAAACATGGTCGCCCGCCTGGGCGGGGGCATTCTTCCCCTCGGCGGCGAAGGGGAGCTTTACGGAGGTTACAAGGGGTACGGCATCGCCCTTCTGGTGGACATTCTCTGCGGCGTCCTTTCAGGGGGAGCCTATGCCGACATGGTCGATGTCAAAGGTCCCGGCGGCGAAGGTCAGCCTGCCCGGGTCGCTCACTTCTTCATGGCCCTGAACATCGAGAATTTCGTGGAACTGGACGTTTTTCAGGAAAAAATGGACGACCTCATCGACCGCCTCAAGGAATCGGAAAAGGCCGAAGGCCAGGAGCGGATCTATATCCACGGAGAGAAGGAATACGAACTCTACGAAAAACACAAATCATCGGGCGTCCCTCTGGAAGAACCTGTATTCGACAGCCTGAAGGCTATCGCCCTGGAGCGCGGAGTGCCCTTCGAACTCTGAGGTGGAAAGGAAAATCCGTCATGACGCGCGTTTTTATCCACGGCCTGGAAAGCAGCAGCCAGGGTGACAAAGGCCGCTATTTCCGGGAGCGTTATCCCGACATGATCATTGAAGATTATTTCGGGTCCCTGGAGCAACGAATGGAGACCCTGAGGAAGCGGCTGGAAGGAAAAGCGGACCTGATCCTGGTGGGATCGAGTTACGGCGGGCTGATGGCCGCGATCTTCGCCTGCGAACAGGAGGAGCGGGTTCGTAAGCTCGTCCTGCTGGCGCCGGCCCTGAGTCTTCCCGGATTTGCCCCTTACCTGAACCGGCGCCTCTGTGTCCCGACGGCCCTCTTTCACGGCAGCGGGGACGACGTCGTCCCCCCGGAACCGGTGCGGGAGATCGCCGAACAGGTTTTTCTCAACCTGAGTTATAACCGGGTTGTTGACGACCATTCCCTCCATGAGACCTTCTCTTCCATGGCCTGGGATTCCCTGATCAACATCAAACAGGATGGCACGTATCAATAAGGATGGTCATGGTAAAGCCCGCGATGACACCGTCCATGGAGCGTCTTTGGTGACCGGTCACGTATGGAGAGATGCGGCTTTCAAAATCCAATTTAAATGACTCTATTATGGTTCGACTACGTTTGGTGGCTTAAAATATGCTAATGCACTTCATGATTGGGCATTGTTCCGCCGTTTGTTGATCCGGCCAGATTTTCCTGCCCTAATCAGGACATAACTCTCCCATATTTAAAACTCATTCTGATAAAAGTGATTATGAACGACAAAGATCAATCTACCAGAAGTGCAGTGTTTTTAACAAACGGGTGCCCTGAAAATCGGCTTGACGCTGCCAGTATGCTGGAATTGTGGCGCAGTCAAGGTCGGGATGTTTCTTCAGATGTCTCCAATGCCGATTTAATCCTTTTCAACGCTTGCGGCCTGACGGATGCCAACGAAATGACATCTCTAGAAATCATCAAAGATATAAGAAAGAAAAAGAAGAAAAGTTGTCGTCTTATTGTCTGCGGCTGCCTTCCAAGAATTAACCCCGCAGCTCTTGAAGGGATCTATGAGGATATTACGTTCGGATCGGATGATATTAAATCTTTTTCAAAATTGATAAATGCCGATCAATCAAGGAATTATCCTTGTGCTAATTATTTGCTTCCAATCACCACCTATAAAAATATCAGTATCAAAAGTATTAATCGATTCAATAAGCTAATTGATCCATATTTTACGTTGTATCATCTTTTGCTTAATAAACGATATTCCAGGTATGGGCGTGAAAGAGATATCTCCAATCCCCGCCATTATTTCATCAAAATCGCTACAGGTTGCGTACATCGTTGCTCCTACTGCGCCGTGAGACTATCACGAGGGCCTATTCACAGCAAGCCGATAGAAAACATTTTACAGGAGGTAAGAAAGGGCTTGATGGAGGGCTACTCAGATATTGCGCTTCTAGCAACGGATTCGGGCAGCTATGGTGTTGATCGTAACGCCACGTTTGTGGATCTCTTGAATGAAATTCTTTCCATCCCCGGAGACTTTCGTATTCGGCTTAGAAATGTCCATCCGCAGTTCTTGACGTTCAAGTTGCCAGACTTGGTTCCCATTTTTAAAACAGGCAGAATTGTACATATGACTTCGGCGATTCAATCCGGTAACAACAGAATTCTAAAACTGATGAATAGAAATTATACAGTCGAATCCTGTTGTGCCGCCTATGATGCGCTTAAGAAGGCATGTCCCTCTCTACAGATTCGATCCCAGATCATTGTGGGTTTTCCAGGTGAGACAGAAGCCGAATTTCAAGATAGTCTCAAAGTGATAGATACAGGATTATTTGATTTTATGGAGGTTTACCAATTCTCTCCCCGAATAAACACACCGGCTGCAGCGTTGGCAAACAATTTGTCATCGAGTGTTGTATCGAATCGTTACTATCGCCTGGTGAAAAAAATTGTGGAACAGATCGAGAACGGAAGGAAAACTCGGTGATTAACATTCACGTAGATTGATGTGCCTCAGTCGAAACCGGCCTTATCAATCTCAAATTTTACATGCCGTAAGGCCATGCATTTCTTGACAAGCCGAAGAAAGTAGTCGATAAGAAAGGCCTTGTATCACATTCGGAAAGAGGCTTGAAAGCATGTATTCCAAAAAGGTCATTGTCCACTATTCCGCCGGCATTGTCGAACAGCCGATCATCTACCAGCTGGTCAAAAAGTATGATCTGATCTTCAACATCCTCAAGGCCAGGATCTTCCCCCGGCGGGAAGGCGTCATCGTCCTGGAGCTGAGCGGCGAAAAGGACAACTTTGATGCGGGGGTCCGCTTTCTCCAGGAAAAGGGCCTGCGGGTCGAACCCCTGTCCAAGAGTGTCAGTCACAACACGGAAAAATGCGTGCACTGCGGTGCCTGCACCTCCTTCTGCCCCACCGGCGCCCTGTCCATGGACCCGGTCACCATGAAGGTCTCCTTCGATCCGGAAGTCTGCAACGGCTGCGGCCTCTGTGTGACCGCCTGCCCGGCGAGGGCGATGGAGATCAACCTGGGGTTCTGACCGGGGACCGGAACGTCCCCCCCCCCGACGAATGCCCGCCGCGGCTTGAGACGTTCTCATTTACCTGCTCGGCTGTTTCTCTTTCTCCTTTCCCGTCAGGGAATCCATGCCCTCGGTAAACTTCCTCCCCTTCTCGTAGACAACCTTTCCCGTTTCGTACGTTTTTTTGCCGGTCTCCACGATTTTTTCCGCCTTCACCCTGGTCTTCTGCCAGAATTCCCCCACGTCCTTCGAAGACCGGCCCGGCTCCTTCAGGTAGTGATATCCTGCGATGGCCAGAACGATAAGGACGCAGAACAGGGCGAGCTTGATCAGCCGATTGAAGATGAAGTAGCAGATCAGAACCGCCGCGGCAAGAATCAGCATCAAGGCGGTATGATGGGACGAAAGGTAAGCTAACAGGGAATCCATGGCCATCTCCAAAAGCAGAATCGCTTCATCTTAAAAGTTCTCTTTGATCCTCGCATTGTGATTACCGCGCTTTTGTAATAAAATCCAGCTCTCCTTTCGTCTTGACAAACTCTTTCAGGATGATAAGAGTCCATCCGGATCGAATCCGGAAAGGAGCAGGAATTGAAATCGGAACGCCCGTTGTCCAGGGTCGCAATCGCCACACTGGGCTGCAAAGTGAACCAGTACGAATCGGCGGGAATCGGGGAGGCCCTGGCGCGTTCAGGCCATGCCCTCGTCCCCTTTTCGGAAACAGCGGATTGCTACATCATCAACACCTGCACCGTAACGGCCCGGACCAACTACCAGTCCCGGCAGATCATCCGGCAGGCGATCCGGAAAAATCCCGAGGCCCTCATCGTGGTCACCGGATGCTACGCCCAGACCGCGCCGGATGAAATTGCCGAAATCCCCGGCGTTTCCCTGATTGCAGGTCATGGAGAGAAGGATCGGATCCCCGATCTGCTCGGCAGCCTGGAAAAAAACGGCCGGGAAATCCGTGTCGGGGACATTTCTCCGGTCCGGCCCTTTGCTTCCCTGCCTGTGAGTCGCTTTCAGGATCACACCCGGGCCTTCCTGAAGATCCAGGACGGCTGCAACGCCTGGTGCCGCTACTGCATCATTCCATCCGCCAGGGGAAGAAGCCGGAGCCTCTCGCAGGACGGGGTCCTGGAGAAGCTGAATCTCCTCGGCCGGGCGGGATACCGGGAGGCCGTCCTGACTGGAATTCACCTCGGGGCTTACGGGCAGGATCTCTCGCCGGAAACCTCCCTTGTCGACCTTTTGAAGCGGATCGAAAGGGAAAGGCCGCTGGAGCGACTCCGCCTGAGCTCCATTGAGCCCACCGAAATTTCGGATGACCTGATTTCGCTGCTGCGGAAATCCAGCCTGATCTGCCCCCATCTCCACATCCCGCTCCAGAGCGGCGACGACGCCATCCTCTCCGGGATGGGACGCCAGTATTCCGCCGCCTTTTATAAAGCCCTGCTGGTGGATCTCGAGGGGGCGATCCCCGATCTGGCCATCGGCATCGACGTTATCGCCGGCTTTCCCGGAGAGGATCGGGCATCCTTCGAAAACACACGGGAGCTGATCGAATCCCTGCCCGTGGCCTATCTCCATGTGTTCCCCTATTCGCCCCGCCCGGGGACCCCTGCTGCGGACATGCCCGATCAGGTTCCCCCGGACGAGAAGAAAAGGCGCGCGGAAATCCTGCGCGATCTTGGTTCGCGGAAGCGGGAAACCTTCGCCCGGCGTTTCCAGGGGCGCACCCTCCAGGTTCTCGTAGAGGAGCGGATTGACCGCATCAGCGGCCTGAGGAAGGGGTTTTCCGGCAATTATCTTCCGGTCCACCTGATCAACAGCAGGGCCTCCCAGGTCAACTCCCTGATCACGGTCCGGCTTGAAGGCTTCGAGGGCACAAGAATCCTGGGGAGGGTCCTTTCGCCATGACCGAAGAGCGCCATCAAGCCCTGAAGAACCTGGAAACGGCTCTTTCCCACCTCTTCGCCGACCTTTCCCTGCTGGATCATGCCCTCGTCCACCGCTCCTATGTCAACGAGAACCCGGCATGCTCCTTCGGCGACAACGAACGGATGGAATTTCTGGGAGATGCCGTTCTCGAACTGTGCATCACCGATCTGCTGATGAAAACCTTCCCGGACTATTCGGAGGGTCAGCTGTCCAAACTGCGGGCCTCCGTCGTCAACGAGCAGCCCCTGGCCGATCTCGCCAGGAAACTCGAGATCGGTCGCTGCCTCCTCCTGGGCAAAGGGGAGGAAAGCTCCGGCGGCCGCTCCAAAACCTCCATCCTGGCCGATACCCTTGAAGCCGTCATCGCCGCCGTTTACCTGGATGGGGGCTTTGACCGGGCCTGCGAAGTGGTCCGCGGACTTTTCAGCCTCCTGATCGTAGAAGGAAGCCGCAACCTGACCTACCGGGACTACAAGACGGCCCTCCAGGAGTACAGCCAGAACCGGTTCAAGGAGATTCCCAGCTATGCGCTCATCGGGGAATATGGCCCGGACCATGACAAAATCTTCGAGAGCCGCCTTTCCCTTTCCGGGATCCTGGAAACAACGGGCAGGGGGAAAAGCAAAAAGGAGGCGGAACAGAACGCCGCCCATGCCGCCCTGGATGCCCTGATGCAGAATTCCGATGAGCAAGGCTGAGCTTCATGGCCGCCCCCCGGATCATTCCGATCTTTCTGCCCTACCAGGGATGTCGCCAACGCTGCATCTACTGCAACGAAAGTATAGCGACGGGCGTGGCGCCGGGAGCCCTCTCCGAAGAGACTCTGCAAAAGATCATGGCGCTTTCCTCCGGCCGCTCAAAACCGGACTGCCGGCCGGTTCAGATCGCCTTCTACGGAGGGACCTTCACCGGAATGGCGGCAGAGGAACAGACCCGCCTGCTGAGGATGGTCCAGCCCTTTCTGCGGGAAGGCCGGGTCGACAGCCTCCGGATTTCCACGAGGCCCGACGAGATTGACGAGGATAACCTCGATCTCCTGCGCCGTCATGGCGTAAAGACCGTGGAAATCGGCGCCCAGTCTCTCGTTGAGGACGTCCTTCGCCGATCCCGGAGGGGCCACACCGTGGAAGATGTGCTCTCCGCCGTGAAACGCCTGCGCCGGAAAGGGTTCGAGATCGGAATACACCTGATGGCCGGCCTTCCTGGCGACAGCCGGCAGTCCTTCGCAACCACCATCGACCGCACCTGCATCCTCCAGCCGGACACGGTCCGGCTCCATCCGACCCTGGTCTTCCGGGACACGGCTCTCGCGGCCCTGTACAACGAAGGGCGCTATTCCCCCCTTTCCCTCTCCGAAGCCGTCCGGCAGTCCCGCTATGCCCTGCTCCGCCTGGAAAAGGCGGGCATCGCGGTCATCCGGATCGGCCTGCAGACAACGCCGGAAATGGAGCTCCCGGGCAATGTCGTCGCCGGCCCTTTTTCCCCGGCGCTGCGCTCTCTCGTGAATGCCGGAATCTTCCGGGAAATGGCCTCGCTCCAGCTTTCCGCCGTTGCGCCCGAGGGCCGAACCGTGGCGTTTCTTCTCTCCCAGCGGGACATCTCGGATTTCCGGGGGAAGAAAAACGAAAACATCGCGTTCCTTACCAAGCGGTTCGGACTGCAAGGGATCCGGATCGCCGGAAGCCCCGATTATCCCAGAGGCTGGCTGACGCTCCGGAGCGACGGCCGAACCGTCGTTCTCCATCGCACAGGCCTCCTTACCACTCTGTCATGACGGTTCGGACGGCTTCTGGTAGGCGTGGGAGTGGGCCCTGTGCGCCTCCCAGTTTTTCAGATACAGCCCGGCGATCGCCCCGTCCCGGATAATGAGCAGATTTTCCGCATTTTTCTCCTCGGCGGCCCTGGTAAAATTGAAGCTGCCGGTAATAACCGTCTGCTGATCGATCACCATGACCTTATTGTGCGCAATGGCGTGCTGATCGTCGATGAACGTCGGGATTCCCCGGTTGGTCATAAAATTCGCCGTCCCGTATTTGGTCGTTTCGGCATTGGATTTGTCCAGGATGACGTCGATCTTTACGCCCCGTTTCCGGGCATCGAGCAGCGCCCTGGCAATCGGGCGCGACGTAAAGGAATAGGCCTGCACCTTGATTTCCGAGGTCGCCCGGTTCAGCTCCTGAACGATCGCCTCGGTGCAGCCTCCGCCGGGGCTGAAACAAACGCGGATGGCCGCCCTGTCCACGGCCTGCCGCCTCTCCTGCTGTTCACAGGCGCAGATCCCGATCAGAAGGACCGCAACCAGAAGAAGACCCGTATAGATTCCCCTGTTTTTCACTTCTTGTAAAACCTCCCCAAAGAGCCTGTCATGTCCTGTTCAGGCGCAATAAAAAGCTCTCTCTACATCCCTTTACAGCCTTTCGTCAAGAGCTGGTCAGGAAAAACTGGACAGCATACGTGATTAAGCTGCTCTTTAATGCCCCAAAGGAGGAACAACATATGAGAAAAAGCCCGAGAAAAAATCATGCAGCAGCGTTCAAAGCAAACGTGGCCCTAAGAGTTTGTCGGACGTTTCCGATTTAATGTGATACAGCCGCTCTTCTTTGAAACAGGGGTGTCCCTGGGATGAGCTTACACTTTATTCCGTGTGACCGAAAGACGCCTTTTCTGCCTCCGCCGTCAATTGACGCCGAGGACATCTACGAAGACTGGTGGCCTGAAGGTCACCGTGCCCGCTTTGTGGTTGAGGTTGTTTTTACAACTCAACCTTCGTTCTTGAAGAGATTCCTATGCCGGTCGCAATCCCCAACCATACAACCCGGAGATGCTGACAGCGGATACTTCAGCAAGTCGAAAGTCGCTGCCTGTGAAAGGCAAGAATTGAAACCTTACATTGCCGTCGATCGAGAGGACTACAATGAACCCTTATGGCGTCGATTCCAGGAACCGCCGCCGCTGCCAGACAATGCCGATGCCGGCACTAAGGATGAAACACCGGCTCCGGACAACGGCAGGAAAAGCCGTCTCTGGATTACGCAAGACAACCTCGGATCCGGTTTTTGGAATCATCAAGGCAGTCATGGGATTCAGAAGCTTCCAGAGGCGTGGTTTTGCAAAGGCACAAGGGGGATGGAGTCTTGCCTGCATTGCCTGGCACATCAAAATGCTGCATGCCATGACCCGATAGATTGAAAAAGAGCAGAATTTCTCCAAGGAATAAACAGAGCATATTCAAACCGCATCCGATTATGGTCTGAAAGAGCCAGGACAATCCGCATAAAATTGTTTTAATCTTTTACAATTCCTGAATTAATAATAAATCATAGCGATTATAAAATATTGAATCAAAATTCTTCATCTGGCATCAAATATTTTCGTCGGAAATGTTTACAATTTTCATTTAAGTAACTTTTATAAATTATAAATTACCCATATAAAACAAGATATTACGTACAAGGCATGATTAATGCTCATGCGTATAATGAAATGATGCTTAAATGGAATTGTTGGAAGTGAGAAAATATTTTAACTGGTTATGGAGCTGCGAGGACGTGGCTTTCGTTTATGTTGATAAGTGCTTATTGCAGGAAGATTTATAAAATACTACGAAAAATAGAAAGGAGAACGTAATGAAAAAGTTAATTGCACTTATGATTGTAATGGTTGCGAGTCTTATGTTATGCGGTGTCGTCATGGCGGTCCCCATAACATCCACGGTAACGGCAGGCGATAAAGATTGGGGCGCAACTCGCAGTGCCTATGATGACACGACAAACATGGACTGGTATGTTTTCAAGGCTGGAAGTGAGGTATCGGGTGCTGCAACGAACAGCAAAGGGCTCATTTCCTGGACATACAACCTGCCTTACCAGATTACAACGGCGATTTCTGGAAGTATGACGGCTAGGGTATGGGATATCGATCCGAGTGATATCATGACGGTTTATTTTGACTTTGGAAATGGGAACATTGTTAATGCTGGCCTCTTAACCGGCAGTGATGGCGGAAATATTACTACCTGGGAAACTGCTGTCGCCAATGGCACCACTGCTTCACTTGGCGGCTGGTCGACGACCACCTTTGCTCTTGATTCCGTTGCATTAGCAGCGCTTTCTGGAACGACGGGATTTAATCTTCTTCTCGCGGTAGAGAATACTGCAACTTCTTGGGCTGCAGTTATCGACTATGCCGATTTCACCCTGACCTATGAACCAGGCGCCCCCAATCCGGTTCCCGAACCCACCACGATGATGCTTCTTGGTTTTGGTTTGATCGGCTTGGCTGGAGCCTTTAGACGGTTTAGAAACTAACGAAACACACGATAAGTTTATATCGAAAGGCAGGGTCAGAAATGGTCCTGCCTTTTTTCTTGTCTTTTGATCAATGCTCTTCATTCCCCCATAAAATATCCGCCTGTTTCAGCCCTCCTGATCTGTTAGGACGTCGTTCCGGTTGCAGGGCCGATTTTTCCATGTTATGGAAAAACAAATGCAAGGGGGAAATTTCCGTCATGTTCAAATCCGGCTTTATCGGAATCATCGGCAGGCCCAATGTGGGAAAATCAACGCTGCTCAACGGCATCCTGGGCGAAAAGCTGGCCATCATCACCTCCAAACCCCAGACCACCCGGAACCGGATCCTGGGCATCTTCAACCGGGAAGACGCCCAGTTCATCTTTGTGGATACGCCGGGGATCCATTCGCCCCGAACGCCGCTGAACCGGGCCATGGTCCGCGCAGCGACGGACACCTTTGCCGACTCCGATGTTCTTCTGCTCGTCGTGGAAGCGGGGCAGGAGATCGGCCCCGACGAGCGGCTCATCCTCGAATCCCTGCAGGGAAACTCCATCCCCAAGTTCCTGGTCCTGAACAAGATCGACCTGATCCGCAGGGAGCAGCTTCTGCCGCAGATGGAGGCCTTCCGCCACCAGCATCCCTTCGCCGAAATGATCCCGGTGTCCGCACTGACCGGCGAGGGCATTCCCCTTCTTCTCGATGAGCTCTGGAAATACCTGCCGGAGGGCCCCCGGTATTTTCCGGAGGACATGATGACGGACTCCAGCGAGCGATTCGTCGCCGCAGAGATGATCCGGGAAAAGATTCTGCTGTTGACCCATAAGGAAATCCCCTATTCCGCGGCCGTCGTCGTCGATTCCTTCAAGGAGGACGAGGCAAAAAATCTCATCCGCATCTCGGCCACGATCAACGTGGAAAAGGAATCGCAGAAGGGGATCCTCATCGGAAAGAAAGGCTCCATGCTGAAGGAAATCGGTTCAAGAGCCCGGGTGGACATGGAGAAGTTCTTTGCGGCCCGGATTTTCCTGGAGCTCTTCGTGCGGGTGAGAAAGGACTGGACGAAGGACGCCAAAAGGCTCCGTGAATTCGGCTACAGCGAATGATCCGGGTCCGACCCCTGGTTTTATCCCGTGAAAAAAAAGCCGCCACTTCAAAAAAGGCGGTTTTGGAATTGCATTTATTTCCGAGGTTAAACACAAGGAGGGAGGAAAGCTTATGACAACGTTGACGGGAAGAAAAAGGCTCTTGACGCTCATCACGGCCATGTTTCTTCTTCCGGCGTTTTCCTTTGCGGCGCCGGCGCTGCACGCGGCCGTTCGAGAGGACGTTGACTATGTGACCCTGGCGAAGCCCGTTGCCGGCATGGACCGGGCCGTGATCGAAGTCTTCAGCTACGACTGCACCTTCTGCTACAAGCACGACCAGATGGTCATCCCCAACCTGGCAAAGATCCTGGCCAGAGACGGCATCCGGTTCGTCCCCTGGCATCTCAAAACCCGGGGCCGATACGGCTCCCAGGCAAGCGAACTCTTCGCATCGCTCCTGACCAAGGACGAGAAGGCCGGTTTAGGCCTTTTCGACGACCGGGCTTCCTTCAAAAAGGCCAAGTTCGCCTACTACAGAGCCTATCACGACAGCAGGGAGCGATGGGACAGGGGACCGGAGAGCTTTCTGAAAACAGGCCTGGACGCCGCCGGGATTTCCGGCGGGGAATTTCAGAAGCTTCTTCGGGAGCCGGCCACCCAGGCCCGCCTCAAAGACTGGGATGGTGCGTATGAAATCGCCAGGATCCAGGGAATTCCGGCCTTTGTCGTAAAGGGAAAATACCTGCTCTCCATGAAAAACCTCCGGTCGCTGGACGACATGGCGGCCAAGATCAGGGAACTGATGGCAAAATAGCCCTCCGCCGGGGCCATCTTCCGGTTTCATGAGAAGGCATGATGAATTGGATCGAAAAAATAGCCGCCTTGCAGGACCGCCGGATTTTATGGGTCCTGATGGCGATCATCGGCATCGGCCTTGCCCTCACCTCGTTTCTCGTCTTCCAGAGGTGGCTCTACCTGAGGCCGTGCGAACAGTGCGTCTACATCCGCTTCGCCATGGCCTGTATCGCCGTCGGCGGCGCTGTCGGCGCCGTCAATCCCAGGGTTCTCGTGCTGAAGCTTGCCGGTTACGGCGCGGCGGTCTATGGCGCGACTAAGGGGATCGACTACTCTCTGACGCTGATCCGGATCGGCGAGGCGTACCGCAGCGGCAATCTTTTCGGTGTCCAGGGCTGCAGTGCGGAGCCGGCGTTTCCCTTTCACCTGCCCTTGCACTCGTGGTTTCCCGCCACCTTTCTACCCACGGAAGACTGCGGCGTCAGCTATCCGATCATTCCCGAAGGCGCCGTTTTAAGCCCCATGCAGAAATACTTTACGGACCTGTACCGCGACGGCTGGTACCTGATCCCCTCCCGCCAGTTCATGACCATGGAGCAGTGCACGCTGCTGTGCTTCAGCCTGATCCTCACCGCCCTCCTGATTTGCCTGATTTGCTGGACGATTGTCCAGGCAGGAAACAGACGTCGCCCCTGAGAATTCAAGGAACGCTTTTTCCTGACGGCGGACCGGGCTGCCCGGAGAGCCCGTATTTTCCTGTTGCCCTCTTTTCTCTTGAACTGTCCGGCAAGATGTGCCAAATATCCCGTCAATTCCATGTGCGGAGATGAAGGGAATCATCCGATTTTTCGCTTTTATCTTCCTGCCCGGCCCATTCTTCCGGAAGCTCCTCATCAAAGGAACTTCCCTCCTGTTCTCCATGGCACACCGGCCGGGAAAGACCGTCCGCACCATTTCAATAAGGGGTAGGTTTTGGAAAGAAACACCATTGTCGCCATCGTCGGAAGGCCCAACGTGGGCAAATCCACGCTGTTCAACCGGCTGTCCCATAAAAGCAAGGCCATCGTCATCGATGTGCCGGGAGCCACGCGGGACCGGAACTACGCGGACTGCAGCTGGTACGGACGCCGGTATACCCTGATCGACACGGGAGGCTTCGAACCCGCTTCCACGGAGACCATCCTCATCCAGATGCGCGAACAGACCCATCTGGCCATTGAAGAGGCCGACCTCGTGATCTTTCTCATGGATGGGCGGGACGGCCTGACCCCCGCCGACATCGAAATTTCGGCGATGCTGCGGGAAGCGGGGAAAACCGTCTTTTACGCCGTCAACAAGGTTGACGGCCCCCGCCATGAAGGCTTCCTGCCCGAATTCTACCGCCTCGGAGCGCCCCGGATCCATGACATCTCCGCACAGCATGGCCTGGGCATCGACGAACTGATGGATGACCTGGCGGAATATCTTCCTCCGGCAAGAAAGCCTCCCGAAGAAGGCGAAGAGGAAAAAGCGGGGGAGCGGATCCGGATCGCCCTGATCGGGAAACCCAACGTGGGCAAATCGTCCCTGCTGAACAAGATTCTCGGTTATGAGCGGACCATCGCCAACCCCACACCGGGAACGACCCGGGACGCCATCGATACCCCCTTTACCTTCAGCGGCCGGAACTATCTGCTCGTCGACACGGCCGGCATCCGGAAGAAGAGCCGCATCAGCCTTCAGCTCGAAAAGTACAGCGTCGTCCAGGCCCTGAAGACCCTGGATCGCTGCGAAATCGCCCTGCTGCTCATCGACGCGGAGGAGGGGATCACGGACCAGGACACCAAGATTGCGGGGCTCGCCTTCGAAAAGGGCCGGGCGGTCATTGTCGTGGTGAACAAATGGGATAAGATCGCCAAGGACAACAGCACGGTGGGCCGCTACGTCGAGGACATCCACGACCGGCTGAAATTCATGGATTTCGCCCCCATCATCTTCGTCTCCGCCCTGAGCGGCCAGCGTGTCATGCGGATTTTTTCCCAGGTGGAGGAGGTGTACCGGCAGTACACGGCCAGGATCGGCACGGGGGAGCTGAACCGGAAGATGACGGAGATTGTCACCCGCAATCCGCCGCCCCAGTACGCGAAAAAGGGGCACCCCTTCAACTACGTCACCCAGGTGGCCGTCAAACCGCCCACCTTCGCCTTCTTTGTCGCCAAGCCTGCGGAAATCCATTTTTCCTATGAGCGATTCCTGATCAATTCCCTGCGGGAGTCTTTCGGGTTTACAGAAGTCCCCATCCGGATCGTTTTTCGCAGGAAGCACCGGGACACCGGCTCCTGAAGGCTTGATTTCGCCTTGACTCCCTCCGACTTTTTCAGTAGTAATGCTGGGTTTTAAATTTCGGATTACCCTGTCATTTGCGCGGGATAACAAATTTACAAGCGCCCTTCAGGAGGTTGCCATGAAGCGTTTTTTACATCGTTCTTCTTCGAGCCTGATCTTTTCAGGATTCTTGATCCTGCTGCTCCTCGCATCCCTTGCCGGCTGCGCCGGGGAGGAGGGGAAATCGCCCGCCGGCGGAGAGAAAAAGGAAGCCGCTGCGGCAAACGACATCCGGATCGGCGTCGCCGGGGCTCACAGCGGCGATCTGGCCTCTTACGGACTGCCCACGGTCAAGGCGGCGGAACTGGTGGTCAAGGACATCAACGCCAAGGGGGGCATTCTGGGGCGGCAGGTCAAACTTCTTGTTGAAGACGATGCCTGCAAGCCGGAAATGGCCGCCAACACCGCGGCCAAGCTCGTCTCGGCCAAGGTCCATGCCGTCATCGGCCATATCTGCAGCGGCGCGACGAAAGCGGCCATAGGGATCTACAAGGATGCCGGGATCGTCGCGATAACCCCGTCGGCTACGAATCCCGAGCTGACCCAGAGCGGCCGGTACCCCAATTTCTTCCGGACCATCGCCCCCGATGACGCCCAGGCGAAGATGCAGGTGGATTTCGCCCTCAACCGCCTCAACGCCCGCAGGATCGCCGTTCTCCATGACAAGGGCGATTATGGGAAGGGCCTGGCTGAATTCGCCAAAAAGTTCGTCGAAGCGTCCGGTGTGGCCGAAGTCGTCCTCTTTGAAGGGGTGACGCCGGGCGCCGTGGACTATTCGGCAGTCGTCCAGAAGATCAGGGGGACCAAAGCCGATGCCGTCATTTACGGCGGCTATCATCCCGAGGCTTCCTCCATCGTCATGCAGATGCGCAAGAAGGGCATGAAAACCGCTTTCCTCTCCGATGACGGCGTCAAGGACACCACCTTCATCAAGGTTGCCGGCCCCTACGCGGAAGGCGTCTATGCCACAGGTCCCAGAGACACATCCTCCAACCCCATCGCCATAGCCGCCAATGAGGCCCACAAGAAGGCCTATGGATCCGAACCCGGCGCCTTCTTCCTGAACGCCTATGCCGCAACACAGGCGCTTCTCAACGCCATCGAAAAGGCCGGATCCACGGATTATGAAAAGGTCCGGCAGGCCCTGCGCTCCCAGGAGGTGGAGACTCCCCTTGGAACGATACATTTTGACGTAAAGGGCGAGGCCGTCGGAGTGGGTTTTGCCATGTACCAGGTGAAGAATGGTGTCTACACTGAGGTTGAGTAAGACAGGATGGAGTATTTTCTGGAGCTTTTCGTCGGGGGATTGACACGGGGCAGCATCTATGCCCTCATCGCCCTCGGCTACACCATGGTGTACGGCATCATTGAACTGATCAATTTCGCCCACGGCGAGATTTACATGATCGGGGCCTTCACCGCCCTGATCGTCGCGAGCGTCCTGACCCTGAGCGGCTTCTCGGGGGTGTCCGTTCTGGTCCTTGCGGCGGTTTTCGCCGTGGTGTATGCCTCAGCCTACGGGTTTACCGTGGAGAAGATCGCCTACAAACCCCTGCGCCAGGCGCCGCGCCTTTCCCCCCTGATCAGCGCCATCGGGATGTCCATCTTTCTTCAGAATTATGTTCTCCTCGCCCAGACCTCCGATTTTCTTCCCTTCCCCAATCTGCTGCCGCAGTTCGACTTCCTGGCTCCCCACGCCGCCGTCATCGGCTCGACGGAGCTCTTCATCATAGCCACCACGGCCGTTGTCATGGTTCTTCTAACCGTCCTGATCAAGTTCACCCGCATGGGCAAGGCGATGCGCGCCACCGCCCAGGACCGCACCATGGCCATGCTCACCGGCGTCAACGTCAACCGGGTGATTTCAAACACCTTCATCCTGGGTTCCGCCCTGGCCGCCCTGGGAGGGGTGCTCATCGCCTCCCACATCGGCCGAATCAATTTCTACATCGGCTTTCTCGCCGGCATCAAGGCCTTTACGGCAGCCGTGCTTGGCGGCATCGGGAGCATTCCGGGCGCCGTCCTCGGCGGCCTGCTCCTGGGCTGGACGGAGAGCTTCGCCACCGGCTACGTTTCCAGCGATTACGAGGACGTCTTCGCTTTTCTGCTGCTGGTGCTCGTCCTGATCTTCCGCCCGGCGGGGCTCCTGGGCCGGACCCCTACCGGAAAGGTGTAGCCATGCTGAAAAAAGCGGCTCTCACCTCCCTCTGGTTCCTGTTTCTCACCTTTCCTCTCCTCGTCATCCGGGTGAACACGATCGAACATCTCGTGGAATGGCGCTGGAAAAACATGATCTACGTGGGGATCGGCAGCTTCGTGCTGTCCCTTCTGTGGCAGTACCTGCTGGCCCGCCAGGCCTCGGCCCGCGGGCCCGGCGAAGGGGGAGGCTCACCGATGCGTTCCCTGTACCGCAGGATCCTGGACGATCGCCGGGTCCGGTACCCTCTTCTGGCGGCCTGCGGAGTCTTCGCCCTGGCCTTCCCCTTTCTTTTTCCCAGTTATCAGACCAGCATTCTGACGACGGCCCTGCTCTATATCGTCCTCGGGCTGGGCCTGAACATCGTGGTGGGGCTTGCGGGACTCCTCAATCTGGGCTACATCGCCTTCGCCGCCGTGGGCGCCTATGCCTACGCCCTCCTGAATGTCCATTTCGGGCTGGGCTTCTGGGCGGCCCTGCCCATCGGCGCCCTGCTCGCCGCCCTCTTCGGAATTCTCCTGGGATTCCCCGTCCTGCGGCTCCGCGGCGATTACCTGGCCATCGTCACCCTGGGATTCGGCGAGATCATCCGCCTGGTCCTTGAAAACTGGAACGACTTCTCCTTCGGCCCCAGCGGCATTTCCAACATCCCCCGTCCGGGGCTGTTAGGGGTCGAACTCAACCTCCAGCAGGCTACGTCCTATACCTACTATCTCATGATCGCCCTGTGCCTCCTCACCATCCTTGTAGTCAACCGCCTCCAGGATTCGCGCATCGGCCGCGCCTGGATCGCCCTGAGGGAGGATGAACTGGCCTGCGAGGCCATGGGCGTTGACAAGACCATGGCCAAGCTGACCGCCTTCGCCCTGGGGGCCACCTGGGCGGGCATGGCCGGGGTGGTCCTGGCCGCCAAGACGACCTTCATCAACCCGGCGAGCTTCACCTTCCTCGAATCGGCCATGATTCTGTCCATCGTCGTGCTGGGGGGGATGGGCTCCATCCCCGGCGTGATCCTCGGGGCCCTGCTGCTGATGCTTCTTCCGGAATACCTGCGGGTTTTCCAGGATTACCGGATGCTCCTCTTCGGAGCCACCATGGTCCTGATGATGGTCTTCCGCCCCCAGGGCATGGTTCCCGCCATCCGGCGGTCCTATCAATACAGGAGGGATGAGCCGTGACCGTAACGGAAGCCTCCCCCGCCCTGGACGTCCAGAAACTGACCATGGACTTCGGCGGTCTGCGGGCGCTCAACGGCGCTTCCCTTCAGGTGAAGGAGGGAGACATCGTCGCCCTCATCGGCCCCAACGGCGCCGGCAAGACGACTTTCTTCAACTGCATCACCGGGCTGTACCGGCCAACGGGAGGAGACATCTTTATTTCCCCGCCCGGCGGGAAGAAGGAGCGGATATCCGGGCTGAAGGTCCATGACGTCACGAAAAGGGGGCTGGCGCGCACCTTCCAGAACATCCGCCTCTTCTCGAACATGACGGTCCTGGAAAATGTCATGCTGGGCCGCCACTGCCGCAGTTCCGCAGGCATCCTGGGAGCCGTTCTCCGCGGACCGAAAACCCGCCGGGAGGAGAAGGACATCGCCCGCCGCAGCTATGCCATCCTGGAAAAGATGGGACTGGCTGACGCGGTCAATCTGCCGGCCAAGAACCTTCCCTACGGGGCGCAGCGGCGCCTCGAGATTGCCCGGGCCCTGGCGACGGATCCCTTTCTTCTGCTCCTGGACGAGCCGGCTGCCGGAATGAATCCCCAGGAAACCCGTGAGCTTGAGAGCCTGATTCGGCGCATCCGGGATGAGGAGCACATCTCCATCCTCCTGATCGAACATGACATGAAGCTGGTCATGAGCCTCTGCGACCGGGTCACCGTCCTGGATTACGGGCAGAAGATCGCCGAGGGCACACCGCGGGAAATCCGGGAAAATCCCGTCGTCATCAAGGCCTACCTGGGAGAGGACATCTGAACATGCTCGAATTGAGGCAGGTTGAAACCTGGTACGGAAACATCCAGGCCCTCAAAGGGATCGACATTTCGGTCCGCCCGGGAGAGATCATCACCCTGATCGGGGCCAACGGCGCCGGGAAAAGCACGACCCTCATGACGATCTCAGGGCTGGTTCCGCCCCGGAGGGGCGAGATCCTCTTCGAGGGAAAGCCCATCCATGACCGGGCGCCCGATGCCATCGTGGCCCTGGGAATCTGCCAGGTCCCGGAAGGGAGACACATCTTCCCGTCGCTGACCGTCGCCGAAAATCTCGACATGGGGGCCTTTCTGCGGCGGGACAGGCTGGCGATCCGCAACGACCTGGACTACGTCTTCGACCTCTTCCCGATCCTCGCCGAGCGCCGCCACCAGCCCGGCGGAACCCTCAGCGGCGGCGAACAGCAGATGCTGGCGCTTTCCCGGGCGCTCATGGCCCGGCCCAAACTCCTTCTCCTCGACGAGCCCTCCCTGGGCCTCGCACCCCTGGTCGTCCGCCTGATCTTCCAGATCATCCGCAAGATCAACTCGGAAAACGAGACGACCATCTTTCTCGTGGAGCAGAACGCCCACATGGCCCTCCAGGTGGCCCACCGGGGCTACGTCCTGGAAAACGGTGAGATCCTCATGGAGGGGACGGCGGACACGCTTCTCCACAACGAAGCTGTCCGCCAGGCCTACCTGGGGCTGTGAGAAAAACCGCTTTCAAGAAATGCCCTTTACAAAATTCCCGGAAAAGTTATAATCCCGCAATTGTTAAAAGATGTCGGCTCAGAGATTGCTTGTCTCATCAGCACCGGGCAATTCATGATGTTTTCATAAATGAAGGATGATTCGGCGGCTCTTAAAAAAATTATGGGAAAGGACAATGTAGAGAGGACCATGATGAAGGCGAAACGAATCGGTACAGCTGTTCTCGTGATGATGTTCCTGTGCGTTTGTCTTTCGGCCTGCGGCAGTCCTGAAGAGCGGAAGGCCAAATTTTTCAAGAACGGGGAGGAGCTTTACAAAAAGGGGGAATACGCCAAGGCGATCATCAATTATCAGAATGCCGTCAAGATCGATCCCCGCTTTGCCCTGGCCCACCAGATGATCGGCCTTTCCAATTTCCGGCTGAAGCGCTTTCAGCCGGCTTACGCCTCTCTCAATCGCGCCGTGGAGCTGAACCCGCAGCTCTGGGAGTCGCAGGTCACCCTGGGAAGCCTCCTGTTCGCGGCGGGGAAGAAAGCCGAGGCGCATGAAAAGGCGGATCTTGTCCTGGCAAAGATACCGGAGCATGAAGAAGCCCTGATGCTCAAAGTCCTCTGCCTCCTGGCGGATTCGAAGACCGAAGAAGGCGAGTCCATCCTGAAATCCCTGATCGCCCGCAACCCGAAGAAAGAAGAGCCCTACCTGCTGCTGGCGGGCCTGAAGAACCGGCAGAACCTTGGCGCCGATGCGCAGGCGATCCTGAAAAATCTCATTGCCCAGAACCCGCAGAGCAAAAAAGCCCGGCTCATGCTCATTGCAATGCTGGAAAGGCAGAAGGCCTGGCCGGAAGCGGAGAACGAATACAAGGCGCTGGCAGCCCTCGATCCGGCAGCCGATGACCCGAAGCTTCTCCTGGCGAGCTTCTATCAGCGGACAGGGCGGCCCTCGGCGGCCGAAACCATCCTGCTGGACCTGGTCAAGGGCCATCCCGACAAGCTGAACCCCCGGATCCAGCTCGCCCAGTTCTACGCGGCGGGGAAACAGTACGATTCCATGGTGGCCGTCCTTCAGAAGGCCATCCAGGATTTTCCCAAGGAGCTGGCGCCCTATGACATCCTGGCCCGGTATTACCTGACGGTCAACAACTCGAAACAGTCCATCGCCCTGCTCGAACAGTACCTGGACAAGGCGGGGAGCGCTCCCGCCGCCCTCAAGGCCAAACTCCTGCTGGCCGGCATTCTTTATCCCTCAGGGAACAAGGAAAGGGCCGAGAAGCTGGTGGAGGAAGTCATCAAGGAAAACCCCCAGGATGAGGCAGCCCATGTCATGAAAGGCGACATCCTGGCGGACAGAAAGGATTACGTCACCGCCATCGCCGAATACCGCTCCGTCCTCAAGTCGTCGCCCAATTCGATTCCCGTCCTCCTCAGGCTTGCCCGGGTTCACTCGCTGAACAAGGAGGATAAACTGGCTGAAGACACCTACAAGACCATTCTCAACCTGCAACCCAAGTCCGAAAGCGCCCTCTTCGGGCTCGCCCTGCTGGAGGAATCCCGGAAGCGGCCGGAGCAGGCACTGGCCTATTATGAAAAGATCCGCGGGTTCTACCCGCACAACGCCGGAGCGGCGATCGGCATCACCCGTATCCTGGAGGGGCGGGGAGAAATCTCCAAGGCCCGGGTCATTCATGAAGAGATGGTGTCCCGTTACCCCAACTCTCCCCTGCTCGTCAACAATCTGGCGTTCCATCTGGCCGAGTACGCGCCGACACCGGCCAACCTGAACCGGGCGGACAAGCTCCTGGCCCCCTTCATGAAAACCTACGGAAAGAATTATCACTTCGCGGATACGGCGGCCTGGATCGCATACCGGCAGGGGCGCTACGCCCAGGCCAGAGAGCTGCTGGCAGGGCTGGATGCGCAGACGCTCCGGAATCCCGCGATCAGCTACCACCTGGGCATGGTTTATCTCGCCCTGGGAAACACCGCCGAAGCCCGCTCGTACCTGAACGTTGCAGCGGCAAGCCGCGAGCCGTTCCCCGGGGACAGGGAAGCCAGGGAGGCCTTGAAAAAACTGGCCCCTTAAAGAGGCGCCGGGAATCTCTTCCCGCGCCTGGGCAAACGCCCCGCTCGGGGAGAAAAGCAAAAAATAAGGGTTTTGGAGGGGACAAATCAGGGTTTTCCTGATGGATGATCTGCGGATGTTCGCTTATGGTATCCTGCGAAGTCCGCCGACCCCAATAGATCGATTTTTGTGGAGGGAAAAATGAAAAGAATCGGAACACCCGTCATCCTTTGTCTTCTGTGCCTCCTGCTTGCCGTGACGCTTGGGGAAGCCTTCGCACAGAGCGCACAGAGCAGCTCATACCGAATCGGCGCCGGCGATGCGCTGGAGATTTCCGTGTGGAAGGATCAGAGCCTGACCCGGGAGATCGTCGTCCCGCCCGACGGCGTCATTACCTTCCCCCTCATCCAGGAGGTGAAGGTTTCCGATCTCACCGTTGCGGAACTTCGCGACATCGTGACGAAGAAAATCTCCTCCTATGTCCCTGACGCCAACGTCACGGTCATCCTGCTGCGAACCCCCAGCATGACGGCCTCCGTTGTGGGCAAGGTCAACAAGCCCGGCCAGTTTCCCATCACGCAGGAAACCGATGTCATGCAGATCCTGGCGATGGCCGGCGACCTCAACCCCTTTGCCGCCGGGGGCAGAATCCTCATCCTGCGGAAGGAAAACGGCAAGGATATAAAAATCCCCTTCGATTACAATGAAGTCAAGAAAGGAAAATCTCCAGCAGAATATTTTCCTCAAGCGCGGCGATGTGGTCGTGGTCCCCTGATTGAATGAAAATTTCCATGACAATTCCCCGGAAAGGACGGACTTCATGAACGAAAACAAGCGGCTGCCGTACGTTGTTTTTTCCCTGTTGCTGCTCTTGTGCCCTTTTTTTCTTCCGTCGTCCCAGGCGGCGGAAATCACGCTCACGCCGTCGGTCGGGCTTCGAACCGAGTACGATGACAACATCGATTTCGAGCACAACGATCGGAAGCGGGACGATTTCGTCTTCACGGTCAGTCCTGGACTCCGGCTGGACTACAAAACGGAGCGGACCTACCTGGGGGCCACGGCAAAGCTGAACGTGCTGAGGTATGCGGATTACAGCGATGAAGATGTCACCAACCAGTATTACGGGCTGAACCTCTCGCACCGGCTCCTGGAAAAGCTGAGCGTCCGGGCCAACGCCGGCTACAGCCGGGACACCACCAAGGATACGTATTTCGAGGAAACCGGCCTGGTCACGAGAAAATCCGACGTGCACCGCTATTCCGGCGGCGCGGGCCTCTCCTACACCTTGAGCGAGGTTTCGGACCTGGGCTTGAATTACTCCCACTCCCAGACCGATTACACCTCTGAGGACGATGAAGACACCACCAGCGATTCCGTGAGCCTGACGTACAGCCGCGCCTTTTATGACCGCCGCTACATCCTGTCGCTCTCCCCCCTCTACACCCACTACGACTCGGACAACAGCACCGTGGATAACTACGGGCTCTCCCTGGGAGTTTCCTACCGTTTCCGGGAAACCCTGACGATCAACGCTTCGGCGGGAGCCCGGTACTCCGACGCACAATACCACAAGTCGAGATACCGCCTGAGGGAAGAAACGGACACCAACTGGAACTGGACAGCCAACATCTCCGCGACAAAATCCTGGGAAACGGCCTCCGCCACCGTCGGCTATTCGAGAGATATGAATTTCACGAGCGAGGGCGAACCGATCAACGTCGACCGCTTTTATGCCAACGCCAGCAGAAAAATCACCGAAAAATTCGGTGCGGCTGTGAGCGGTGCGCTGTCGTTCACCAAATCGGACGATACGAAATATGAGGCCTCCGAGGAAGATTCCCGATACTATTCGATTTCACCGAGCCTCTATTACACCTTCACCAAGGATTACCGGCTGGATGTCGGGTACACCTATGCCAACGACTACGACAAAACCCTGGATCGCTACAGGACCATCGATCGCAACCGGTTCTGGATCCTTCTGACCTTTAATTTCCCCTACACCTGGTAAGGGGATGTCGTTTTACAGGACGACAGCAAACGGAGAGCATCACGATTATGGAACAGGGGCGAGTGGCCATGCAGCCGCAAAAGCAGATGGATTTCCATGAACTCAGGCAGTTGGTCAGGCGACTGCTGAGGAAACGGGGAAAAATGTTCCTGGTCACGTTTTTATCCCTTCTGCCTCTGGGGATTCTTACGGCCTTTGTCCTGCCCCCCGTTTATGTCTCCAAATCCACGATCCTCATTGAAACGCAGCAGATTCCCCAGGAGTATGTCCGGACATCGGTCACGAGCTACGCGGAGGAGCGCCTTTCAACCATTACCCAGCAGATCCTCAGCCGCGCCAGGCTTATCGAAATCATCAACCGCTTCAACCTCTATCCGGAAATGCGCAACATCTTCGCCATGGAGGAAGTGATCGCCAACATGAGGGACGACATTGCCCTGGAAACGATCAGCACGAGCGATTTCGGCAAAAGCAGGCGCCCGTCGGGAAAGGAAACGACGGTCGCCTTCACCCTCTCTTACAGTGGAAAAGATCCGGCCACGGTGCAGAAGATCGCCAATGTCCTGTCCTCTCTTTACCTGGAGGAGAATTTCAAGAAGCGGGAAGAGCGGGCCGCGGGAACGGCGGAATTCCTCAATTCCCAGCTCCTTGAGCTCAAGAAGCAGATGGACGGCTATGCCAACCAGATCAGCGCCATGAAAAGCGCCCATATGGGAGAGCTGCCGGAACACGGAGTGAGCAACATGCAGGCCCTTGACCAGCTCCGCCGCGACCTTGACCAGGCCAACGCCCAGATCCGCATTGCCCAGGAAAGAAAGGTCTACCTGGAGAGCCAACTGGCGACGGTGGATCAGTACATTACCGACAAGGGGATGGGAGACGTGGAACAGAGCCCCGCGGTCCGGCTGGAGGCCCTGCGCAGCGAGTTGATCAATCGCCAGACGACCCTGAGCGACAGGCACCCGGACATCATCCGCCTGAAGAGGGAAATCCGGGAGTTGGAGAAGCGGCTCGCCGAGGGGCACAAGGCGGGAGGCAGGGGAACCCAGCCGACGGGAAGGTCGAACATCAATCCGGCCTACACCTCCCTGAAAACCCAGCTTGAAACGGCGGCGCTGGATATCCGCTCCCTTCAGCAGCAGGCGGCCCAGATCCGGGGCCAGATGGGCGCCTACCAGGGCAAGCTGACCCGCGCCCCGATGATTGAAGCGGAATACAAGGGCCTTCTGGGCGATTACGAAAACGCCAAGAACAAATACAACGACATCATGAACAAACTCCTGGAGGCCAAAGTCGCCCAGGGGATGGAGGAAGCACAGAAGGCGGAGCGATTCACCATCATCGAACCGGCCGCTTTCCCGGAAAAGCCGGCGAAGCCGGACCGGCCCAAGATTCTCCTGGCCGGATTTTTCCTGTCTCTGTTTGCCGGGATCGCCCTGGTCGCCGCCCAGGAGTCCCTGGACCGGTCCGTCAAGACGGAGACGGATCTGAACTCGCTGGCCGGTGTTCCCGTGCTCTCGGTGATACCTTTCATGAGCCACGCTGAAGAGAAAAAAAGCTGGAAGCTGGACCGGAAAATGCTGATGATCCTGGCGGCTTGCGCCGTTGCCGGAGTCGTGCTGCTCGTCCTGGTCCATTTCTTCCTCATACCGCTGGACATTCTCTGGATTCGCCTGCAGAGGAAATTGTTGCTGATGTTTTAAAGACGGGCCGTAAACAGGATAGGAAAACTTCATGATGAAACAGGGTATGCCATGAGCAAGATACAGAAAGCGCTGGAAAAGGCCAAGGAAATGCGGGGCGATTTCTTCGACAGGTTCACCCGTGCTCCGGAAGCCCCCGAAGACGCGGAGAGCATCCAGGGCCGCCGGCGAAGGGACAGGCGGGAGGAGGCGCAGGCGCCCGTTTACCTCCACACGCGCACCGTTTCCGCGGATTTTGAGCACCTTCTCCAGAATCACATCATCCCCGATTGCAAGGGCAGCTCGGCGGCCAACCGGGTCAAAATGCTCCGCACCCACATTCTGTCCAAAATGGCCAACGAAGGGAAAAACGCCCTGCTGATCACCAGCGCCAATCCCGGTGAAGGAAAGACGCTGACGGCCATCAACCTGGCCATCAGCATTTCCCAGGAGATGGACCGCACCACCCTGCTGGTGGATTCCGATCTCCGCAAGCCCTCCGTGCACAGCTATTTCGGCTTTGAAGCCAACCAGGGACTTTCCGACTATCTCCGCAAAGACATTCCCCTGAGCGCCCTACTGGTCTCACCCGGCATCGAAAAACTGGTCATCCTGCCCGGCGGAAGGCCTCTGACCAACTCGTCGGAGCTGCTGGGATCGCCGAAAATGGAATCCCTGGTGATGGAGCTCAAGGAGCGTTATTCGAACCGTTTCATTATCTTCGACAGTTGCTCCCTCCTGGAGTTCGCCGACCCCCTCGTCCTTGCCCGGTTTATCGACGGCATCCTGCTTGTGGTGGAAGCGGAAAAAACGACCAGGAACGATCTGAAGCGGGCCTTTGAACTGCTCAAGGACAGGCCCGTTATCGGCACCCTTCTGAACAAACTCAGAGATTAAGGAAAAAAACGCCCATGTACGAATCATTCTACGGATTGAAGGAAAACCCCTTTAACCTGACTCCGGACCCCTCCTATCTCTTCATGAGCAAAGTCCATGAGGACGCCTACACCCACCTGGAATACGCCATTGTGGAAAGCAAAGGATTCGTCGTCATCACGGGGGAAATCGGCTCCGGAAAGACGACTCTGATCAATCTGCTTCTGAACAAGATCCAACAGAACATCCAGGTGGGCGTGATCAACCAGACCCTGGTTTCCCCGACCCAGTTCCTCAAGATGGTCTGCCAGGAATTCGAGCTGCCGACGGACTCCCGGGACAAGGCGGAGCTTCTCGATCTCATTCACTCGTTTCTTCTGAAGCAGTTCTCTCGCAGAAAGCGGGTGACCCTGATCATCGATGAAGCCCAGAACCTGCCGGACAACACCGTGGAGGAGATCCGCATGCTTTCGAACCTGGAATCGGAAAAGCACCACCTCATCCAGATGATCCTCGTCGGCCAGCCGGAGCTGAAGTACAAGCTGCAGCAGAAGCGGCTGGAGCAGTTTGTTCAGCGCGTGACGGTCTACTGCCATTTGAGCGGTCTCGACCGCGATGAAGCAGCCAGCTATATCCGCCATCGCCTGTCCATTGCCGGTGCGGAGAATCCCGAGCTCTTCACGGCGGAGGCCATTGACGCCATCCACCGCTATGCCCGGGGAATTCCCCGGCTGATCAACATCCTGTGCGATGCGGCCCTTGTTTACGGCTTTGCCGATGAACTCCGCACCATCGACAAAATCGTCATTGACGAAGTCATTGCGGAAAGGAAAATCGGAGGCATCTTCCCGGAGCAGGGCGCGGAACAGGAGGCCGATCTGCCTTTGATGCCCGAGTACGGGGAACGACGGACCCCGGGGATGGAGCAGCAGTTTTCGTCCATCGAGAGCCGCCTCCAGCTTCTTGAAAGCCTCGTGGCCGACATGAACTCCCGCCTGGGAATCCTTTTCGAACGGAAAGAGCAGCAGGATGAGCGGGTGCTGCAGCTGCTGAACATGCTGAAGGAAAGCAATGAAAGCAGGGTGGCGCTGATGGCGGAGATTTCCGTCCTCAAGCAGCAGGCGGGCTGACAGATATCAGGGCATTATTCCGAATTCTTAACCGAACTTCCCCCACGATCCCAGGATTGTACAACATTTTTTTGCCTGAACAACGAGAGACAGGAATCTTTACGACAAAGCCAAAGCATGGTATAAAGATATCAGTGGCAACGCTGATTCTCATCCGATTTATCCATGTTCCAACCTCCGTGACCGTACCTTTCCGTAGCCTGGGGACGAAACGATTCAGGTTTTTGGAAGGGGCAAATCAGGGTTTTCCCCTATTGTCGAGTTAAACCGTTTTTTCTATAACGTGTTCATCGCACAGAGGAAAGGCGCAGAACAAAGTTGTCAGGCACATTAAACTTGGATCAATGCCTGCGGTTACGTCAACGGCTTCTTGATCCATTTTTTCCGGCCACCGGCAGGGGATCATCATGACAAAGATATCAGAAGCCGAAGAGAAATCAGAATACCGTTCCTCCTCAAGCTCCGTCCGATTCTTCTCCCCGCCATCCCCGGCTGAAGAATTCTGCAGCGAAGCCGTCTTTCAGGAAAAGCTGCTCCGGGAGAGGCAGCGCACCGACCGCACGGGCCGGCCCTTCCTGCTCATGCAGATCGGTCTGGAATCCCTCCTGAAAAAAGAATCGACCAAGAGCGCCAAAGACCTTGAACATCTTGAGCGCAGGCTCATCGCGGGAGTCTGCTCACCCATCCGTCAGACGGACATTGCGGGATGGTTTGCCTCCTGCTCCGTTATCGGTGTCATCTACACGGAAATCGACAAGGAAAAGCGCTTTGAGATCCGGGAAAAGCTGCTGACGCGGGTCAGGAAGCAACTGGCCGAGATCCTCGGACCGGAATTAAGCGCGGTTCACATTTCCTTTCAATGTTATCCCATGGACTTTGACCCCGAACAGGAATCGTCCTTCAAGCTCTATTTCTCCCCGGAGGCCAAACGAGAAAAAGGCGGGAAATCCCTCTCCCTGATGATCAAGCGAGTCTTTGACATTGTCGGGAGCCTCGGTGGGCTGCTGTTCTTTCTGCCGTGCTTTTTCGTTCTTCCCATCCTCATCAAGAAGACCTCCCCGGGCCCCGTATTCTTTCGCCAGACGAGACTGGGGCTGAACGGAAAGCCCTTCGTCTTCCTGAAATTCCGAAGCATGAGGGTGGACAACGACCCCACCATCCACCAGGAATTTATCAAGGCGCTCATTGAAAAGGATCCCGCCTCTTCCGATACATCCTCCATGGAACAGGAGCAGGTCTACAAGATTCAGAGCGACCCCCGCGTTACGCCGATCGGGCACTTCCTGAGGAAGACGAGCCTGGACGAAATCCCGCAGTTTCTCAACGTCCTGCGGGGCGAAATGTCCCTCATCGGCCCCAGGCCCCCGATCCCCTACGAACTGGAACATTATCAGTCCTGGCATCGTCGCAGGATTATGGAAGTCAAACCCGGAATTACCGGTCTCTGGCAGGTCAAAGGCCGCAGTTCCTGCAGTTTTGACGAAATGGTGCGGCTTGATCTTCAGTACAGCCGGGAGTGGTCTCTCTGGCTCGACCTCAAGATTCTCCTTCAAACGCCATGGGTCATGATTGCAGGGAAAGGCGCCTATTAACATTTAACCGGAACTACAACAGGCGGCAGTCCCGGGATGGACATCCGGAACTGCAGGCGGAGAGGAGATTTTGCGTGATTCGAATCGGCGTTATCGGATATGGTTACTGGGGACCCAACATTGTGCGGAATTTCAATTCGATCGAAGGGGCATGCGTGGCGGCCGTCTGCGACATGAACCCCAATGCCCTGAAGAAGGTCAACGCCGCCTGGCCGAACATCAGAACAACCACGGAAAGTACTGAAATCATTGCTGCGGGAGACATCGACGCCATCGCCGTCGTCACCCCCGTCTACACCCACTACGAACTGGCCAGGAAGGCCCTCCAGGAGGGCAAACACGTCTTCGTCGAAAAGCCCTTCACCTCCACGTCCGCCCAGGCGGCGGAGCTGAATGAACTGGCGGCCCGGAAGAACCTCACCATCATGGTGGATCACACCTTCCTCTTTACCGGGGCCGTCCGAAAGATCAAGGAACTGATGGATGAGGGAACGCTCGGCAACCTGTACTACTTCGATTCCATGCGGGTCAACCTGGGCCTCTTTCAGCATGACATCAACGTGATCTGGGATCTTGCGCCCCACGATCTTTCCATCATGGACTATCTCGTGCAGGATGCGCCCCAGGCGATTGTGGCGACCGGCACATCCCACTTCAACGGATTGGAGGATGTCGCCTACGTTTCATGCTACTTTTCCAACAACATGATCGCCCACTTCAACGTCAACTGGCTTTCCCCCGTCAAGGTGAGAACGATGCTCATCGGCGGAGACAAAAAGATGCTGGTCTGGAATGACCTGGAGGCCGACGAAAAGATCAAGATCTATGACAAGGGAGCGGACGTGCAGAACCGTGAAGGCGTTTACAATCTTCTCATCAACTACCGCTCCGGGGATGTGTGGATGCCCAAGGTGGAAGTGACGGAAGCGCTGAAGCTGGAGGCCAGCTACTTTGTGGACTGCGTCTCCCACAACACCGCCCCCATCAACGACGGCCATGCGGGGATGCGGGTCGTCAAGATCCTGGAAGCCGCCAATCATTCCCTGCTGAATAAAGGAGCCATGACTTACCTATGAGCCAGTACCTGTGCATCGCCGATGACGTCCGGCTGGGAGAGAACGTCAAGTTATCGAAATTCATCAACGCCTATGGCTGCACCATCGGCGACAACACAAAAATCGGCGCCTTTGTGGAAATTCAGAAAAACGCCACCATCGGCAGGAACTGCAAGATTTCCAGCCACACCTTCATCTGCGAGGGCGTCACCATCGAGGATGAGGTCTTTGTTGGCCACAATGTTGCATTCATCAATGACACCTATCCCCGGGCGACAACGGCGGACGGCGGTCTGCAGACGGAGGCGGACTGGCAGGTGGAGCCCACCCGGGTGAAAAAGGGGGCGTCCATCGGTTCCGGCTCGACGATCCTCAGCCGGGTCACCATCGGGGAGAACGCCCTGATCGGAGCCGGCAGCGTCGTGACCCGCGACGTTCCCGATAACGCCATCGTGGCCGGCAATCCGGCAGCGTATATCAGGGACATTTGATCGACGGTATGTCGACTTTTCACAGACAGGGAGATATTCTCATGCAGGTTCCTTTTCTCGATTTGAAAGCGCAGTACAGAAGCATCAAGGAAGAAATCGATGCGGCCATGCAGGCCGTCGTGGATCAGACCGCCTTCGCCGGCGGGCCCTTTGTCGCCCGCTTCGAGGAGGCCTTTGCCAAGTTCTGCGGGTGCAAATATGCCGTCGGCGCTGGAAGCGGCACGGACGCCCTCTGGATGGCGCTGATCGCCTCCGGGGTCGGTCCGGGCGATGAAGTCATCACCGTTCCCGACACGTTTATCGCCACGGCGGAAGCCATTTCGTTCTGCGGCGCCAAGCCCGTCTTCGTGGATGTGGTGGAAAGCACCTGCAATATGGATCCGGAAAAGCTCGAAGGCGCCATTACGGAACGGACCAAGGCGGTCATCCCCGTTCACCTCTTCGGCCAGCCGGCGGACATGGATCCCATCCTGGAAATCGCCCGCAGACACGGGCTTCTGGTGATCGAAGACGCCTGCCAGGCCCATGGTTCCCAGTACAAGGGCAGGATGGCCGGCTCTCTCGGCGATGCCGGCTGCTTCAGCTTCTATCCCGGCAAAAACCTGGGCGCTTATGGGGAAGCGGGCGCTGTCGTGACCAACAGCGAGGCTTTGGCGGAAAAGATGCGCATGTTCCGGGATCATGGGCAGGCGCGCAAGTACGAACATGAAATGATCGGCTGGAACGCCCGCATGGATGGTCTGCAGGGCGCCGTCTTGTCGGTCAAGCTGAATCACCTGGAAGACTGGAACAACGCCCGGCGGCAGAATGCCCATTTCTACGATGAGCTTCTCCAAGGGGTGCCCGGCATCATTGTCCCCACGGAGGCGGACTATGCCCGCCATGTCTATCACATCTACGCCATCCGCGTGAAAAACCGCGACAAACTGATTCCCCAGTTGGCGGAGCACCAGATCTTCTGTGGAATACACTATCCGATCCCGCTTCACCTTCAGAAGGCTTATGAATCCCAGGCGATTCCGGCAGGCCGCTTCCCCATGGCAGAGCAATGCGCCTCGGAGTTTCTCTCGCTCCCCATGTACCCGGAACTGACCAGAGAGCAGATCGAGTTTGTCTGCACAACGCTCAAGACCCAGATTCCCCAGGAATAAACCTCTTGACAAAGACTGTTGTGCCTGTTTGCGGGAATATCCCTTATGCTTTAAAAATAAGGGATATTCTTTAATCCTTGTGGTAATGTAGCGTATCTTTTTTCATCATTTCATTGTAAATCCATTCCTTAATATGTGGGTTTGCCGGCGTATCCATGCAGGATTCCGATTTATACGTTTTTTTTAGCGGGTTCTGTAACTCAGGGGGCGGAGCTGTGCTCAAGGGCCGATCCGGGATCGAGAGTTCGCAGAAGGCATTAACCTGTCGTCATGAGTGAGGAAATCCGGATTGTTAACCCGCTGGACAATCCGCACTGGGACGATCTCATCCTTTCTAATCCGGCATCCTCTTTTTTCCATTCCGCAGCCTGGGCAAGGGTGCTTGTTGAATCCTATGGATACAAGCCGCTCTATTTCGCGTCCTTTTCTTCGGAACGGCTTTGCGCCTTACTGCCTGTCATGGAGGTAAACAGTTCTTTAACGGGAAACAAAGGGGTTTCCTTGCCCTTCACCGATTACAGCAATCCCATCATTGATGGAGCTGTTCAGCCCCAGGTGTTTTTAAATCGAGCGCTTGAGCATGGCCGGCAACGTCGCTGGAAGTATCTGGAACTGAGGGCGGCAAATCTGTTTCTACCATCCACTCCACCCTCGCTGACTTACATAGGCCATACCCTGGATCTCAACGGAACATTGGATCGGATTTATTCTCGTTTTCGAGGCAGCACCAGGAGAAACGTCAAGAAGGCCCTGCGGGAAGGAGTGGAGATTAACATTGGCACCTCCCCGGATTTCGTAAAGGAGTTTTACCGTCTCAATTGTTTGACGAGGAGAGAACATGGTCTGCCGCCGCAGCCCTATGAATTTTTCAAGAGCATCCACAGGCATGTCCTCCTGAAAGGCCTCGGATCCGTCATCCTTGCATCTTATCGAGGAAAGCCCATCGCCGGCTCAGTTTTTTTTCACTTCGGCAGGAAAGCGCTTTACAAATACGGTGCATCCGACCACACGCACCAATGGCTCCGGGCAAACAACCTCGTCATGTGGGAAGGAATAAAAGCTTATGCTGAAAAGGGATATGAAAGTATTTGCTTCGGCAGGACAGAGATGGAAAATCAGGGTCTTCTGCAGTTCAAGTCCGGATGGGGAACAAGCGAACATCTGATTCGTTATTACCGTTACGATTTCGGAAGGCAGACCTTTGTCCGCACTTCTTCAAAGGTGACGGGGTTCCACAATAAAATTTTCAAGAAAATGCCTCTCCTTCTGCTGAAAAAGTTGGGGAATGTTCTTTACCGGCATATGGGTTAAACGAATAACAGAGCGGTCAGAAACCAAGACAGGATATTTCCTGTCTGATAACGGAGATGTTTTTGGGAACGATAGCATTTATTAACCCTGAAGAGGACACCCGATGGGATCATTTCGTGGAGAACCACCCCTACGGATGGATCTGTCATCTTTCAGGATGGAAACAGGTTCTGGAAAAAAGTTTCAGCCATATGAAAGGATACTACCCCGTTCTTCTGGATGAAACGACCCTGCAAATCAAGGCGGCCATGCCGGTTTTTGCGGTAAAAAGCTGGCTGACCGGAAAGAGACTCGTCAGTATTCCCTTTGCAACCCTTTGTGATCCCTTGATTGAATCCGGCGAAGAAATGCATCAGCTCCTTGATGCCGTATTGAATCTCTTCAATAAGATAGGTGCAAACTACCTTGAAATCAGGACCTTATCCTCTTCCCATCTCATTCAAAATGA
>NZ_JAXGNC010000008.1:0-159105 GCF_040768185.1 Syntrophus sp. (in: bacteria) | reverse complement strand
TGTCCTCATGGTGGGAGGGATTGCGGCGGGCTATATGGGAAGCATCGACGGATGGACCCTGCAGCAGTTCGACATCCTGCTGGGGCGTTACGGCGGCGGGGACCGTGTGGTGTTGCGCAGCGTCGTGCAGTTTGACGTCGAAAAGCTGATCGAGCGGACTCTGCTGACGGCCAGGGCGGGACATGAGGACGAACTGTTCAGGAAAATTCAGCTGCTTCGCTTTGGCGTCGATCCCGTCGTCAGCGATCAGGCGAATAAGGTTCTCGGGGCGATGGCCTCTCGATATGGGATGGCATCGCCGGAGGCCCTTCTGAAGAAAAAGGATATTCGCGAACTTGTCCTGGAGTTGTCGAAGCGTATGAGGGCTTGATCCCTGACGTTATGCTGAAAAAATCCCCCTGGATTTGTCCGGGCCGGTAACCGTACGCCGAAAAGAAAAGGGGAAGGACCCGCCTTTTGAGGTCGGGTCCTTCCCCTTTTCAGGTTTGGAGAGAGAAGTGGTTTATGTGGTTTATCCGTGATGGCCGTGCGAAGACGATTTCTCCTCCCCGTAAACCACCAGCGTTCCGTGTTCTTCCATTTCCTTGAGCCACTTGGCGTGCTGCTTTTTCAGCCAGGGCCGGCTGACCCAGCCCGTCAGCATCGCCGGCAGCGAACCGGGAGATCCCACCGTTCCAAGATAGAGGTGGATGAAGAAAAAGGCGAAGATCGCCACAAATCCGGCGGCATGGATCAGGTACATCAGCCGGACGATCATGGCCGGGATGTGCAGGGGAAAGAGCATGATCAATCCGGAAAAGATCATCGCCACTCCGCCGGCTGCCACAACCAGGAAGAACATCTTCTGGCCGGGATTGTATTTCCCCACCTCGGGCACTTTGTCCACATGCCAAAGATAACCGCCGGCGCACTTGATCCAGTCCAGGTCCTCGGGAAAAACAAAGACCCCCGCCTCTTTCCACCACATGCTGACCGTGAAGAAGAGGGCCAGGATGAAGAAGAGCGCCGTTATATTGTGGATGTACTTCAACGACTTCAAGCCGCCGAAGGGTTCTCCGAGAAAATTCAGGGAATGGAACATCATTCCAAGCCCCGACAGGCACAGAATCAGGCATGAAACAGCCAGGCTCCAGTGCACGATCCGTTCAAAGGAGTCCGTGGCCTGAATTAATCCTTTTCTCATGGTTATTCCCCTCCCTTCTGTTCTTGGCCCGTCTCCTCGTCGGGAAGTTTAGGCCCGTGGATGATGTAATGCAGGAATGAACCGGCGATGACGCCGCCGGCAGCCAGAAGGCTCAGGGGCTTCATGATGTCCTTCCAGAGAATGACGGACAGCGGAACGCTGGGGCTCTTCGGCAGGTGTTCATAGACCCCGGGCTTTTCATCCAGGACGTACATCACATGGGTGCCGCCGACGAACTTGTCGCCGTAGACGCTGGCGTCTCCGCCCAGTTCCTTGGCCCGGGCATAGGCTTTTTCGATCATCTTGCCCTTTTCCCCGAAGGTGATGGCCCCCGTGGGGCAGGCCTTGGCGCAGGCGGGAATCAGGTCGGCCTTGATGCGGCTCAGGCAGAGGTCGCATTTGTAGACCTTGTCCGTCTTGCGGTCGTACCGGGGGATGTCGAAGGGGCAGGCAGAGATACACTCCTTGCAGCCGATGCACAGATCCCGGTTCAGGCCCACCGTCCCTATGTCTGTAACGTACAGGGCGCCGCTGGGACAGACCTTGACGCAGGCGGCATCCGTGCAGTGCATGCAGCCGTCCTTTCGGAACAGCCATTTGAGTTTTCCGTCCTTTTCTTCAATTTCCTGAAAGCGGATCAGCGTCCAGGTGTTGGCCTGAAGATCGGGCGGGTTCTGATAGGTTCCGTGATTTTCCGTCTGTTTCGCCGGCTGAGCATTCCACTGCTTGCAGGCCAGTTGGCAACCCCGGCAGCCGGTGCATTTAGATACATCGATAAGTTTTACATATTCAGCCATTTTCGTTTCCCCCCCCTTACTTCTTGACCACATTGACCATGAAGGCCTTGCTTTCCGGGATCGTCGTGTTGGCGTCGCCGATCGTCGGCACCAGCAGGTTGGCCGCGTCACCCCTGGTGAAGACTTCCGCCTTCTTGTCGCCGGGGTTGTATGACCGATCCTTTGTCGTGATCCATCCGAAATGCCAGGGAATGCCCACCTCATGGAGAATGTTCCCGTCGATGTTGAACGGTTTGAAACGGGGGGTTACGATGGCCACACACTCCACCTGACCTCTTGGGGAGCTGACAATGACCTTGTCGCCGTTGGAGATTCCCCGCTCTTTTGCCAGTTCCTTGCTCATCTCGCACCACATTTCCGGCTGCATTTCGGCAAGCCAGGGGCACCATCGGGTCAGAACGCCGGTCTGCCAGTGTTCGCTGATGCGGTATGTCGCACAGATGAATGGATATTTGGGATCGCACGAATCGACACCGGAATAGACGTCCAGATCGGAACCCACGCCGGGTTTGTCGAACCGCTTGATTGTCGGATTGTTCTTCTGGGGTGACAGGACGTTCTTTTCCACCGGGCATTCCAGGGGTTCGTAGTGCTCGGGGAACGGACCGTCCGCCAGACCAGGACCGAAGATGCTGGCCACGCCGTCGGGTTTCATGATGAAGGGCGGCCTCCCGGAGCCGGGGTTACCCGCGCCGTCGGGGACGTCGCCAACCCACTTGTCGCCGCTCCACTTGATAGCCGCCTTCTTTGCGCTCCAGGGGTTTCCTTCCGGATCGACGGAGGCGCCATTGTAGAGAATTCGCCTGTTGACCGGCCAGGCCCATGCCCATTCGGGGTAAAGGCCGATACCGGTCGGATCTTTCTTCCCCTCGCGGCGTGCGGACATGTTCTTGTCCGTGTAGGAGCCGCAGTAGACCCAGCACCCGGAGGACGTGGACCCGTCATCCTGCAGCCAGGCAAAGGTGGGAACGGGATCACCCTTCTTGAATTCCTTGAATTCCCCGGGCTTCGTGGGATTTTCCACCGTTTTGTCCTCGAGGAAGACCCCGTTGATCTCCTTGGCCACGGCGTGGGGATCGAAGTGGAAGTGGCCGTCAAAGGTTTTCGGGCCGTAGTTCCAGCTCAGCTTGGTAATGGCATCGGCATTGGGGCCGCCTTCCTTTTCGTAAAGCCCTTTCACCTTGAAGTAGATTTCCGATGTGATGTCCCCGTCGGGAAGGGCCACGCCCGGGGGATTGATGGCCTTGTAGCGCCACTGGTTCCAGCGGCCGCTGTTGATGATGCTCCCCTCCTTCTCGATGGAGGCGGCGCAGGGCAGCAGGAAAACTTCCGTCTTGATCTTTTTGGGATCCATTCCCGGTCCGCGCCAGAAGGAGCCGGTCTCGTTATCGAAGAGGTTGACATTGACCAGCCAGTCCAGCCTGGTCATCGCCTGGCGGACCTTGTTGGAATGGGCGCCGCTGCAGGCGGGATTCATGCCCCAGGCGAAGAAACCCGTGAACTTTCCCTTGTACATCTGATCGAAGAGATTGAGCCATGAGTAGTTGGCCCCGTCGTCGATCTTGGGGAGGAGGTTGTAGGCCTCGTCCAGGGTGACGTTCGTTCCGTACATGGCCCGGAGGAAACTCGCTACATACTTGGGTTTGTTCTTCCACCAGTTGAGGCTGTTGGGTTCCTTGGTCGACGGTGTCTCCTTTTCCAGGTACGCCGCCAGGGTTGCCAGCGACGCCTTGGGGGTGCCGAGGTAACCCGGCCAGATGTGGAACAGCAGTCCATGGTCCGTGGATCCCTGGACGTTGGACTCGCCGCGCATGGCCGCCACGCCGCCGCCGGGAACGCCCATGTTGCCCAGGAGGAGCTGTATCATGCACATGGTCCGGATATTCTGGGTGCCCACGGTGTGCTGGGTCCATCCCATGGCATAGAGCTCGACAGCGGAACGATCCTTCGTTCCCGTTGATCCATAGAGCTTGTAGATCTCGATCAGCTTGTCAACCGGTGTCCCGGTCACCTGGTTGACCACTTCGGGCGTGTAGCGGGAATAGTGCTTTTTCAGGAGCTGGAACACGCAGTTGGGGTCCTGCATCGTGGGATCCTTCTTGATCCGTCCGTCCCCTTCCGTCTGGTAAGACCAGGTGGATTTGTCGTACTTTCCGTCCGTCAGGCCGGAGAAGACACCGTTGTTGTCGCCGGGAAGCTTCAAGTCGGGATTCACGAGGAAGGTCGCGTTGGTGTAATTCCTGACGTACTCCTCGAAGTAGAGCTTGTTGTCGAGAATGTACTTGATCATCCCGCCGAGAAAGGCGATGTCCGTCCCCGAACGGAGAGGTGCATAGATGTGGGATTTTGCCGCCGATTGCGTGAACCGCGGGTCCACGCAGATGACCTTGGCCCCTTTCTCCATGGCGGCGGTGATCCACTTGAAAGCGATGGGGTGGTTGGAGGCAGGGTTGCTGCCCATGATTAAGATCACATCACTGTTGCGGATATCGATCCAGTGATTCGTCATTGCGCCGCGTCCGAACGACTCTCCCAGAGCCGGTACAGTAGGGCTGTGTCAAATACGGGCCTGGTGTTCGATATAGACCAGCCCCAACCCCCGCAGAAATTTCTGATAAACGAAGCACTCTTCGTTATCCAGCGCGGCGCTGCCGACGGAGGCGATTCCTTCCGTCCGGTTCACGACCTCGCCTTTGTCATTGGTGGCCCGGAAACTCTTGTCGCGGCTTTTCTTGACATTTTCCGCAATGCGGTCCAAGGTCCACTCCCAGTCCACCTCTTTCCATTCCGTAGCGTAGGGTGCCCGGTAAAGGGGTTTGCCAAGGCGGTTTTCGTTGTTCGCCATCTGATAGATAGATCCGCCCTTGGTGCAAAGGGAGCCGCGATTGATGGGACTGTCCGGATCGCCCTCCGTGTTTACCACTTTTCCGTTCCGGGTGGAAACGATGATGCTGCATCCTACGGAACAGTAAGGACAGATCGTCGTCGTCTCTTTGGCATACTGAATCTTCAGCGGTTCAGCATGCGCCAAAGAAGGCCTGAAGCCGATGCCTCCGACTGCCAGAGTGCCGCCGGCGATCTTCAGGAATCCTCTTCTGCTTACATCCATGACTCTACACTCCTTTCGATATGTAATCCCCGTTCATCGCTTTCTCCTTTCCAAATCCGGGAGGTTCCGCCGTTTCCGGCAATGCCCGTTGCCAGCCGTCCATGGAGAACCTCTTTAAGAATCGGCAGATCGGAGTGCACAATGTTGGATTTCTACCTGATAACCCATCCATCGTCAGATGAGAGTCACCCTATAGCTATTTCTTTGCAGGATGTCAATAACTTCTGTATTATTAATATATTATGTCATTTATGACAGGTCGAAAGTATCCGGATGAAGACATTTTTCTCGTTAACGTGTTTGGAGCGGAGGGAGAGCAAACAGCTCTTGCCCCGGGCCGCCTTCGGGAGCGAATCGGCTCATCAAAAAGGTATCTTCATGATACCGCTATTTTGAAAAGTATTAAGACGAAATGGAGTCCTTCATCGGATAAATCCTTACAGAGGATCATGCGATTTTCTTATCGCTGCAGGGATTGGTCTTTGAGCGGGCTTGATGGAGAACATAGGAACGTGTTCCGGTTGGGGGAATCTTTCCGCAAAGGGCGGGTGCGCACCGAATGGTTCCGATGAGCCGCCGAGCCCCTCTCGATACGCATCAGAAAACAGAGGAGCGATTGCAGGATGTGACCAAAACCATCTGCAATCGCTCCTCGGGAACGCAGGGGATGCCAAAAGGGGCAGTCCGCCTCTAGCCGCCAGCGGCTCAAGCGGGACCGCGCCTCAAGGCAAAGGGGACGTTACACCACTCCGTAGGCCAGCATGCTGTTGGCCACTTTCATGAACCCGGCGATATTGGCGCCCAGCACGTAGTCCCCCTCTTTTCCATATTCCGCCGCCGCATTGAGGCAGGCGGTGTGGATGCTTTTCATGATCTGAAGCAGCCGGGTATCGACTTCTTCACGGGGCCAGGAAAGGCGCATGCTGTTCTGGCTCATTTCCAGACCCGAGGTGGCCACGCCGCCGGCATTGGCCGCTTTGCCGGGGCCGTAGATGACGCCATTGTCCTGGTAGATGCGGATCGCCTCCGGGGTGGAGGGCATATTGGCGCCTTCGGAGACGCAGATGCAGCCGTTTTTCACAAGGGCTTCCGCATGGCTGGCGTCGATTTCATTCTGGGTGGCGCAGGGAAGGGCGATGTCGACGTGAATGCCCTGATTCTTGATCACATCCCAGACGCTCTCTCCGATGTAGCAGCATGCTGATGCGGCGTATTTATCGGCATATTCACTGATGCGGCCTCTGCGGATATTCTTCAATTCCATGATGTATTCGCACTTTGCATGGTCGATTCCTGCTTCGTCGACAATCGTTGAGCTGGAGTCGCACAGGGTAATGACTTTGCCTCCCAGGCTGGTGACTTTTTCGATGGCGTACTGGGCGACATTTCCGGAACCGCTGATCGCCACGGTTTTACCCTCGAAGGTGAGGCCACGCCAGGCGAGCATTTCCGCGGCGAAATAGACGCAGCCGTAGCCCGTCGCCTCGGGCCGGATAAGGCTTCCGCCGTAATCCAGGCTCTTGCCGGTCAAAACGCCCGTATGCTCGTTGGCCAGTTTCTTGTAATAGCCATAGAGGTAACCGATTTCCCGGGCTCCTACACCGATGTCTCCCGCCGGGATATCCGTATCGGGGCCGATGTGCCGGAAAAGCTCACGCATGAAAGACTGGCAGAAGCGCATGACCTCGTAGTCCGATTTTCCTTTGGGGTCGAAGTCGGAGCCGCCTTTCGCGCCGCCCATGGGAAGGGTCGTCAGTGAATTCTTAAAGATCTGTTCGAAACCAAGGAACTTCAGGATGCTGAGATTAACGGAGGGATGAAAGCGCAGCCCCCCCTTATAGGGACCGATGGCATTGTTGAATTGAATCCGGTATCCCCGGTTGACATGCACCTCACCTCTATCGTCCGTCCAGGGAACGCGGAAGGAGATCACCCGGTCCGGCTCCACGATCCGCTCATAGATTTTAGCCTTGACAAACTCCGGATGTTTCAGAGCTGTCGGCTCCAGAGTGAAAAGCACCTCTTCCACCGCCTGATGAAATTCAAATTCATAAGGATCCTGCTGTTTAATCTTGTCGATAACATCGCCGACCACGGACATTTTTTGGGACCTCCATATAAGAAATAATGCACTGCAAACTCTTCAAACGTATAGCTTCTAAGACCACTTCCGCATCGGTCGGAGAGGCCTCGTGAAATTCATATACACGGCCCATGGCGAGGATTTTCCGCCGCGGGCACGTTCTGCGCGATTTGAAATAATGGGACTTACGCGTTGTTCCGGGGGCGGACCTTGACGCCATGTCACAGCCTCCGCCTACCGGCCATCCGCGAAATGCGTCTGGATCCGGAATTTTGGCCGCCATGCCGAATGACGATCCCCCTCCGTCACGTCCTTTCTTCCTTTATGAGAAAAAACGACCCCATAAAACCCGAAAAACCCATGTTTGACAATGAGGTTAAAGCTGATTTTTGCATAGTGTATATCCGCGTTTTTTTATAGTGTCAATAATCAATATTGAAAAAATAATACGGGGGAAGACCTGCGGGAATTTTTTAAATGCGCCTGGTTATGAGAGCGGATCAGGCGGTTCTTCCGGAGGATCGGCCAGGGTGAAGAACGGAAAAAAACGTACCGGGGCCGCTGGGATGGTGCGGAACCAAAAAGAGGAGCCTCTGCAGGGTTTGCAGAGGCTCCTCTTTCCGGTTCCGTTCGGCAGGCGGTAAAGAAAACGGCGGAAATTCAAAAGCGCCCTGCCACGCCAAATCCTTCAGCTCCTTGTTCAGAATCAACGGGAGCGGAAGGAAGAAACATCATGCTTTGCGTCGGCGGAATGCCGCGAGACCGACCAGGCCGCTTCCAAGAAGCCAGACCGCTCCCGGAAGAGGAACGACGGCTTTTCCGTCACCGGCGGCATAGCCTGATTCGCCGTTCTCCGGTACGATGTGCGCGGCTGCCAGGTAACCCTGATCGTTGATGTGAAGGACCTCTTTCGCGTCGGTCCAATCGGAATTAACGGTGGTGTTCGTGACGTCAAAACTGAATGAATCCAGCTTTCCCAGCTTGCTGAAGGCTGCATTGAACTCTCCGAATTCACTGAAGTTCTTTTCCTCTCCCTTGGCCAATTCGCCGGCGCTTAAGTTCGACGTGCTGAAAAGAAACGCGTTGAGCTGCACACCAAGCCGGTTCTGCAGCCTGTAACCGTTCAGGGCTTCGACGACGATCGTCGCCTCATCGATGGCCTGGAGATTCACCGTCACCTTCGCATAATCGTCCATCATGCCGCCATTGAGGTCCTTGCTGGCGTAAATCAGATTGAAGGAGTACGAGGAAAGATAAGCCGATGCATTGGATGCGAACAGAAGAAGAGCAAGCAGGCAGGCGATCAAGGTTAATTTTTTGCTGAATCCCGCAAATAAACGTTTTCGATTCATTAAACACCTCCTTAAAGTAAATGATCCGTTAAAAAAACTGAATACACACGCCCCATAACTCTAAGGGAGCCCTGTTCTGCTGTTTGGGGCCTGTCAACGTTTGTCCCGTGAGCCCTGTATGAAAAACTTCACATATGACCCTGATCAATACCGGATTGTTAAAAAAAAATCAATCACTGAAAATTTCGGGTATCTTCCCGGGCGGAATTTTCTGGTGAACGTCCAAGACACATGGAAATCGCAAACGCTTGAAAATAGACGAGTTGAAAGCCGCCGTCGGGATGGAGCAGGAGGGAAGAAGAGGGCAGGGAGATGGCCCGCCCGATGTTGATGAAGAGATCCGGAAGGAGAAGAGCCCCCGCATGGTCTGCAGAGGCTTTTCTCAGGAACGCCTGTTTCAGAAACCTTGTCTTTTGAAGAGGCCGCCGCTTCTCCTGATTACAGCAAGCCCCAGTAGGCCGGAGCCGAGCAGCCAGGCCGCCGCTGGAAGAGGAACCGGAGAAGGATCCTTGATCCAGGTGGAGTCTTCAGGGTCGGGCCACAGGGTGGGAATGCCCTGGATGTGCGCCGCAACATGGGCGCTGTCCCCCTTTCCCGCATTCCAGAAGTCGAAATCTTCCACTGTAAGACCACTGCCGGTCAGCGTCAGGATGACGGTTTCTCCGACACCGTCAAAACGGTTGACGGAAGCCTTTTTGAAGTGCAGTTCGATATCATAGCCGTGGCTGCCTCCGGCGGTCTGTTTGTCCTGATCCGTGGCGATGATCCTGCTCACGGTGTCGTCGGAGGTTCCCCCAGTCCTTGTGATCACCAGGCCGCTCGGATCGATGGCCGGATGAACGCTGAAATCCACCTGACTGATGAATTCACTGGCCACGCCGAGGCCGGAAGTCAATGTCAGGATCACCGACCCGGAGCCTCCACCATCATCAAATGCTGCCATGAGCCAGCCGTTGGGGGTGAGTGGGGATTTCGGGTCCACTTTGCCGGTAAAGGCTGTTCCCAGGCTGTAGGTTATCATCCCGGCTTGAGCCTGCCCCGGTGCCAAGCCAAAAACCACAAACAGTGCCGCCAAGAATGTCCATTTACGTATCTTTTTCACGTTACGATTCCCTCTCTCCCATCCGTTCTCATGATAGTCTGATCAACTGCGAAAAAAAGCCGGCCTGCATCACCGTCCTGTTTGGATTCACGTCGCCGTCTCCTCCAATCGATCGTTCAGGACAAATTCCATGCAAATCCCATGACGATTTTGTTCAATCCGGTTTGTCCAAGTGTGCCTGGAGAGATGATTATTTCCCGCTTCGGTCATTTCCGCATTCCAATCCGGAGCACTGCGGTCCGGATAGCGGCTCGTACTGCGGGTCTTGACATGGCCGTTCCTCTTCCGGCCACAGATGGTCGATGGCAGCCAAGCCGTATTTCTGGATAAAAAAAGGCTGTTGATGTTGAATCAACAGCCTTTTTGCCTTTCGTCCTTCCCTGCAGTCAGGAAATTACTTTTTCATCCGTCGACCGACTCCGATAAGCCCCAGCAGGCCGCTGCCCAGGAGCCACACCGCAGCGGGAATGGGAACAGGCGTACCGTACAGGGTGACATGGGAGAAACTTCCCTGGTCCGGCCATAGTCCGGTAATGGTGATCTCTTCCGTGCCGGTCCACCCCAGATTCGTCAGATTATAGAGGTACCAGGCATGGGTATCCGGGTTTGTGTCGGGCACAGCGCCGTCCTTGGCAAGGAGATAAGCCACCGGACCGATGATGGTGCCCCCCGTGTAGCTTATGACCGCATTCTCGGGTTCCGGCATATACGTGTAAGTGGTTTCGTAGGACCCGGCCAGCATCCCCATTTCAACACCGATCTCATCCCTGTATAACTCAACCGCCGGAGCGATCAGGGGAAGGATGATCATGTCAATTTCAGCTTGAGATGTCTCTTCCCCGGATGCAACGGTTGCCGTGGACAGATCGATATACACCGGTCCCGCACCTGCGCCTGGCACCATTGCCGCCATGATGAAAGCCGCAAGCAATGCCATGACTAAAATTTTTGCCTTGTTCATGTTTCCCTCCCTGTGGCGAAACCTTACCGCCTGGCTGATCTATTGAATGACATGGTTAACCTTCTGACACGATGGCGTCTTTTCGCCAACTAAATCCTCTTTCCGGTGATGCTTCCTTCACACCTCCTTTTCCTGTTTCTTTCTCAAAGAGGAAGATGAAATCCATCCGATGGATATACTTTACACGATCATAGTAGTTATTCAATCCGGTAAAATCTTGATTTTTATCTAAGGTAATGGAGTAAAGCATGGGCTGTTTTGCCTTAGGATGGCATGAAAAGCAGAAAGCGATGTCATACGGAATCCTGCCCGCCCCTCGGGAAAACCAGGGGGGCGAGGAAGGAACGATAGAGATGGAACAAGGATTCCCATCGAAAAAAAGAGCTTCCGGGGGGGAGGAAGGCTGGGCGGACGATGCCTAGGGGGCGTTCTGCACCCACTGAATGGCACATTTGAGAAGATCCGTGCCGTCTGCCAGCTTCAGCTTTTCCTTGATGTGGGCGCGGTAGGATTCGATGGTCTTGACGCTCAAGTGCAGCTTTTCCGCGATCTGGCTGGTTTTGTAACCCTGTCCGATCATCCGGAAAACGGTCAGTTCCCGGTTGCTCAGCAGATCAATGGGAGAACGGATCGCTTTGTCTTCGCTGGCAACCAGCTTTTCGAGCATGGAGGTGGCGATTTTTTCGCTCACGAAGATTTCCCCGGCCAGGACCCGGCGGATGGCCACGAGCACCTTTTCCAGGGCCTCCTGCTTCATGATGTAGCCCCTTGCCCCCGCACGGAGCGCCCGTTCGGCGAACAGGGACTCATCATGCATGGAAACCACGAGAGCGGGCAGGTTTCGATGGGTCAGCCTGACCGTTTTGATGAGTTCGATGCCGTCGATTCCCGGGAGGGAAATGTCGACGATGAGCAGGTCGGGTTTGTCCTCTTCGATTTTTTCCAGGGCCAGCTGGGCGTTATCGGCTTCGGCAACGACCCTCAGGTCAGGCTCCGAATTGATCAGAAGGGAAAGCCCCTTGCGGAGGATCGGATGATCATCAACAACGAGTACCCGTTTTTTTTTCATGTCGAAATCAATCTCCTCGACGGTTCGGAAAGGAGCAGGTCACCCTCGTTCCCCCCGTTTCGCCATCGGCGATTTCCAGGGAGGCCCCGATCATGGAGGCGCGATACTCCATGATATTCAGCCCCATGCCTTTTCCCTGATGAACCGCGTTCCGGATGCCGCAGCCGTTGTCGGAAACGGTCAGGACGACGGTGTCCTCCCGCCTGCGGAGGGCGATGGTCACCGTATCCGCCTTGCCGTGCTTGATGGCGTTGTTCAAGGCCTCCTGCACAATGCGGTAGAGATGCGTGGCCGCCTCAGGGTCGGGGATTTGTATCTCTTCCTCGTAAATGACGGGACAGGAAATGCCGAAGAGCTTTTCCACATTGGCGGCCAGTGAAGAAAGGGCCATTCGAAGACCCTCCGCCTCAAGCCTGACGGGGTTCAGGCCACGGGCAAACCCCCGCGTCATTGTGATGGCCTGATCGATCAGTCCCACCATTTCCGAAACGTCGGCAGGCTTCAGGTCCCGGTGTCCGGCGATGTTCTTCTCGAGGACCTTTCCCATGAATCCGATCCCTGCCAGATGCTGACACAGGCTGTCATGGAGGTCCTGGCCGATCCGCCTCTGCTCCCTGCCGCTGATTTCCAGGATCTCCCGTTCCAGGCGCTTTCTCCGGGTGATGTCCCGGACAATGGCCAGGACATTGTCCGGAGGATATCGGACCATGCGGATTTCAAAGTCCCTGCGCTCTCCGGAAAGGGGGATGTTCTGCTCAAAAAGCTGAACCCCTCCCGTTGCCAAGGTATGGCGCACATAGGCCATGATCTGATCCACGAGCCGTCGGGGCAGAACCGGTTTCAGCTCTTCGATGTCGTACAGGTTCCGGCCCAGGATGTCGGGCGTGATGAACCGGGCGAGATCAAACTGTCCCCGGTGAAAACCGAGGAGCACGCCCTCCCCATTGACCTGAAACATCAAATCGGGAATGGCGTCGAGAAGCGCCCGGTTCTGGGACTGGCTTTCCTGGAGGGCTTCCTCGGCCCGTTTCCGGACGACCATTTCTCCGATCCGCTCCGCGATGACCTCGATCAGGCTCCGCTCTTCCTTCAGAAAGGGCCCTTCATCCCGTAGAGGCCTTTCCTCTCTGTAAAAAACATCCAGGCAACCCGCCTGTCTGCCCTGGAGCAGGATCCGCTGCGACTGTCTCCAGACTGTTTCGGAAAAAGGGGTGCTTTGAAACTCCAAATCGTTGAGGATAATCCGGCTGCAGGCAATTTCCGGATACGTCCATGCTCCGGGGATGACATCCACGGTCCGTTTCAGGGCCTCTTCCAGGGTCAGGCCCTGCTTCCCCATGATGCCGGAAATCTCATAGAGGCAGTTCAACTCCTTGACGCGCTCGGTGAGCTGTCCCGCAAGTTCGACAAGGGTTCGTCGGGATTTTTTTAGGTTCCGCTCGGATTCCCGGAACCGCTCAATCTGCTGTTCCGCCTGCTTCAAGGCGGCGGAGAGACCCGGGGCCGCCCCTTCGGCACATGCTTTCACGGTCCCGGCGGGGTTGCCCTTCCCGCCTCGTTCCTCCCTTCGGCTTCCCCTGGAGGGGGAGCACCGGGAATCATTTGATATCATGATGGTAGCTCTGAAGGGACTTCGCCCGGCCATGGCCTTGCCTGAACGTGGCGATCCCCTTGACGGCCGCCGCCGCCGCCGCGATCGTTGTGATGTAGGGGACCCTGTATTTGATCGCCGCCTTGCGGATGTAGGAGTCGTCATAGGCGCTCGTCCTTCCGCTCGGCGAGTTGATGATGAGCTGAATCTCTCCGTTTTTGATGCTGTCGACGATATTGGGCCTTCCCTCGTGCATCTTCAGGATGGTCTGGGCCTCGATCCCGTGGTCTGCCAGATACTCCTGTGTCCCCTTCGTGGCGATGAGCCGGAAACCCAGTTCCTGAAATTTCTTGGCGACGCTGAGGATTCCGCCCTTGTCACGCGGCTCAACGGTCAGGAGGACCGTTCCTTCTCCGGGAAGAACCGACTGGGCCGCTTCCTCGGCCTTGAAAAAGGCGAGCCCGAAGGAGTCGGCCAGGCCGAGGACCTCGCCGGTGGACCGCATCTCCGGTCCAAGGAGCGGATCGACTTCCTGGAACATGTTGAAGGGGAAGACCGCTTCCTTTACCCCGAAGTGGGGGACCGTCCGGTTGGAAAGGTTGAGTTCCGACAGCTTCTTTCCCAGCATGACCTGGGTGGCGATCCGGGCCATGGAGATGTTGCAGATCTTGGAAACCAGGGGAACCGTGCGGGAGGCCCGCGGGTTGGCTTCCAGGATGTAGACGACATCGTCGGCAATGGCGTATTGGATGTTCATGAGGCCCACCACCTTGAACTCGATGGCGATGGTACGGGTGTATTCGTTGATCGTTTCGATGTGCTTGGGGGCGATGCTGATCGGCGGAATGACGCAGGCGGAGTCGCCGGAATGAATGCCCGCCAGCTCGATATGCTCCATCACGGCGGGGACAAAGGCGTCCGTCCCGTCGGCAATGGCGTCGGCCTCCGCCTCGATGGCGTTTTCCAGAAACTTGTCGATGAGGATGGGGCGCTCCGGGGTGACCCCCACCGCCGCCGCTACGTATCGCTTCAGCATCTCTTCGTCATGGACGACTTCCATGCCCCTGCCTCCCAGCACGTAGGAAGGGCGAACCATGAGGGGATAGCCGATCCGGTTGGCGACGACCAGGGCTTCCTCAAGGTTGATGGCCATTCCGGACTCCGGCATGGGGATCCCCAGCCTGCGCATCATCTTTCGGAAGCGGTCGCGGTCCTCGGCCAGATCGATGGTTTCCGGCGAGGTCCCGATGATCCGGACGCCCGCCTTTTCCAGTTCGCCGGCGATGTTCAGCGGTGTCTGGCCCCCGAACTGGGCGATGACCCCCTCCGGCTTTTCCTTCTCGTAGATGCTCAGGACGTCCTCCACCGTGAGCGGTTCGAAATAGAGCTTGTTGGAGGTGTCGTAGTCCGTCGAGACCGTTTCGGGATTGCAGTTCACCATGATGGACTCGTAGCCCTCGTCGCGGATGGCGAAGGCCGCGTGGACGCAGCAGTAGTCGAACTCGATGCCCTGGCCGATGCGGTTGGGGCCACCGCCCAGGACCATGATCTTCTTCCGGTCGCTGACCGCCACTTGGTCCCGGCCGTTGTAGGTGGAGTAATAGTAGGCCGCGTTTTCCACGCCGCTGACGGGGACGGCTTCCCAGGCTTCGACGACGCCCAGTGCGGAGCGCTGCCTGCGGATCTCCGGCTCCGGAACGTTGAGGATCTGTGACAGGTAGCGGTCCGCAAATCCGTCTTTCTTCGCCCTGGCCAGCAGTTCATCGGGAAGGGCCTTCCCCTTGTATTTCAGGATCTCTTCCTCCAGATCGACCAGTTCCTTCATCTGCTCGATAAACCAGCGCTTGATGTGGGTCTTTCTGGAGAGCATCGCCACATCCGCGCCTTTGCGGATCGCCTCGTACATCAGGAACTGCCGTTCGCTGGAAGCCTCCGACAGCCGCTCCAGCAGGTCGTCCAGGCTTTTTTCATGGAAATCCGCCGCGAATCCCAGACCGTAACGGCCCTTTTCCAGGGAGCGGATCGCCTTCTGAAAGGCCTCCTTGTAATTCTTGCCGATGCTCATGACCTCGCCCACGGCCCGCATCTGGGTGCCGAGTTTATCCTGGGCGCCGGGAAACTTCTCGAAGTCCCACCGGGCAAACTTCACCACGACATAGTCACCCCATGGGGTGTACTTGTCGAGGGTCCCCTCCCGCCAATAGGGGATCTCATCGAGGGTGAGCCCCCCTGCAAGCATGGAGGAAACCAAGGCAATGGGGAATCCGGTGGCCTTCGAGGCCAGGGCGGAAGAGCGGGAGGTCCGGGGGTTGATCTCGATGATGACAACCCGCCCCGTTTCCGGATTGTGGGCGAACTGGATGTTCGTTCCGCCGATGACCTGGATGGCCTCCACGATGGCATAGGCATATTTCCGGAGCCGTTCCTGGAGCTCCGGGGCGATGGTCAGCATGGGAGCCGTGCAGTAGGAGTCCCCCGTGTGGACGCCCATGGCGTCGACATTTTCGATGAAGCACACGGTAATCATCTGGTTTTTCTCGTCGCGGACGACTTCCAGCTCCAGCTCCTCCCAGCCGAGAACGGACTCTTCGATCAGGATCTGACCAACGCGGCTGGCTGAAATGCCTCGGCTGGCAACGGTCCTGAGCTCTTCAGAGTTGTAGACGAGGCCGCCTCCCGTTCCTCCCATGGTGTAAGCCGGGCGGACCACGACGGGATAGCCGAGCCGGGCGGCGATTTTCTCCGCCTCTTCCACCGTATAGGCGGGCTCGCTCCTGGGCATGTCGATTCCCAGGCGGGTCATCGTTTCCTTGAAGGCGATCCGGTCTTCGCCCCGCTCGATGGCGTCCACCTGGACGCCGATGACCTGGACGCCGTATTTTTCCAGAATGCCCAGCTTGGCCAACTCGGCCGTCAGGTTCAGGCCCGTCTGCCCCCCAAGGTTGGGGAGGATGGCATCAGGCTTTTCATTTTCAATGATTTCAATCATGGACTGGACGTTCAGGGGCTCGATGTAGGTGACATCGGCTGTTCCGGGGTCTGTCATGATCGTGGCCGGATTGGAGTTGACCAGCACAATTTCATAGCCGAGCTTCCGCAGGGCCTTGCAGGCCTGGGTGCCGGAATAGTCAAATTCGCAGGCCTGCCCGATGACAATGGGTCCGGACCCGATAATCATGATTTTTCTGAGATCGTCGCGCTTCGGCATGGTGGAGCATCCTCCTGAAAAAGATTTCGCGGGGCAGTTTGAAGAAAAATGCGTTGCATATTGAAAACCGGGGGAAAAGATCTAACGTGTGCCCAGCACGGGCGGACTATAGGTAAGTACCTCTTTCTTGTCAAGCGATATAAAATGTTTAAATATCGACGGTATTCATCCATCTCTTCCCCCCGAGCATCCGTGCGACCATCATGCTGCACACGTTGTCTCCGGCGGAATTGACCAGGGTGGCGGGGGGGTCGACGAGGACGCCGATCATGGAGATGATGGGGAAGGCCTCCAGGGGGAAGCCGTAGAGTGAGATGATCAGCAGTTCGCCAATAAAACCGCCGCCGGGGATTCCACTCATCACGGTTCCGCTCAGAAGGGCGATGCCCAGCGCCGTCAGAAGCGTCCCCGTTCCGGAGAAATCCAGGTTGAAGATGCCGAAGAGAAAGGCGATTTTCAGGACGGCCGCCAGGCAGGAACCGTCCATGTGAATGGTGGCGCCGATGGGGATGACGAGTTCGGATATGTCCTTCGGGACGCCGCTTCGGTTGGCGGCCTCCAGATTGGAGGGGATGGCGGCGACGCTGCTGCCCGTTGCCAGGGCGGTCAGGGCCGGGGGAACAATGTTTCTCCAGAAGGTCCGCACCCCCGGGCCTTTCCCGGCGAGATAGGCGTATATCGAAAAGCCGGCAAAGAAGTAGAAAAACGTTATGGGATAATAGAGCGTCATGGCCCGGAAATAAGAACCCAGGAGCTTCGGTCCGAAAACACCCGTGAGATAGGCGAAATAGGCGCACAGGCCCACGGGGGCGTAATACATGATCAGATCGATGGCCTTGATCATCACGTCACTGGCCGAAGTCAGAAAATCGGCAAAGGCCCGCCCCCTCTCCTTCAGGCAGGAGGTCGCAAGCCCGATCAGGATGGCGAACAGGATCAGGGCCGACATGTTCTTCTTGGACAGGACATCGGGAAAATCGGGCGTGGTGAAGGCCCTGACGATCTGGTCCGCCGTGTCCAGCGACTGGAGCTTTCCCGCGGATTGAAGTGTGATGGAAACGCCCGCGGCCGGCGGATACAAGGAAACACCGATCATCATGAATACGGAAGCCACTGCGCCCGTCAGGACAAAGACCCCCAGCATGGAGAAGAGGATCCTGCCCAGCCGCCGACCGTTGGTCATCCCCGCCACGGCCGAAGAGATGGAAAAGAACACGAGGGGCACCAGGGCGGTGAAGAGGAGATTGAGGAAAATATCGCCCAGCGGCTTGAGGAGGGCCGCATCCTCTTTAAGGAGAAGCCCGAGCCCGGAGCCGATTCCAATGGAGAAGAGCAGCAGCAGTGAGAAGCCGTAGGATCGAAGAAAGGGAGAGGAAAAGGGCTTTGTCTTCATAGCTGTCCTGAATCGCCGCCAGGCTCTGCCTGCATGCCCCGGTCGTCGACGATGGAATTCCTTTCGTTGTGCCGCTGCGTTCCTCCCGGACCGGAAGATGCGACACGTCCGGGTAGGGGCGGCCCTGCACCGGGCTTAATAACGGCAACGGAACCGAAAAGTCAAGTAGGTTGACGGATTTCCCCCGGACGTGTCGCCGGGGGGTCCTGAAAGGCGCCCACGGCGATCCTCAGCGGGCATCCCGGAGAACGAACCGGATGGGCACATCCCCCCGGGAGCGGACGGGAAGGCCGTTTTTCTCCGCCGGGACGAATTTCCATTTCCGGATCGCTTCAAGAGCCGCTTGATCCAGGATGACATGTCCCGAGGACTTTTTCACCAGCAGCTGCCCGGGCGCCCCGTTTTCCAGGATCTCCACGGAGATAAGAACGAGTCCCTCATACCCCTTCCGCCGTGCTGAGGCCGGATAGATGGGGGGAGGGGTTTGCCGGTAACGGGAAAGGGTGGAGCCTGAAATTGCGTGGAATCGGCCGGACGGCTCGAGGTTCCGCTCCATGCCGGAACCGGAAGACATCGACGCGGCGTCCCGTCCGCTTTCCGCGGCCGGAAACGACACGGACAGGGCCGTCCCGGCGTGCGGGGTCTGCAGGTCAGGGCCTGCCGGGATTGAAATTGTTTTCTCTGCGCCCGAGTCTTGCGCCTTTCCCGGCAGCGAGGCGGGGCGGGGAAGCCTTTTTGCCGGTTTTTCCGGCGGCGGGGCGTTGAGAGGCCGGCCATCATCGCTGTGATCTTCCGAAACGGCCGTGACGGAGGGGATCCCTTTCCCGGCAGCCTCAGCAGCGGCCCCGGCGGACTCTTCCTGACCCGGGTGTGCCGAAGAGCTGGAAGGGGCGTTCGCCCAGGAGACCAGGGTAATGTTCAGCCTGTTCAATGATCCGGTGTCTGCCGGAACGGAAAAAAGACCGCCCGCCGCAGCGATCAGGAGGATCACCAGGCCGTGAGCGACAAAGGACGCCATCAGGGCGCAGAGGAGGTTTCCCCCGGGGGGGGCCGGCCGGGGGGATTTCCCGAAGGCCGTTCTGGCGGTTATGTTCCGTTCCTGCTTCATCGCCGTCTGCTCATCTCCTCCGGCCGGAACATTCCCGCGGCCGTTGCCTGCCCGTTCGCTCCGGATGGAGAATTCCCGCGATTTCTTCCAGCCCCTGGACGATTCTCGGGGAAAACCGGTCGGTCAGGTCCGCGTTCACCAGGTGTATCCGGGAATTCCGCACGGCGGGGATGCTCTGCCAGCGGCTCCAGAAATCCAGATCCCCGTTCCGGGACGCCCTTTGAACCATGGGAGATAGCAGGATAACGTCCGGCTGTTTCGAAATCAGGGCTTCCAGGTTGTAGCGGGGATATTTCCCCGGTGCGCGGGCTGCGATGTTGTGCCCTCCGGCCATGGCGATCAACTCCGAATAAATGGTGCTCCCGCCCACGGTAACCAGGGGATGGGAATCAATCTGGACAAAGACTTTCGGCCGCGGGCAGGAAGCCGTTCGGGATACGATGCGCTCCGCCCTTTTTCTCATCGAATCGGCCAGCTGCCTGGCGGCTGTTTCCCGCCCGGTGATCCTCCCGAGATTGATGATGGTGCGATAGATGTCGGAAAACCTTTCCGGATTAACGACGTAGACGTTCAGCCCGGCCTGCTCCAGCCGATTGACGGCTTCCCTGCGGTTCCCGTTGGTAGTGCCGATCACCAGGTCCGGCGACAGGGAGAGGATGCGTTCCAGGGAAAGGGACACATAGCTTCCCACCTTCGGTTTGCCCTTCGCCGCATCGGGATAGTCGCTGAACTGTGATACGCCCACGATTTCCTTCTCCAGACCCAGGGCAAAAAGGATTTCCGAGATGTCCGGCGCCAGGGAAACGATTCTCCGCGGAGCATCGGGAACGAAGACCCTCCTGCCTGTTTCGTCCATTACCGTGGCGGCATGGGCAAAGGGGCAGAGGGCCAGGGCGGCCACGATGGATGCGATGCGGAGCATTTTCATTGCTGCCCGGTGTCTCATCATAGCGCTCCCCTTTCTGACCTCCCTCTCCCAAATCCTGTTCAAACAGGCTAAAATTTAAAGGATATTCCACCATTGACGGTTATGCCCGGCAGGGGGTAGTAGCCGTTGTAATAGATCAGCACCGGTTTCTCGTCGGTGAGATTTTCCACGCCGGCGAAGGCCGAGAACTTAAGCTTCTTCAGCGTTGGGCGGTAATAGAGGAAAAGATTGCACAGGGTGGTATCGTCGATCTTGTCCTCGCTGTTGCTGAGGTCTCCGCCCCGATAGGCCTCTCCGGCGTAGCGGATCTCCGGGTTCAGCTCAAAGCCGCCGGGGAGATAGAGGATCGCCCCGGCGGTTCCAAGGAGATTGGAAACCAGCGGTACGTCCTTGCCGGCATTCGGTCCGTTGCGGAATTCCGCACGGCGGTAAGACATCTGGGCGTAGACCCTGGCCGCCTTTTCCCAGAGATAGGAGGCGCCCAGTTCAATGCCTTCGTGGCGGGTTTTGTCAAGATTCTGATTGACCCAGTTCTGGTCCGGGGAGATCTCGTCTTCCATGTCGATCCGGTAGAGCGTCAGATCCAGGGAAAGATTCGGGATTGGAACGAGGTTGACGCCCACCTCGTAAGACCTGCCCGTCTCCTGGTCGAGATCCGTATTGAAGGCGTCCCAGCCATACCCGTAATAGGAGGCCTGTTCATCAAGGTAGGGGTAACGGAACACCGTGGCGTACTTGGCGAAGGCCTTCGATTTTTCTCCGATCATCCACGTCAGGGCCGATTCAAAGGCCTTGGCATCATGCGTCTTATCGTCATCGAAGACGAGCGTTCCGTCCGCCAGCCTTTCTTTTCCCTTGATTCTGGCCCTTTCCGTTCGATAGCCGAGGGCCAGTATCAGGTCTTCCCGGACATGGAACTCGTTGCGGACATAGACCCCCAGGCTCCTGCGGGACAGTTCGGCGGTATTGATCCTTTCATCCTGTCCCCGGTCCGCATAGCCGTCCTTGTCCAGCCCTTCGTCGTAATAATCCAGTCCGACCAGGAGCTTGTTCCTGTGGTTGAACATGTTCCTGTCCAGGACATAGCGAGGCGTCATTCCGTAGGAGTCCAGGGTTACCCGGGAATAGGAGGACATGGACCTGTAGCTGGAGATGATCTCCTTGGCGCCGTAGAGAAACTGGAGGGAGAAGCTCCCGGCATCGCCGAAAAGGGTTTCCAGGGTCAGGTTCGCATGGAAGTCCTGATTTTCCCCGTCGTCATCGGGATTGCCGGACTGCCTCCTGTCCTTTTTGTATTCGGCCCTGGTCAGGGATCCCGGAAGTTGAAAATCCGTACGGTTGTAGGACAAAGCCAGCGAGGCGTTCCATGCCTCGCTGCCGTCGTAGCCCAGTTGAAAGCCCGCCCCACGCGAGGTGTACTTCGACCGGTCCCGGTAACCCTGCATCCCCGAATTTTCGCCGTTGAGGGAGTAGGAAACCTTCCCTTCCGAGCCGCGGATTCCCGCCTGTCCGCTGTAGAGGCCGTAGCTGCCCGCGGTGAACGAAGCGGACACTTCAGGCTTTCCTTCGCCCTTCTTCGTGAGTATGTTGATCACGCCGGCGATGGCGGAATCACCGTAAAGGACGCTGCCCGCGCCGCGGATGACTTCAATCCGTTCGATGTTGCTCAGAGAAATCTGAAGCCAGTTGATGGCGTTCATGTCCGGGTTGTTCAGCCTTTTACCGTCGAGCAGAACCAGGGTTTTACCCGAGGGGTTGTCCCCGCCGAAGCCCCGGAGGTCAATGGACGCCTGCGACGGGTTGCCGCTGTAGGTCCGGATCTGAATGCTTTCCAGTTTCCTGAGAACCTCCACAAGGCTCGTCGCACCGGATTCCTCGATCTCCTTGGCCGTAAGAACGCTGACGTTGGCGGGAACCGAGCGGACCTCCTCCGTGTCCCTTGTCGCCGTGACGACGATCTCTTCCATGGGTTCGGCGTCAGCGGTTCCCTGACTGAAAACCTGCGGACAGAAACACCAGAGTCCGCTCAAGACAAACAACAAAATAGCCGTAATCCTTTGATTCATTTCCCCTGCTCCTTTGAAATTTCAACGGTTGTTCACCAGATTCCACGGGTCGTTCCGACGCTTCAAAAGGCGGCATTTCAGGGGGATATCGTGAATTGTGTGCGGATCATGCGAACCTCCTTTCCCCTCGGTCAGGCTGAATTGAGATTTCCGTCAGATAAGTCTCCTGGCTTGCGGCTTGGCCTACCGTCCACGCCTTCCCGAATTTCCGGTGAAATTCAGTGGCATTCCGTGGATTTCGTTCCGCTTACAGTTGCGGGGCAGCGCCGGCTTTGACCGGCTTCCTCTGATCTGACAGACTTTCCGGCAACAGTGAGACCTGCGGCAATCCCGTTTCCGGATTGCGGCCGATAGTCACCGGGGTTTCAAACACCTCTCTTATGTTGGTCTCAGTAAGCACTTCCTCCGGACGCCCCTGTGCGTGGAGACTCCCCCGGTTCAGCAGGAGAAGCCGGTCACAGTAAAGCGCCGCGGTGTTGATGTCGTGGGTCACGGCGAGCACCGTCAGGTTTTTCCGGCGGTTCAGGCCTTTCAGCAGATCAAAAACGGCCGCCGTGTGCTTCATGTCTAGGTGAGCCGTGGATTCATCGAGGAAAAGGATCTGCGGCTCCTGGGCAAGCGCCCGGGCGATATGCGCACGCTTTTTTTCTCCGCCGCTGAGGTCATTCATGCTCCGCGAGGCCAGGGAAAGCGTTCCGGTGACTTCCATGGCGCGGCGGGCGACGGCGAAATCCCCTTCGAATTACAGCCTTCCCAGGTGAGGGGCCCGCCCATGAGGACGATGGCTCACCGTGAAGGGAGGCGGTTCGGGGGAATCCTGGGCTACAAAGGCCATGGTCCGGGCCAGGGCCTTTCTGGGGATCTTCCGGATATCCGCCCCGGAAACGGTTACCGTCCCCTGGTGAGGGGCGAGGATTCCGTTGCAGATTCGCAGCAGCGTGGTCTTTCCCGATCCGTTAGGTCCGAGAATGCCCAGAAATTCACCCTTCTCGACGGTGCAGGAAAGGCCCCGAAGCACCCAGCCGGCGGCTTCGTAACGGAAGTGGATGTCTTCAAGGTTCAAAACGACCACGATGAAAACCGTCCTTTCCGCAGCAGGTAAAGAAAATAGGGGGACCCGCACAGCGCCGTCACCACCCCGACGGGCAGGTCCATGTCGGGGACAAGGGTCCTGGCGAGGGTGTCCGCCGCGATCAGAAAGGAGGCCCCGAACAGCAGGGATGCGGGAAGGAGCAGCCGATGATCGGCTCCGAGGAGCATCCGCATGAGGTGCGGGATGATCAGCCCCACAAAGCCTACCGTGCCGCTGAACGCCACGGCCACCGACGTCAGAAGGGAGCCGGAAAGAAGGAGGAGAATCCGGATCCGTCCCACGCTGACTCCAAGATGGAGGGCCGTCTCCTCGCCCAGGGACATCAGGTTGATGGAGCGGGCGTTCAGCACGGCTACGGCAAAGCCGGCTGCAAGGACCAGCGCCGTCAGCATCGCTTCGGGATAACCGGCCAGGCTGAGATTGCCCATGAGCCAGAAGGTGATCTTCTGAAGGTCGGCATGGCTGCTCAGGGCCAGGGCCAGCATGATGAGGGCGGAGAAGAAGGCATTGACGATGACGCCGGCCAGCAGCAGGGTCCCGGGGGAAAATCCCCTCTTCGAGCCTCCCGCCGCCAGGACCAGGAACACCGTGAAGGCGGCTCCCAGGAAGGCCGGAACGGGGGTTCCCAGGGGCAGGGAGCCCAGGCCGGCAAAGATTCCGACAATCGCACCCAGGGCTGATCCGCCCGATATTCCGAGAATATAGGGATCGGCCAGGGGGTTCCGGAGCAGGGCCTGGAAAAGGACCCCCGCCGTGGACAACGACGCCCCCACCAGGCCGGCGAAAACAATCCGGGGCAGGCGCAGAGAAAACAGGATGGTCTTCTCCCCAGGGGTCAGGACAAAGGCCGGCATGCGTCCGCTTGTCAGCCCCTCCCGGATTTTCGAAAGCACGCCTGTTTCCGCGGGTCCGCACAGGAGAGAGGCCGCCGAGACGGCCAGCAGGACCGCAAGGAGCAGCAGGCTTGTTCTGAGGACTTTCTTCAGGGTGACCGCCGATTCCATTTCACGAAATCCGACATTCTCCGTTCCTCCAACAGGGCGGCCGCATTCTCGGCTCTCCGCAAGATCCGCCGGGGGACGGTAAAACGCTAACTAATTGTTATATCGTGGGAATTGGCATTTTCCCGGAGGGGAAAAAGGCGGACGTAACCAGGGAAATGTCTGCATCTTCTAACTCCCGCGAGTTTATTGATGGATCGGTATTCCGGCTTCGGGCTTCCTACTGACCAGCCTTCCCATCGGAGTTCGGCTCCGACAGTGGCTTGCTTTGGCGTTCGTTCCCTTCACGGCTGCGGGGCAGCGGGGGATTTTCACCCCTCTTCCTCATTATCCATCAGCTGATGACACGGCTGGGTGCCCCCTCTTCCAACAGAGGGGGACCTGCATCCTTCACGCTTAAAGAAGCTGTTCCATCGGAACGACGAACACGTGATAGCCCCCCTTTACGGGGCGCTCTTTTTTCAGCTTGCGGAACATGTCCGTCACATTTTGAACTTCTTCATCCTTGACGGCCAGCATCAGGAGGATGTACTTCTCCGTCCAGTAGATCGACCCTTCCTGGGCCATGTTTTCGATCTCGGGCGACCTTCCTATGACGCGTTCCATCTTGATGTATTTCTTGATATCGACCTGCGTCAAGGCGGCCATAACGTCTTGATCAACAGTTTCCGCATAGACAATCATCATCATCTTCATCATCATCACCTCGCTGGAATTTTCTTTAGTCTATCACAATCAGCGGCGCTTTTTAAACCGCTTTGTTGAAACAGCATCCTTGTGCAACGTGGATTTCATTCCGGGGATCTTCCCTGAACCGGCGGAAGAGCGTTGAAATGTTCCCTGAAAAGGGGGGCGCCGTTTGCCTGCACCCGCCGTTGGCGGCATTGGTCCGCTTCCCGTCGGCACTTCCGGCAATCGGGCTGTCCGGAGCTTCCTTGATGCGCCCTGAACGGAAAAATAAAGCGACAATTTGTGAAATCACTTGATCTATGAAAAAAAATCATTATAGCGTTTTTCCTGTTTCCATTCATGCACACTGAGCATGTCAAAAGAATTTCTTACGGGAAGGCGGAGTTGAACGATGGGGTACAGCAAAAGGATGCGCCGGGAAAAAATCGTCGAATATGATGTGCTGTATCAGAAATTCTTTGATCAGGAACTGTCCGCTCCGCCCGTCGATGCGGCTTCCGCGGATATTCTGAAGAAGCAGGCGGATGCCCTCCGGGAGCAGGCGGAACTGCTTGACCTGGCCGAGGACCTGATCATGGTTCTGGACATGGATCATCGTATTCTGTTCTGGAACCGGGGTGCGGAGAAAAAGTACGGCTGGAGCCGCGGGGAGTTCGGGGCGAGAACATCCGCTACCCTTCTCAGGACCAGCTTCCCGCCAGAGCCTGAAGAACGCAGAAGCTGATCGCCTGTGGCCAGTGGGAGGGGGAACTGAACCAGATCCGGCGGGACGGGAGTCCGATCCTGGTGGAGAGCCGGTGGAGCTTAAGGCGCAATGAGCAGGGAAAACCCCTGGCCATCCTGGAAATCAACCATGACATCAGCCAGCGAAAGCACGCGGAGGCGATGCTGCAGAAGACCCTGGGAGAGCTGGAGGCGCGCGTTCAGGAAAGGACGGCGGATCTCCAGAAGGTCAATGCGGAATTGCACGAGGAGATTATTGAGCGCAAGCGGATGGAGGAGGTCCTGAAACGAAGGGAGAAAGAGCTCAAAATCAATACGAAAAACCTCGAGGAACTCAATGCCGCTCTTACGGTGTTACTTAAAAAGAGGGAGGAAGATAAAAACGAGCTGGAGGAGAAGGTCCTCTCCAACGTGAAGAGCATGGTGCTGCCCTATGTAAAGAAGATCAAGATGACCGCCCTCGATGCCACCCAGATGAACTACATGAATATTCTGGAAGCGCATCTGAATGAAATCACCTCCCCTTTCCGCCACAAGTTGACATCCCAGTCCCTGAACCTGACGCCGCGGGAGGTCCAGGTCGCCCTGCTGATCAAGGATGGCCGAACAACCAAGGAGATCGCCGAATTGATGAATGTCTGCCCGGGTGCCGTGGCTCTACATCGCAATCACATCCGGAAAAAGCTCGGGTTGAATCATAAGAAAATCAATAGCGCTCTCACCTGTCCCTCCTGCCTTGAAAAAAAAGGATCTCGTTGCCGGGAAGCGGCGGGGAGCAGAAAAATTCCGGCAGCCTCTCCACGGGCTCTCATCCCCTGCGTGTTGCAAGATCCAGGGAATACAGTCCGAAAATGATCACGGCGTGACCGAGTGCCCCGATGGCGATCCGTGTCATGCCCGGGGGTATTCCGGGGCGAAGCTCCTGAGGCCAACACCCGACAGGGCGATGCATGTCCCGACAATCCACCACCCAGTAACGTTTCTTTTTAAAGATGGTCATAAGAAGATCGTCAAAAAGGGGGGACAAGAAAAAGCCTCCCCGAAAATGGGTCGTCCGGTTTTTACCGGATCTGGTAAACGCTCTTTGAACCGTAATTTTCCGATCGTTTATCCCAGTATGCCGATGAAGACACCACCGGCGATTGCCGCTCGAATGGCCCCGGCGACGTTCGGCCCCATGGCGTGCATCAGGAGAAGTTCGTACTTGTCTTCCGCCTGACCCATCACCTGAACAACCCGGGCGGACATGGGGACGGCGGAAACGATCATGGGATTGATCTTCTCCTTCAAGAAGAGGTTCATGATCTTGGCGAGGATGACCTTGCCGCGGCGGGCACTGGCAAGGAGACGACACCCAGGACGAACCAGCAGGGTCTTGGAGGGCGCAGAAAGTTCTGTGCGGGCATTGCCGCCCCTATGGCCAGGGTCAGAAAGATGGTGATGAGATCAACAAAGGTCGTTTGCGCCGTCTGGTTGAGCCTTTCCGTAACGCCGCACTCCTTGAAGAGGTTTCCCAGCATGAAGCAGCCCATCAGAGGGGCGGAGGTCGGTACGAGCAGGATGACGATGATTGCTGTGATCAAGGGGAAAACGATTTTTCCGGAGTCGTGATACCAGTCTGAGCGACAGCTTCATGTAGATCTGCCGCTCCTTCTTGGTGGTCAGGAGGCGTATCACGGGAGGAATGATGATGGGGACAAGGGCCATGTACGAATAACAGGCCGCAGCGGTAGCTCCGATAATGTGTGGCGCAAGCACCGGAGGTCACGTAGATCGTTGTTGGACCTTCCGCTCCGCCGTGATCCCGATCGAGGCCGCTTCCGCATCAGGCTGAATCCGAAGAAAAGAGACATGAAGAAGGCAAGGTAAACTCCGAACTGTGCTGCAGCCCCCAGGAGCAGGGTTTTGGGATTGGCGAGCATGGGACCGAAATCCGTCAGCGCGCCCAGGCAAAGAAACATGAGGGGCGGGAGGATCTGCCACATCACGCCGAACTGAAAGATCCGGGAGAGAAGCCCTATCGGGCGTGAAGGCAGTTCAGCCTGGTTGGTTTGTTCCATGGTCAGAATGGAGGCTATCACCTGTCCCTGCTCAACCCGCTGGCCTTTGGATACCTTCAGGCTGTCGACTCGTCCGAAAACGGGCGCTTTGACCTCCCCTGTATCAAGCTTGCATACGATGGCGCCTTTGTCGAAGCCGGTCCCTTTGTTCATGGACACTTCCATCACTGTTCCCGCCTGAGGGGCCCTCAGCATCATTTCGTAGTCCATCATGCCTCCGAGGGGCAGGTTGACAAGAATCATCCCGAACCCGATCGGAACCAGCAGAAGGGGTTCCATCCTTTGCAATTGCAAGATATGAGGGTCAAAGCTATTACGATCATCAGGGCGTTTCCCCAGTAAAACAGGGGGAACCCTGTTTCCATTAATCAAAAAGCACCTCTTTCTATCCTCCTTTATGATTGAACGGAGTCTATTTTTTGACACCGAAAAATTTCTGCAAGGTTATTCTCGTGAGTTCCACTGATATCCACAGCAGCATCAATATGCCAAAAACCAGCGAATCCGCCGGCAGCTGTTTTTATCGCCGAAGTCCAATCCATCGTATCCATAGACGCTCCCTTTTATCCGGACAAACCGGAATTATCAAATAAATCCTTGATCCCAAAGGGGTTTTTCTTCCCTTGCGATCTCGACAGCGACCCGCAGCAAACGGTCATGAACATCTCCTGGCAATGGTGCCATGACAGAAAACACTCATCTCCGCTCATCCTGATAAATTTAATTATATAATTCTAATAAAATTAAATAATTAGAGCAGGAATACTGACAAACAGACCTTGAAAATGCTCATTGACTGACATCGCGGATCAAACAGCTGCAAGCTGTTCATACGTTTCTTTTTCAGGTCTGTCAAGCTTTCGGTAATATGTTTCTATATAAGTAGTTTATTATATTCACTAATCATCGTTAAATATCTCAATATCACTATGAGTTGGAAATGGCCGGGTTTCACCGGACGGAATGGGCTACTTCTTGGTGATCCGCTGGTGGTGGTCGTGTTGGTCGTTGGGAGGGATGTTTACCGGGATCGATTTTTGGAGCAGAAATCAGTCCACCGAAATCGAGAGATCCCCGGGCCAGGTGAATGAGGGCAGGCGTCCCATGGGATACCTGCCCCCAGCCGAAGGAAAGGCCTGTCTGAATTGGGATGACGGAAACGGCAGGCCCTGTTCCCTGAGCTGTTTGAAACGGTAGGTGGGGATTAGAGGGATGGCTTTTTTCGTCTGAGTCCGGGAACTCGGACAAAGACAGGAAGGAACCCTTGATGCGGTAAGGAAACCGCAGGATTCTCCTCCCTGTCCTGTCTGAAAGAAGGGGAAATGCCGTTGGCGGTTCTCAAGATCCCGTCAATGGACATCTTCCGGCAATCGTGAGAAATTCCCGCCGGATGTCCGTCGTGTCCCCCCGCCGGAAGGGATTCCTTCCGGCCCTTCAGCTTTTGTCTAGCCGAAGAATATCCATGTGACAAAGAGAAAAAGCGGAATCAGGATGCCTGTGGACCAGGCCATATAGCCGAAGAAGGAGGGCATCCTGACCTTGTTCTCCTCGCAGATCGCCTTGACCATGAAGTTCGGACCGTTGCCGATATATGAGTTTGCCCCCATCAGAACGGATCCGGCTGAAATGGCCTTCAGCAGGGCTTCGGGGACGCCCACGACGAGTCCGGAAAGGATCCCCTGGGCGTGGGCGACGCTCTGGGCGGTGCTCATGAAGACGAGATAGGTGGGGGCGTTGTCCAGAAAGCTGGAGAGCAATCCGGATACCCAGAAGAACTGCCAGGGAGCAATCACACCGAGCTGACTGCCGTGCACCTGAAGCATGGTGAGGACGGGAACCATGGTGACAAAGATCCCGGCGAAGAGGATCGCCACTTCCCTGATGGGGTGATAGGTGAAGGCATTTTCTTCCCGCAGGTCCTTTTCGGTGAAATACACGGACAGGCCGGCGGCCGCGATCATGACGCCCTCACGGAGCCAGGGAATGGGGGGAAGGAAGAAAGAGCCGATAACGAGAAGGAGAAAGAGAAAATTGATCCTGCCCTTGATCTCCAGTTTTTTTTCGGGAAGCCGTTCCATCGCCCTTCGGGCCCGTTCCTTGCTCTCTTTTTTCACAAAGTGGGAATCCATTGCAAAGAAGAGAATCAGGAGGATTCCGATGGCCAAGGCCCAGATGGGCAGCAGCCTCAGCGTCCAGAAAAAGGGTACGCCCCGCAGAAACCCGAGAAACAGGGGCGGATCGCCCAGGGGCGTCAGGAGCCCGCCGATATTGGAAACGATGAAGATGAAAAAGATGTAGATGTGGACCACGTACCTCCGCCATTTGTTGGCCCGGATCAGGGGCCGGAGAAGCACCATGCTGGCGCCCGTCGTGCCGATAAGGCTTGCGAAGACGGACCCGATGAGAAGGAAGATCGCGTTCAGCATCGGCGTTCCCTGGGCCCCGACGCGGATGACAATCCCGCCGGCGATGATGAAGAGGGACCCCAGGAGGATAATGAAGGAGATGTATTCCTGAAGCACGTGCAGCAGCAGGGTCCACTCCGTGAAGATGACGAGGAGAGCCGCCGGGATGGCCAATCCGAGAGAGACCAAGCCGAAATACCTGCCCCACCAGTCCCCGTTGATCAGGGGGATGACGGCAATGCAGAGAAGGAGTCCGACAAAGAAGACACCGCTCCACAGGGGAAAATCCACCGTGTGGCTTCCTTCGGAGGCCATGGCCAGCGAAGGAAGAAGCAGCAGCAAAAGACCGATGGATACAATTCTAGCGTATGTTCCGTAAAACATCTTTATTCTCCATTATTTAGGAAAGTTTGTTTTAAGATAAACCCGAAGCCCGCATCAGCAGGGGCACAGCCGTTATGGTCTTTTTTTCAAAGGTCGGTTGTGACTGAGGTGCTTCCTTCCGCTCCTTCCTGCAGCGGAAAAAGCGGAAGGACTGGCAGAATTGAAAATTTTCAAGAGAATTGGATCTTTTTAACGTCTTACTCGTCTTCCCGCATGGCCAGGGGGATCGTGAAGAGCCCGACAATGACCACTGAATAGCCAACGGCCTTGATCACCATGCGGGTGGTTCCGGGGGGGTACTCCGGGGCGAGCAGGCGCACCAGAGCAACCCCCAGAAGGGCAATGCAGGTTCCAACAATCCACCACCACTGGCGTCTCTGCTTGAACATTATTTCAGCAGGGCGCAGTAGATGCCGGCCAGGATCGCCGTCGTGATGACACCGCTGACGTTGCAGCCCAGGGCGAAGGGCATGATCATCGCACGGGGATTAACCTTGGCGACGTACTTCTGGGCAACCTTGGACGTGGTCGGTGTACAGGAGACGCCGGCAATTCCCACCACCGGGTTGTATTTCTTCCCGCTGATGTAATACATGAGAATACCGCCGATAAGACCGCCGACACCAGATACCATAAGGGCGGTGGAGCCGAGGACCAGGATCTTCAGAACCCTGGGGTCGAGAATGGTGTTGGCTTCGCAGAGGACGCCGAGGATCAGGCCCAGGAAGAAGGTCGATGAATAAAGAATGGTGGACTCGAGCAGTTCGATGTAGGGCTTGACGCCCGCTTCCCGGATGATGATGCCCACGAAAAAGGATGAGAAGAGCGGCCCGGCGACCGGGAAGAGCAGGCAGAGGATCGTACAGGCAATGACGGCAAACATGATCTTCTGCAGGGGCGTAATTTTGGGCATTTTGCTGAGGTCCATGGGAAGGGCCGCCATTTTTTTCGGAATCATGGCCTTGATGAGGTAGGGGTACAATCCGTAACAGAGGCTCAGGTAGAGATAGGCCACGATCCCGATGGGAACGAAAAGATGCGGGGACAGGATGAGGGAGGTGAAGAGCACCATGGGGCCATCGGCGCCGCCGACGATGGCCGTCGCCGCCGCTTCCTGGGGGGTCATGCCGAAGGCGATGGCCAGGGGGAAGACGGCAACGGATCCCAGCTCACCCCAGAGCGCGATGAACATGCTGCTGAAAGGGCGCGCCAGAACGTAGCCGATGTCGCAGAGCACCCCGATGCCGATGAAAACGAGGCAGGCGATCAAACCGTTGCTGAAGCTCATCGTGTAAATGGGCTGGAGCCAGTTGACCTGGATGATGTTGACCAGGGCTGCGGGGTCCGTAATCAGGGGATCTAGAAAGATGGTTCCTGTTTTATCCGGCGCCAGGAACAACACGGAAGCGTTGACCGCCGCCATTCCCAGACCCATGGGGATCATGATGAGTGCTTCCAGGATTCCCTTGTAGCCAAGATAGACAAAGGCTATTCCCATCAGCATCAGAACCACGCGGGCAATCGCATGGATAGGGTCCTGGGCGACCAGGGTGGCGATACCCTGAAACAACTGTAATACTTCGAAGTCTAACATGTTATCCTCTCCGTTTAAAATATGATCATTTCGGTTATATGCCTTTTTCTGTAGTGCACCTTTTTAAAGATGGAGATCATTACTTCCCTTTACCAAAGAACATCGACATCGCCTTAATCAGGCCCGCGGTTCCAAATCCGATGGCAATTAAAATCAGGTATACAAGGCCGGCAAATTGAATGGATTCGCCTACAGTCATTTTTTTTCCTCCTTCCTATTAATTTTTACTAAGAAAAACTTCGGTTGCTTGACGATCAGGTTCCGGATGTATACAAACAACAGGCAGGAAAAATAAACATAAAAAGACTGCAATGTTACTATATATGAAATCCTTATAGTGCATGCGGCTGTTGAATATGTAATATCTTGTTATTGTTTGTAAATAATAAAAGGTCACTTGACGCCGATCGGGGCGCTTTTGTGGAGAAAGGCCGGAACATCAAAAAAAAACTTGAGAATTCGGTGACGCGGAACTTGATGTTGACCCCCCGCTTGTTTCCATGTAAACAATGAAAAAAACTACGTTGAGGTGCGCACATGAGCTTGAGGATTTTGGTCGGGATTGACGATTCGAACTATGCGCAGCGGGCCATTGCTTACGGGATCGCCCTGGCGAAGAAGAGCGGCGCCACGCTTGCGGGGATATGCGTTGTCGACACCTTCGGAATTGAAAGGCACTCCGCCGGAGCGAACATCGGAGCGTTTTACTTCGCCCAGAAATTGATCGACGAAAAAATTAACGAGTCCCGGGAAAAACTGGAGAAGCTGCTCGAGAAATTCGAAGAGCACTGCAGAAACAACGGCGTACGATACGAAAAGATCATGACGAGCGGAACCCCGGCCAAGGAGATCGTTCGTGAATCGGAATTGGCGGACCTCCTGATCATGGGCGTGAGGACTTTTTTTCATTTCGAAACGATCGAGGGTCCAGGAGATACGTTCGAAAAGGTGGTCAGCCAGGGAAGATGCCCGCTTCTTGCGGTCACGGACGAGGAGCTTCCCCTGGAGATGGATGTCCTGATCGCCTACGACGGTAATCTGAAGTCCAACAATGCCCTGAAGGCCTTTGCCGGCATGAACGATCTGTTCCATTTTTCCCCGTCGGCGACCTTATTGAATGTCAATGATGACCCCAGTGAAGGCGACAAGACCCTGGAGAAGGCCGACCGGTATCTGAGTGCTCATGGATTGAAAACCAGAACGAAGGTGCGGGCGGGCAGGCCCAGGGAGATGATCCACCGGACCGTCAAGGAGATGGGAGAGGGGAAGAAGACCCTGCTGGTCATCGGTACGAGCGCCAGCAATGAAGTCGCCAGTTTTTTTCTGGGAAATTCCCTTAAGAACGTCGTTCGGGACGGTTCAATTCCCCTGTTTATATTCCATTAAAGACAAAAAAGCCCACCCTTTTCCCTGCTTCCCTGCGAGGCAGCTCCGGGCGGGAGAGGACAGGGCAACAATTCTGCAAAACAAAAAAGCACTCCCGGGGTCGAAGACCCTGCGCCGGAGTGCTTTTTCATGTCCTTCTCACAAGTTGGGCAACAAGTTGTTATATAGGTTTTACATTAACCGCCGCCGGTCCTTTCTGACCTGTCTGTACCTCGAAACTGACGCGCTGTCCCTCGTACAGGGTTTTAAACCCGCTGCTCTGAATGGCGCTGTAATGAACGAATACGTCACCGCCCTCATCCTTTTCAATGAAGCCGAATCCCTTTTGTTCATTGAACCATTTTACTTTCCCTTCCGGCATCGCTTCTCTCTTCCTTTCTCAATTTTTTTCCGTTGGACCGGCACTCTGAAACAAAAAACCGCCAAGACCTAAAAGAGCATGGCGGTAAACCTTTGCACTTCAAAATGTCTTAAGCCAACTTGCTGTATACCATACACGGGAACAAGCTCCCAGCTTCCCGAGCGTACAGTTAAAATTTCCATTATTTTTAGTATGAACCTTCACGAATGTCAAGGGGTATTTCCAAGTATTTTTTTGGGCGGAATCCTTGGCCCTGCTTGGGCTGCAGCGGTCTGAACGGTGCTGAAAACCACCCCGTTCTGAATATTTTCAAAGCCTTATTATAGCTGTGAAATGATTATAGGCTTTCCTGATCCGCTCCGAAATCCATGCCGGGCTAAAAAATGCGCCGGGGAAGTCGGTTTTGCAGCCGTTGCGGGCATCAGGGCGACAAATTTGTGCTTTACAATTTTACGGGATAACGATTAAATGCAGGGGACCGAACGCACAGGCACTTTCTGATGCCGGCGTGGTATTCGACAGGGGGCAGGGGATATGGAAGAAATCAGAGGGCCGGAATCGTGTTATGACGTGGTGATTGTCGGCGGGGGACCGGCAGGGCTGACGGCGGGGCTATATGCTTCCCGGGGCGGTTTGAAGACCCTGCTGCTGGAGGGGGAGTCTTCCGTAAGCCAGATCACGGTGACCGATCTGGTGGAAAACTATCCGGGATTTCCCGAAGGGGTCAACGGGTACGATCTCGTTGAGCGCTTTAAAGCGCAGGCCCGCCAGTTCGGGGTGACGGTGCAGGCCGACGATGTCAGGGCCGTTTCCAGGGGGCCGGGGGATTCAGAATCGACAGGCGGCTGGATCGTAAACGGAAAAGGGACGTATCGGGGGTTGGCCGTCATTGTGGCTACGGGAGCCAACTGGCGCCGCCTTGGAGTGCCTGGAGAAGAGGCCTTTGCCGGGAAGGGCGTGTCCTATTGCGCCACCTGTGACGGTCCATTTTACCGGGACCGGGAGGTTGTCGTCATCGGCGGCGGAGATACCGCGGTCCAGGAGGCTCTCTTCCTGACGAAATTCGCCCGCAAGGTCACGATCGTACATCGCAGGGACCGCCTGAGGGCGACCCCTGTTCTGCAGCAGAAAGCCCTTGCCCATGATCGGATCGGGTTTGCCTGGGATTCCGTGGTGGAGGAAATTCAGGGCGGGGCCTTCGTGGAGGGCGTCCGGATCCGGAATCTCAAGGATCCTGAACGGTCGCGCGTGATCCCGGCAGACGGGGCCTTTGTCTTTGTGGGGTTGACGCCCAATACGGAATTTGTCCGGAATGTGGTGAATTGCGATGAAAGCGGATACATCCTTGCAGACAGCGAAATGAAAACATCGGCGAAGGGGATCTTTGCCTGCGGGGACTGCATTTCCAAGCTGCTGCGCCAGGTCGTTACGGCCTGCGGAGATGCGGCGACGGCGGCCTTTTCGGCTCAGCTCCACGTGGAAGACCTGAAGGGGGATTCCTATCTGGGAAGAAGGGATTGATGCATGGATTCCTTTCTGCTCTTCTGGCAGTACCTGCCCGCCAAACTCCGGCCGGAGCTGTTTTCCATCGGCTCCTTCTCCGTTCGCTATTACAGCCTGATGTACCTGGTGGCCTTTTTTTTGACCTATGTCCTGGTCATGTACCGGATCCGAAAGGAGAGGTTTTCCTATTCCAGCGAAACGATTCAGGACCTTTTGCTCTGGACCATTCTTGGATTGATCGTCGGGGCGCGGCTGGGCTATGTCCTCTTCTATAATTTCAGTTATTATCTGAGCCACCCCCTGGAGATTCTTCTGCCCTTCGAGTTCTCCGGCGGGATCCGGTTTGTGGGAATCAGCGGCATGTCCTATCATGGAGGGGCGATCGGCGTTCTTCTGGCGACGCTGATCTTCTGCCGGAAACGGGCCATCTCCTTCTGGAATATTCTCGAGCTTTTTTCTCCCGCCGTCCCCCTGGGCTATACCTTCGGCCGGATCGGCAACTTTATCAACGGGGAGCTCTATGGGCGGATGACGGACGTGCCGTGGGGAATGTATTTCCCCCTGGATTCCCTGCATCAGCTTCGCCATCCATCGCAGCTTTACGAAGCCTTCTTTGAAGGTCTGGTCCTGTTTGCCATTCTCTGGAGCATCCGTCGAAGAAGCCCCTTTGACGGATTTCTCTTTGCCGCCTACCTGTTCGGCTATGGCTTTGTCCGGTTCTTTATCGAATTTTTCCGTGAACCGGATGTCCAATTGGGACTGATCTTCGGGGGTGTCTTCACCATGGGGCAGGCGCTGTGCCTGCTCATGATGGCTGCCGGCGTCCTGATTTACTTTTTCCGTAGGGCCGATCATTGCCGTGCTTGACCAAATCCCCGTCCAGGGGCGGGAGGATCGCTGAGAAACCGGTTCGGAAATCCGACTGAGGGAATCCCATGATCATCGAGACGTTGATTATTGTTTTTGGCTTGTGCATTTTTGAGATCATCTGCAGTGTGGACAATGCCATTATCAATGCGTCCGTCTTGAGGACCATGTCATACAAGTATAGGAAGATATTCCTGTTCTGGGGTATCCTCTTCGCCGTCTTCGTGGTGCGGGGACTTCTCCCCTTTGTTATTGTCTGGGCGACAAACACCAGCTTGACGATTCCCGAAGTTTTCACGGCCTGCTTTTCCGAGAATGGCGAGGCGGCCAGATCGATGGAAAAATCAAAGCCCCTGCTGCTCCTGGGCGGAGGCATCTATCTGCTTTACGTGGCTTTATCCTGGCTGTTTCTCGAGGAAAAGAACTATGCCTTCCTGGTCGAACGGTTCCTGAAGCGCCAGAGCGTCTGGTTTTATGCCATTGTCTCGGTGGTGACCACGGTGCTTGTCTTCGTCTCGATCCGGATTGATCCCACCCTGGCGCTGGCTGCAACCTTCGGTGTCTCCGCGTTTTTTATTACCGATGGATTCAAAAAGAACGCCGAAGAAAAGGAACGGGAGCTTCTGACGGGCAACTTGAGCGCCTGGAGCAAAATCCTCTATCTGGAGGTCCTGGACACGTCCTTTTCAATCGATGGCGTCATCGGCGCTTTCGCCTTTACGCTGTCGGTGCCGCTGATCATTCTCGGGAACGGCCTGGGGGCGTTTGTGGTGCGAGAACTGACCATCAAGGGGATTGATGTGATCGCCCAGTATGCCTATCTGAAAAACGGCGCCATGTACTCCATCGGCGTGCTCGGCACCCTGATGATTCTGGAAAGTTTTGGTCAGGAGCATCCCTTCTGGCTTGCGCCCCTTAATACGATAGTCATATTGAGTTTCTTCATGATTCTGTCCGTGAAGGAAATAAAGCAGGCGCACGGAAAGAAGTAGGATCTTTTCCCGGCCACCCGGACGGGACATTGATCGGAGAGGATAAGGAGGCGCAATGGCCATCTTGGCGATTACCAAACAGTTTGGGAGCGGAGGGGGCGAGATCGGAAGCTCCGTTGCAAACCTTCTGGGATATGAGTACATCCCCCTGAGCCGGATTTTTGAGGAGGCCGCGAAAGCGGGAACGGAAATGCAGCGGCTCGTCGAGAAATTCGATTCGCACGTTCCCGGCCTCTGGGAGCAGATTGACTGGTCCTTTCTCGTCTTTGCCGCATTCTGCGAGAGAGTCGTCCTGGATTACGCCCTTCGCAACGATACCGTGGTGATGACGAGGGGCGGCAATATCCTGTTGAAGGATATTCCCCATGCCCTGAGGGTTTTCATGACGGCTCCTTTTGAAGCCCGGGTGCAGCGGATCATGAAAAAGGAAGAGGTCGGTGAGGACATTGCCGCCCTGATGGCCAAAAAAGCGGATCGCGAAATGGCGGTGACGATCCAGCAGATTTATGGGGCGAACTGGAAGGATCCCACGGAATATGATCGGGTCATCGATACAACCAGCCGGGACTGGGAGGAGATCGCCTGCAGCCTTCGCGACGGCCTGCTGGAGAAGCAGAGGGATTTCGAGGAGGAGGCGTGGAGGATGCTTTCCATGAGGGCCCTGGCGACTCGGGTCAAGGCCAGAATCATGACGTCGCCCGGCTGTGTCGTACCCACCCTGGAAATCGATGTGAAGGACGACTTCCTCGTGATCCGGGGGGTGGTGCGCAATCTTGAACAGCATAAGCGGATTGAAGAGGAGGTAAGAAAAATGACGGGCGATGTCGTCGTCGAATTCCGCCTCAGCTATCGCGGCTCCTGGCCCTTCCGCGGAATCTGAAGATGCTGTATCCCTCGAAGGCGCAGCTCCGGCTGTGGAACCGGCTGGGCAGGTCGAAAATCCGAGAGGAAGCGGGCCTTTTCCTGGCGGAAGGGCTCAAAGTCGTTCAAGCCCTTCTTGAAAGCGATTGGGAAGTTCAGGCTTTGCTGACCCTGGAAGGCGGGAAGGAGAAGCGGGCGGCGTTCCTCGATCGGCTGCCGGCTTCTCTGCCGTGCTACGGATTGACCGCAGGGGAGTGGACGGGTCTGACCCAGGATGTCTCTCCGGAAGGGATCATGGCTGTGGGCCGCATCCCCCCCAGGCCGACGCTCGCGGACATGGCGGCCGGAGCGGACGAGGGGCCGTTGCTGCTGCTTCACGAAATACGCAATCCCGGGAACCTGGGAGCGCTTGCGCGTTCGGCTTCCTGGTTCGGTTTTTCGGGCATGATCCTGGGCCGGGGTTCGGTGGATCCCTTCAATCCCAAGGCGATCCGGGCCTCCATGGGAAGCCTTTTCTCGCTTCCCTTCGTCGACGGAGTCAATCTGCAGGAGGTGATCGCGATGCTGAAGGAGGAGTTCCTGGTGGCGGGAAGCTCGGTCAGAGCGGGAAGGCTCCCCCATCCCTGTGGGGGGAAGGCGGCGCTGCTCCTGGGAAGCGAGAGCCATGGCCTGCCCGATTCCCTGCTGCGGATGACCGACGAACAGTGGCACATCCCCCGGAAGGGCGCCGGCGAATCGCTCAGCCTTCCCCAGGCCGCAGCCATCATGATGTACGAGATCGCGCGGGAGGCCTCTCCCCGGGGGTAGAAACCTTGGTGTGCTTGAGAAAAGAACCGTTAGGAGGAAATAGAAGAATGGAGAATTATGTGCAGGTGTCGACCACGGTGGATCGGGAAGAGGATGCGGAGAAAATCGCCAGGGTTCTGGTAGAACAGAGGCTGGCGGGCTGTGTCCAGATTTCGCCCATTACCAGCATCTACCGCTGGCAGGGAAACGTTGAAACCGCCAGAGAATGGCGGCTTTGCGCGAAGACAAGGGAGGATCTCTGTGAAGCTGCCGACAGGGTCATTGCCTCCCTTTCGTCCTATTCGGTGCCGGAAGTGATTGTGACGCCGATTATTGCCGGCAGTGAATCCTACCTGGCCTGGCTGGACGGGGAACTCGCCGGAAAATAAACGGGGCTCTTCTCCGGATGGCCGCCGGGAGCGGCAGCCTTTAGAGCCGGGGCTTCGCTCGGCCTTCTTTCCCTTCTCGGCTGCGCCGTCAGGTTCGAAACCTGTTCCCCCCTCCATCCCCTCCTGATTTTTCCCGCCGCGGTGGGACGGCTTCTTGGAAATCCGTTCTTTGTTTCATGATTTCCGATCTTTGAATGCGCTTCAGGGGCCGGGAACTAATGTGCTTGTCTAAGAGCCGGGGTTGGAGTATAAGCGCAGAAAATAACATTCAAGGATCGAGGAAATTCGTCATTCCGGTTTCCGAACAGACCGAACAGGGGGAATCGCCGGGCGGCTGAACAGAGGCGATGCAGGCATGCTGACGACATGCGCGAGGAGCTGACAGGGATGCCGGCAAAAGGGCTGCTTCGGATCCGGAATCGCCATGATGCGATTGGGAATGTCTTAAGGAGATAGAAAACCTCATGTCTGGACCAGCCGAATTGGAAGAAAGATGCATCAACACCATTCGTTTTTTAGCCGCCGATGCCGTGGAAAAGGCGAAATCAGGGCACCCCGGCATGCCCATGGGAGCCGCCGCCGCCGCCCATACGCTGTGGGCCTGCCACCTGAAGCACAATCCTTCGAATCCGCTGTGGATCGATCGGGACCGCTTTGTCCTTTCCGCGGGGCACGCCTCCATGCTTCTTTACGTCATGCTCCATCTGACGGGATACGACCTTTCCCTGGACGATCTGAAGGCCTTCCGCCAATGGGAAAGCCGAACACCGGGTCATCCTGAGTATCACTGCGCGCCGGGCATCGAGGTGACCACGGGTCCCCTCGGGCAGGGCCTGAGCAACGCCGTGGGCATGGCGATCGCCGAAGCCCATCTTTCCGCCCGATTCAACCGCCCCGACAACGAGATCATCAACCACTTCACCTATGTCATGGCCAGCGACGGCGACCTCATGGAGGGGGTAACGGCCGAGGCCAGCTCCCTGGCGGGGCACCTGGGGCTGGGAAAACTCATCGTGATCTATGATGACAACCGCATTTCTCTTGCCGGTTCAACGGGCCTGGCTTTTACGGAAGATGTGGGTAAACGCTATGAAGCTTACGGCTGGCAGGTTCTGAGGGTTCCCGAGGGCAACCGGCCGGCGGCCATCGATGAGGCCCTTCGTCAGGCGCGGGCGGAATTGTCCAGGCCTTCGATCCTGTTTGTGCAGACGACCATCGGGTACGGCGCTCCCCATAAGCAGGGGACGGCGGATTCACACGGTTCCCCCCTCGGCCGGGATGAACTCGACGCCGCCAAGAAAAATCTGAGCTGGCCGCTGGAGCCCGCCTTCTTCGTGCCTGAAGACGTTTCGGATTTTTACCGCCAGGCCGCCGACCGTGGCAAGGTCCGTGATGAGCAGTGGCTTTCGGCGTTTGAGCGCTACGGCCGGCAGTATCCGGAGCTCGCGGCGGAGCTGCAGAGGGTGATGGACGGACGGCTGCCGGACGACTGGGAAAAGGCGCTGCCCGTCTACCAGGGCGGAGCCGCCGATGTGGCGACCCGCAAGGCCGGTGAAACGGTGATGCAGGCCCTTGCCCCGTGCGTTCCGGAGCTGATGGGCGGATCGGCGGATCTCAATCCGTCCTGCTTTACCTGGCTCAAGGGGATGGGGGATTTCCAGAGTCCCGGATTCTCCCCGGCGGGGTTGCAGGGCCGGGTCGGCGGATCGTGGGGCTATGAAGGCCGCAATGTCCATTACGGAGTCCGCGAGCACGCCATGGGGGCCATCGCCGTCGGAATGGCCCTCCATGGGGGAGTCCTTCCCTATACGGGCACCTTTCTCACCTTTGCCGATTACATGCGGCCGCCCATGCGCCTTTCAGCCCTCATGGGCCTGAGGGTCCTCTATGTCTTTACTCACGACAGCATAGGCCTGGGCGAGGATGGACCGACGCACCAGCCCATCGAGCAGGTCATGAACCTGCGGGCCGTTCCCAACCTCACCGTCATCCGTCCCGCCGATGCCCACGAAACCGTGGAAGCCTGGCGGGAGGCGCTCCTGAATTCAAAGGGGCCGACGGCCCTGATCTTTTCACGGCAGAATCTGCCTGTCCTGGACAGGGAAACCCTGGCCCCTGCAACGGGATTGCAGAAGGGCGGTTATATCCTCTGGGAATCCGGAGAGGGAGCCCCGGAGATCATTCTTATCGGAACGGGATCCGAAGTTCCTCTGGTCCTGGAGGCCGGCAGGCGGCTGGCAGCCGACGGCGTTGCCGTGCGGGTGGTCTCACTCCCCAGCTGGGAACTTTTTGACCGCCAACCGGTTGCCTACCGAGAGGCCGTTCTGCCGCCGACCCTTCGTTTGCGGGTCGCCGTGGAAGCGGGCATCAAGCTGGGCTGGGAGCGCTATGTCGGGCTGGACGGAACGGTCATCGGAATGGATGGCTTCGGAGCCAGCGCCCCGGCCAACGTCCTTGCTGAGAAGTTCGGCCTGACGGTGGACAACGTGATGGCGGCGGCCAGAGCACTCCTGCATGCCGCCGTCCCCTCGTGACGGGGGGCAGGCCCCCCTGCCCCTGAAAAAGGAGAAAGACCATGGTGGAGCACTCTTCCCGGGAAGGTTCCTTCCGAAACCGCCTGCAATTTGAGAAAAGTCCATACCTGCTGCAGCATGCCGCCAATCCCGTAGACTGGTACCCCTGGGGCGAGGAGGCCTTTGAAAAAGCCCGGCTGGAGGATAAACCGGTTTTCCTGTCCATCGGCTATTCCACCTGCCACTGGTGCCACGTGATGGCCCATGAGTCTTTCGAGAACGAGGAGGTCGCCCGGCTGCTCAATGAGAATTTTGTCTCCATCAAGGTGGACCGGGAGGAGCGTCCCGATATCGACAAGCTGTATATGACCGTCTGCCAGGTGTTGACCGGCGGCGGCGGGTGGCCCTTGACGATCATGTTGACGCCCGATCGCCGTCCCTTCTACGCCGCGACCTACATCCCCCGGGAAGGCCGCCCGGGGATGGCGGGGATGCTTGCGCTGATCCCCGGGCTCGGCGAGGTCTGGCGCAGGGAGCGGGAGAAGGTCCTTGATTCCGTCGAGGAGATTGAAGGGGTTTTGCAGCGGATGGATCCGGGCGGAAGCGGGGAGATTCCTCCCGATGCGGTGCTGCGGGATGCTTATGACGATCTGCGCCGCCGCTTCGATGAGCGTTACGGCGGATTCGGCAGCGCCCCCAAGTTTCCCATGGCGGAGCATCTCTTCTTCCTCCTGCGTTACGCGGACAGGACCGGCGAGTCCCCGCCCTTGGCCATGGTGGAGAAGACCCTGGAGGCGATGCGGCAGGGGGGAATCTACGATTCGGTCGGTTTCGGCTTCCACCGCTACAGCACCGATGCCCAGTGGCGGATGCCTCATTTCGAGAAGATGCTCTACGATCAGGCCCTGATGGCCCTGGCCTATACCGAGGCCTTTTCGGCCACGGGCCGGGCGTTCTATGAGAGAACGGCGCGGGAAATTCTGACGTACGTGCTGAGGGACATGACCGCTCCGGGGGGCGGCTTCTATGCGGCGGAGGATGCCGACACCGCCGGGGAGGAGGGGGCCTTTTATCTCTGGAAGGTGGAAGAGCTTCGGCAGGTCCTGGCGCCGGAGGAAGCGGACCTCCTGATCCGGGCTTACGATCTTCAGGCGGGCGGCAGAGCGCAGGTCCTGCACTGCCCATACCCGCGAAAGGGCCTGGCGGAGATGTTGAATGTCCCGGAGGAGCGCCTTTCGTTGCTCATGGAATCCGCGCGGGAAAAGCTTTATCGGCGGAGGCTGCAGCGGATTCGCCCCCTTCGGGACGACAAGATCCTGACGGACTGGAATGGATTGATGATTGCCGCGATGGCCCGGGCGGCTTTCGTCTTTGAAGACCCCCTGTTCCTGCAGGCGGCCGGGGATGCCGTCTCCTTCATTCTCGGGAACCTCCGGGATGCCCGGGGGCGACTGCTTCACCGCTGGCGGGACGGTGAGGCCGCCATGCCGGCCAGCGTCGATGATTATGCCTTTGTGATCTGGGGGCTGATCGAAGCCTACGAGGCCGTCTTTGACGGAGAGCTTCTCCAGGTTGCCCTTTCCCTGCAGGAAGAGCAAAATGCCTCGTTCTGGGACCGGGAATCCGGCGGATATTATTTTACGCCCGAAGACGGTGAACCTCTGCTGATCCGCCAGAAGGAGAGCTACGACGGCGCCATCCCCTCGGGAAATGCCGTGGCCATGCTCAATCTGCTGCGCCTGGCCCGCCTGACGGGCCGGGTGGATCTGGAGGAGCGGGCCGTGGCGACGGGGAAGGCCTTTGCCGCCCATATCAGCTCTCTGCCCGCGGGCCACACCCAGTTTCTGGTCGCCCTGGATTACCTGGCCGGCCCCTCGGCCGAGGTCGTCATTGCCGGAAACGCTGACGGGGAGGATACTCGCGGGATGCTGCGGGAGCTTCGCCGGGCTTTTCTGCCACGCACGGTGGTTCTCCTGTCCCCCGGCGGGGTAGAAAAGGGGGAGCATTCCGGAATCCCGGAGTTTGCCAGGGGCATGACCCCGGTCAACGGCAGGGCGGCGGCCTATGTCTGCCGGAATTTTTCCTGCCGGCAGCCAACAACGGATCCGGCGGACATGATGGCCTGGCTCCGGGAGTAGCGGACCGGCCCGTCCAGCCGGCAGGTCTCGATGGGTGCTTCTTTCTGCGGCCGTTCTCCCGCGCCCATTCCAGGACAAGCTCAGAAATTCATCGTGACGGCCTCCGGCACCTGTAAAATCGATTCCGGGGCTTTTCACCAGTCTCCCTGCTTATGGACTTCCGACCATGCGGAAGAGTAACTCAAGAGAGGCCGTTTCCTGTGTGCGAAGGGAAACGGATCCCCTCTTCGAGGAGTTCATATGGAAAAGATGCAACCGGAGGACTTAACGTCCATGGTTCAGAATCTCATGCTGGATTTCGCCGATCTGACCGGTCTGCAGCCGCAAGGGAGAGCGCCGCGGCGTTATCTGTGGACGGACGCCTTTGCCGTCTGCAATTTTCTGGAGCTTTACGGGAGGACGGGGGAGAAGCGCTTTGAACAGCTTGCATTGGAACTGGTCGGCCAGGTCCATGACATCCTCGGACGGCACCGTGGCGATGACAGGCGAACCGGCTGGATCAGCGGTCTTGATGACGAGCATGGCGCGATCCATCCCACCGCAGGCGGGTTGAGAATCGGCAAGGAGATGAACGAACGCCGATTCGATGAACCGTATAACGAAGAGCTGGAATGGGATCGGGATGGACAATACTACCACTATCTGACGAAGTGGATGCACGCCCTCAATCGTGTGAGCCGCGTCCGCGGGGAGGCCGTCTACAACCGCTGGGCGATTGAACTTGCAAAGGCGGTCCATGCCCGGTTTGTCTATGTCCTGCCGTCAGGGAACCGGAAAGGGATGTACTGGAAAATGAGCATAGACCTTTCCTGTCCCCTTGTATCGTCCATGGGGCACCACGATCCTCTCGACGGACTCGTCACCTACCTCCAGCTGCAAACGGCGGCGAAGCATTTCAACCCAGCAGCCGGGTCCGTCCTTGACGCGGAAGTGGAAGACACGGTTCATCTTTGCCGTGGAAAGGACTGGACCACCGATGACCCCCTCGGTATCGGCGAGCTCTTGAGCTTTGCCTGCAAGCTGGCTCAATTGATCCTCCACGAGGGATTGCCCTATGAAGACGTTCTCGAGGTCCTGCTGAAATCCTCGAGGTCGAGCCTCGAATCGTTCGAGGGGAGGAGTTTTTTCCGGCTTCCCGCCCAATACCGGCTTGCCTTCCGGGAACTGGGGCTGTCCATCGGGATCCGCGCCATGGGGAAACTGCTGAAGCTCTTCGAGCAAGCCCCGGAAGATTCGGAGAGAACACGATCCCTCCATGCTCAGGCCCGAGACCTGATCAAATATGCCCCGCTGAGTGATGTGATCGAGGAATACTGGCTCATGCCCGAACACAGGAATACCGGCGGATGGCTGGCGCATCGCGACATCAATATGGTCATGCTGGCAACCAGCCTGGCGCCGGACGGGTATCTCTCGCTCTGATCGCCATGCACGGCCGGTATGGCCCCTCCGACGGAATGCCCCACGGGGTTTTTAAAGCTGCATCCGCCGGGGATCGCATTTTCCCCGCAGTATCCGCAGCTCTTCTTCCGTCGGAGGATCGGCGGGCCGTGCGCGGGAAATATCGACGGCAAATTCCATGTGCTCCAGGACCTGCTGAGGCGTGATGCCCGGATAGAACCGGTCCAGATACATTTCCTTCGTGTCCTCATCGAACCGCATCACCGCCATATTGGTGACGACGCAGGTGATGCCGCCCGGCGGCAGGCCCGCCCGCCGGCGGGCTCCGGGGCCGTCCAGATTTCCCGGGCTCGTGAGATAGTCCAGTTTCCGAACGAACTTTCGCCTCTCGTGGTGCATGAAGACGATGCAGCGGGGAACGAAGGAGGCCACGTCGCAGCCGCCCCCGCTTCCTGCAAAGCGGGTGTTCGGCTTGGAGTAGTCGCCGATGGCTGTGGTGTTCAGATTGCCGTATATGTCAATCTGGGCGGCGCCCAGGATGGCAATGACGCGGTTCCCGGTAATCCTGTTCTGCATGGTGGCAAAGGCGTCCATCAGCCCCCCGGTGGAGTTTGCTCCCCACATGACCCGGGAATCGGACACCGCCCAGGGAAGATCTTCCAGAAGGGCGTCGACCGCCCCGGATTCGAAGAAAATCACGCTGTCCGGGGCGGAGATGTTCTTTGCCGCCATGGCGGCGAGCATGGAGATGCCCGTTCCGCAGAACACGATGTCGCCGTTGTGGATTTCCCTGGCGGCCATGATCGTCATGATTTCCGGTGAGGTGCCGTTCATGGCGCCTCCCCGCGGTCATACCACTGCAGGTTGGTGGCGTAGCCCCGAGTCGGGTCCGCCTTTATTTCCCCCAGCCTTTTCCGGCCGACCCGTTCCAGGAATTCTCCGTGATTGCTCACGCCGTAGATGAACTGATCCTGGTACGTTCGGAAGAGCCGCTCATCCCTGGCCGCCTTGGCGTAGGCGATGAGATAGTCGGGGTCATAATCGTAGCAGCGATAGACGGCCGTTGGATAGGCGCCGTAGGGGACATGGCAGACAGCGCTGACGTGAATAAAGGGGATCTGGTTCAGTCCTGGATTTTCCCTCAGCTCGCCGGGTTCAACCAGCTCTTCGCAGGTCACGATGACGTGTCGCGAGGCCTTCGCCTGTTCGATATCCGCATAGGTAAGCCCCAGGATCCGGCAGGTTCCCTGGTAGTCGGCCTTCTGCACATGCAGAATCGTCACGTCGGGGTTGATCGCCGGAACGAGGACCACCCTGGGAGCGTCGGCCCAGGAGCCGAAGGGATTGTCCACAACGACCAGCTTTTTGCCGGCGATTTTCGGGTCCTTCTGCCGCATCTCCTCCGAGAAGCCCCACCGGTTGATGATGTCGGTGCCCAGGGAAGAGCGGGTGGGAAGGAAGGGTACGCCCATGGAACCGGCGGCGAAACGCAGGGTCATCTGATAGTTGGAGTAGTCCTCCACCTGGATTTCCCCCTCCTGAACGGCTTTCCGGAAGCGGATGCAGGTGGTCGCCGCCTTTCCGTTGCCGCCATAGGCGATCTCCAGGCGGGAAATGCAGCCCCCGCCGATCAGTTCATCGATTCCGGTCCCGTTGGAATGGACATAGAAGTGGAGATTTTTGATTCCCTGGCGGATGATCGTGTAAACGGCCGCCATGGGATTGCGGCTGATGGAAAATCCGCCGATGGACATGTGGCTGCCGTCCCGGACAAAGGTCCGGACGGCCTCATCCAGGTCCATGACCTTGCTGCGGGAATCCTCCATCGCTTACCCTTTTATTTTGATTCCGGAGTTGCCGGAGTCGCCTGCGGTGCGGCCGTCGGCGGGGGTGGTGCGGCCATTGGCGGCGGCATGACGAACGGGGCGGCTGGTTTGGGGATCAGGTTGTCGAGGCGTCTTTCAAAATTCAGGATGAGGTTCCGCTGGACTTCCAGATCGATGGCCACCTGGATATTGGTGCCGGCGATTTCGCGCCTTAACTCATCCAGATGGGCCTTGTCGATCCCCAGGCTTGCGGCGTTCAGCTTCGAGAGGGGAGCGTCCGCTTCCCGGAGATGGCCGTTGGCCAGGCCGAAGTTTCTTTGATCGAGGTCGAAGAGCGTCTGGAAGAGGGCGGTCCGGGCCTTGAGTAAGTGGGTGCTGTTTTCCGCAGCAATCCGTCTGGCCTCGCTTTCCTTCAGCTGCTGAAGGCATTTTTCCTTCTGGGCATTCACCTGGCTTCTCCCATGCCACATGCCTCCCAGGTAAAGGGCGGCACACAGGACGACGACAACCACTGCGATGATGCCAAGTTTTTTACCTCTGTTCATTGGTCTTCCTCCTTGATGGTTCCAGTTCCATATTCAAAGCGCTCTCTGCGTTGATGGCCCCTGTTCCGGTCCGCCCAGGGAAAAGGCCAGCCCGAAAAGAATCAGGGCCGTACCGGCGAACATAAAGGCATTGATGTCCTCGTGGAGCAGCAGGGCGGCCAGCACCGAGGCCAGTGCCGGTTTGATGAAAAACATCATGGACCCCTTCTGCGCCGGGATATTGAGAAACCCGAAGTAATAAAGAGCGTAGGCCAGGGCGGTGCCCGGCAGGGCAAGATAAAGCACGGGCAGCCAGGCATCCCCCAGGCGGGTCAGGGTGTCCGGTGTAAAGCGCAGCCAGGCCAGGGGCAGAAGAAACAGGCTTCCGAAAAGCGCGGAAAACCCCATCAGCACAACCGCCCCGTACCGCCCGACCACGCGCCGGGAAATGCAGATGCTCAAGGCAAAAAAGAATGCCGACAGGAGCATTTGACCGATGCCGACGAGGGAGGAGAGCGAAAGAGCCCCCGTTTCGCCGGCAAAGAGGCAAACCCCGGCAGCGCCCGTGGCCACGGCGATCCATTTGCGCCGATTCCAGGATTCCCCATTGACAAAACGCGCGAGGATCATGACAAAAACCGGGTTTATGCTGAAGACGACCGCACAGGAGGCGGCTTTGTCCATCGTCTGGATCGCGGTGTGAAACATCGATATGGCCAGGGAGATTCCCAGCAGGCCGTTCAGGCAGAAGATCCCGTAATCCCCTGCCGCCAGCGGTTCGAGTCTCAGGCGAAGGACGGGAAAAGACCACACCAGAAGGACCGCGCCCGTGAGGAAGAAGCGCAGAAACGTCAGGATCAGGGGGTCCACCTGCGGTCCAATGAGTTTGCTGGCGATTTCCACGGTGCTGAAAAGAGCGACGGCGGCCAGAAGACTGAGCATTCCCAGCGCTTCGTCTCGGGAGGTAGCGATGTGCATCAAAAACGATGGTCTCCTGCTTACGGGCAGAGCCGGAGAGGCTGTGCCCATCCGTTTTGGGTCCGGTAACGCCGGGCTGCCGTTTTTGTCCGGAAACGGGCGATGGCTTGACGGTTGCTCCGCACCGCATGATCCTTGCGCCTGAACACCTGAGGCAGAATCTAGCACACCTTTCCCGGAAAATACAAATTCAAAGATCGCTTCTTGCCATCTCCACCGGTTTGAGGATAAAGAAAGAGAGAGATTGCGGAACGAAAAGCCAAGGAGTCCGATATGAGAGTATGCAGCGTTCGGGAAATGCGCGCCATGGATCGGTATGCCATTGAAAAGCTGGCCATTCCGGAAGAAATTCTGATGGAGAATGCGGGATTGGCGTCGGCGGCGGTTTTAAATCGTGAAATCGGAATCCCGGGGAGGAGATTTGCGGTTTTCTGCGGCGGAGGAAACAACGGGGGCGACGGTTTTGTCGTGGCCAGGAAAATCCTGTCCGACGGGGGATCCGTCACGGTTTTCCTCCTTTCCGACCCGGAAAAATTTCAAGGAGCGGCCCGGACCAATCTGGAAATCATAAAGCGGCTGCCCCTGTCACTGGTGCGCCTGGATTCCCCGGAGCGGATCCGCGGCGATGTCGCCCATTGCCATGGCATTGTGGACGCGATTCTGGGCACCGGACTGGACCGCCCTGTCGGGGGGCTCTTTAAAGAGGTGATCGAACGAATCAATGCCAGCGGCAAAAAAGTGCTCAGCCTGGATATCCCTTCCGGCGTGAACGGCGATACGGGTGAGATCCTGGGGGTCGCCGTTCGGGCCGATTACACGGTAACCTTCGGGCTTCCGAAAATCGGCAATCTCCTGTATCCCGGATTTGCCCGGGGAGGAAAACTCCATGTCTGCCATATCACCTTTCCCCCGGATCTGCAGACGGGAGAGTCGATCCGCGTCCGGATCAACACACCGCCGCCTGTTCCGCCGCGTGATCCCGACGCGCACAAGGGGAGCATGGGGGAGGCCCTTTTTATTGCCGGTGCGGCAAACTATTTCGGGGCGCCCTGCTTTGCCGCCCTGTCCTTTCTCAAGGCGGGAGGGGGGTATTCCCGTTTGGCGGCACCGGCATCCATGATTCCCGCCATGGCCCAGCGAGGCGGAGAAATCGTTTTCGTCCCACAGAGGGAAACGGCGGCAGGCAGCCTGTCGGAGGAGAACTTCGAGGCCCTGCTTGCCCTTTCCTCCACGATGGACATGGTCGTCCTCGGTCCCGGCCTTTCTCTTGAAGGGGAAACCCAGGCCCTTGTCGGGAGGCTGGTCCGGGATATTCCTGTCCCCCTGCTCATCGACGGCGACGGCCTGACGGCGATTGCTTCCCGCCTCGAACAAATCCGGGCACGGAAGGCGCCGACGATTCTCACCCCCCACCTGGGGGAAATGGCGAGAATCTCCGGGAAGGGCATTCCCGATATCCGGCGGAACCGGATTGGCGTTCTGCAGGAGACGGCGGCCGATCTCCGGGCCCTCATCGTTCTCAAAGGGGCCCATTCTCTCATCGGAATGCCCGATGGACGGGTCTCTGTGAATCTCAGCGGGAACGCAGGAATGGCAACGGCGGGATCCGGGGATGTGCTGACGGGGACGATCGCGGCCATGTACGGTCAGGGGCTTCCCCTGGATGAGGCCGTCTGCAAGGGGGTTTTCATTCACGGACTGTCGGGGGACCTGGCGGCGGAAAGCCGGGGAGAAGATGGAATGACGGCTTCGGACATCCTCGAATTTCTGCCCGAGGCAAGAAGGGCGGACCGGGCGGGATTGCCGGAGCATCTGCGCCGCCGCTATGCAGGTCCTGAGGTGCTGTAAGGATAAAAGGGATCTTAAAGGTTCCGTTTCAGGACGTATTCGGAAATGGCCAGCAGGGCTTCCTTTGCCGGCCCCTCCGGCATCCCGTCCAGAAACGCCCTTCCCTCGTCAATGAGGATTTCCGCCGAGCGAAGGGCGTCGGCAATGCCGCCGTATCGTGAAATCAGGGCCAGGATTTCCGCCACGGGTATTTCCTTTGCTTTTCTTTCCGCCAGGGCCTCTTCGATAAATTTCCGCTCTTCCGGTGTACAGCGCTTCAGGGTATAGATCAGGGGGAGGGTCATCTTCCCCTCGCCGAGGTCCTTGCCGATTTCCTTCCCGAATTCATCCTGGCTGGCGACATAGTCCAGGGTGTCGTCCGTAATCTGGAAGGCCGAGCCCAGGCGCAGGCCGAACTGCTTGAGCGCTTCGATCCGTTCGGTTCCGGCGCCGCCCAGATGGCCGCCCAGGGCGCAGGCCGCCGAGATGAGAATGGAGGTCTTTTTCTCGATGATCTTCCGGTACTCCTCTTCGGAAAGGTTCGCTTCGCCGCATTTGATCAGCTGAAAGACCTCCCCTTCCGACATGACGTTGGAGGTGTTCGAAATGAGCTGAATGATCTCCATGGTTCCGTCTTTTGCCATGAGCTGGTAGGCCTTCGAATAGAGATAATCGCCCACCAGGACCGTGGCGGCGTTTCCCCAGATATTGTTGGCCGAGACCTTGCCGCGGCGGGTCTCCGCCTTGTCGATGACATCGTCATGGAACAGGCTCGCCGTATGGATGAACTCGATGACGGCGGAAAGGGTGTAGCAGCGCGTGCCCCGGTAGCCGAAGAGGTCGGCCGTTGCCAGAACCAGCAGGGGTCGGAAGCGCTTGCCGCCGCTGCCCAGCAGGTGGTTGACGATCTCCGGGATGACGGATACTTCGGAACGAAGATGGGCCTCCATTTCCTCTTCGACGCGTTTCAGTTCCGAAGCGTAACGGGAAAAGACCTCCTGAATCTGCATGATAACTCCAGTCCTGTAACCGGCTGAACGGACCCGCTCCAGGGGATTGCCGGAAACGGAAAAATCAGCCGGATTGTTGATGTTATTCCACGATCTGATGCCCGGAAGCGATGGAAGCATTTTCGGGGACAATCGCAGAGTCGGCGGAACTATAGGAGATGCGGCCGGAAATGTCAATTCTTTCATCCCTCAAGAGAGGCCAATCCTGCTGGAAGAGCCGCATAAAAAAGGCAGGACCGCCAAGGGATCCTGCCCGATATTTCTAGAAGTAAACGCGATGGTTGTATCTGCTTATGCCTTCAGTTTTCTCCTGAGTCCGGCAATGACGGCAAGCCCCGGAGCAAGGAACAGAAGGCTGGCGGGAAGCGGAACGGCTGTGGCCGTGAAGTCTCGCTGGATATCGGAGATCCTGACCTCGTCGATCGTTCCCGGAGTCGCCCATGTCCAGGAGTCTGTCCCGATGAGGGCCGTTGTATAATTCGGGTTGCTGGGCGCCACGTTAGTGGGGTTGGTCCCTTTAAGAACACCGTCCACCCACACTTCTATACCCTTCGATCCCCATGTTCCCGCGAGATGGTGCCATCCGCCCACCAGGCTTTCCAGGGTCATCTCACTGCTGGCGATATTCCAGCCCCCATTCCAGATCATGAACACCAGCTTGTCCGAGTAACTCCCATGCCTTCCAAGAAACCATCCATCGTCCCAATTGTTCCCATATTCTGTGCCGGAGCCCAGCACCACCATGTACGAAGGGGAACCGGTCAGATTCACCCATGCCTCGACGCTTCCCTGTGTATAGTCCTTCACAGGATTCTGATGCACATTGCCGAGGCGGACGTAGTCTCCGTTGCCGTCCAGTGCGAGACCGCTTCCGAATTTTCCGGAACCGGTGATCTGTGCGTTTCCATAAAGGACTCCGTCATGGTTGCCCACGCTGTCGGGAGTCACGCCCCCGGTCTCGGAGTCGAGGTGATAAAGGGCAACGGTGTTGGCGTCAACAGTATAGGGAACCGTTAACAGCGCATTCCCGTTCGGCGCGGACATCAATAAAACGGCTGCTGCAAAAATGAATACAATGAATTTTCTCATACTCCCCTCCTGATAAGTTATTGCTGTCCGGGCGGTGTCTGATGGGTCTCCTTGCCGGCAGCATCTTGAAGCCCTTCGATTTCCCTGCCGCTTGGTCTATGAAGAATTCGACATCCTCCTTTCCGATTTCCCGGTTCTGCCAGAGGGTGACAGATGAATGCACGAAAAGAACAAGAGCCGGCAATCTCTCTTAGGATCTGGAGCTTCACTGGGAAAATAAAAGTTCAGTAATAAAGATACAGGATACGGCCGTTTTCAGCAATCGGTCTTATCCTGATTTTTTACTTCTAAAATCCTTACGAATGAGCCCGTTGCGGATTCAAAATTATCCAGAGGTTAGTCTTCGCTGAAAATCCGGACATAGTTTCCGTATCCTTCCTTCTCCAGATCCTCTCTGGGGATAAAGCGCAGCGCGGCGGAATTCATGCAGTAGCGCAAACCTGTCGGCCCGGGTCCATCGGGAAAAACATGACCCAGATGGGAATCGCCATGGCGGCTGCGGACCTCCGTGCGCCGGGAAAAGAGGCGGTTGTCATCCCGCTCCACGATATTGCCCGGCTCCAGAGGTCTGGTAAAGCTTGGCCACCCCGTTCCGGAATCATATTTGTCCCGGGAACTGAACAGCGGTTCGCCGGAAACCACATCCACATAGATTCCCTCTCTCTTGTTATCCCAGTATTCATTACGAAAGGGAGGTTCCGTAGCTTCCTGCTGCGTGACCTGGTACTGCAGGGGCGTCAGGATCTTTTTCAGGGTCGCCTCGCCGGGCTTGACACAGGCACGGCCATTGTTCGAGGGAACCGTGTCGGTTTCCCCGCCCCAGACTTTTTCCCGAAACCGGTCCCGGCCGGATCCGGAACGGTAGAGTTGATAGTGCAGCGGGTTCTTGCTGTCGTAGTCCTGGTGATAGCTCTCCGCTTCGTAGAACCGGGTAGCGGGAAGAATCTCTGTGGCCACCGGCCTGGCGAACTTCACCGACTGATCCAGGTCCTGTTTTGATCGTTCTGCCGCCTTCCTCTGATCCTCGTCATGATAGAAAATAACACTCCGGTAATGGGGGCCGCGGTCAACGAACTGTCCTCCTCCATCCGTGGGGTCGATATGCCGCCAGAAGATATCAAGCAGCTGTTCATAGGAGATCTTCTCCGGATCATAGGCGATCTGAACAGCCTCAACATGGCCCGTTCTGCCGTAGGTTTCGTAGGTCGGGTTTTCTCCTGACCCTCCGGTATATCCTGAGACAACCTGGATCACACCGGGCACCTTTTTAAAATCGCTCTGCACACACCAGAAACAGCCACCTGCAAAGGTGGCGATCCGGGTGCTGCGTTTCTGCTCTGTCATCGTGTTTGCTCCTTTCTGGGAAGGGGAATTGCCGTTGCAGCCGAACGTCAGGATCAGAATCAGAATGACTGAAAATATCTTTCGCATGGTCGGCCTCCGGTTGTGTTCTGTTTTTCTTTTAGAATATAATGTAGTGACGATTTCCAGTTGATCAAGGGCGCATGAAAATTGCAATTTTCACATCGCTCTCGGAGAAGATGTCTCTCCTTACGGATTGAACGCGCCCCCTGACGATGTGACACAGCGAAGAGAGATGGGCCGCATCGGACAGGCCGTCTCATTCCAAGGGGTCGATCCTTCATCCCAATGGGTTGAATTTAATGAATCCTTTGTGAAACAGGGAAGCTCTGCTTGACTTGTTCCGCCGGGAGCTGATAATAAGATCCGGTTTAATGATGTATGGAACGGATGTTGGACAGGGGAAGTCGTCAAAGAGTCCAACCGGATAGAGGCTTGATGTATGACGCTGTCTGCGAAGATACAGAAATCTTTTGAGAATGGGGAACCGCGGCGGCCGGGCAGGCTGCTGACCCTGCCCTTTGCGCTGCTGGGCAGTACGGCGCTTAACTGGGTAAACCATGCAGGCGCTGCCGTGATCTTTCTGCTGCTGGCCATCATGAGGATCCCCCGTGCCCGCCAACTGGAGAAGGTGATTCAGCAGGTCTATTACATCGGGGCGAGATCCATGATGATCATCATGCTGGTCGGCCTTTTTACCGGCATGGTCCTGGGCCTTCAATCCTACCACGCCCTGGTCAAGGTCGGTGCGGAAGGGGCCCTAGGCACCCTCGTCGCCCTGTCGCTGATCCGGGAATTGGGACCCGTCCTGACCGCCATCATGATCACGGCCAGGGCCGGATCCGCCATTACCGCGGAAATCGGAATCCAGCGAATCTCCGAGCAGATTGACGCCCTCGACACCATGCACATCGATCCGCTGAGATACCTCGTCAGCCCGAGGATTGCAGCGGCCATTATCAGCTTTCCCATTCTGACCACCCTTTTTGACCTGATCGGCATTCTGGGCAGTTACGTTTCCGGTGTCTGGATCATGGGCGCCAACGCCGGCACCTATTTTTATCGCGTGCAGTCCAGTGTGGAGATGAAGGATGTGACCGATGGGTTCGTCAAGGCGTTCGTCTTTGCGGTCATTGTCGCCACGGTCTGCTGCTATCAGGGCTATTTTGCCCATATGCGTTCGGAGAGCCGCGGGGCGAAAGCCGTCGGTCTGGCAACGACCTCGGCCGTCGTCCTCTCCTGTGTGCTGATCCTGGTATCGGATTATGTGGTTACCTCCCTTCTGCTCTGAGGTTGATGATGGATAATCCACTGATCGAATTTCGGGACGTGACGAAGCGTTTCGGATCCCTCACCGTCCTGGAAAAGGTCAATCTGAAAATTTATGAGGGGGAGGTCACGACCATCATCGGTTTGAGCGGTGGCGGCAAGAGCGTCCTTCTCAAGCATATCATCGGTCTGCTTCAACCGGATGAAGGGAGCATCCTGTTCCGGGGGCAGCCCCTGGACCAGATGAGCAAAAAGGAACGGTATGCCGCTCTGGGCCGGATGAGCTACATGTTTCAGGACAACGCGCTCTTTGATTCCATGACCGTCTATGACAATATCGCTCTGCCCCTTCGGGAAACGACGAGGCTCAAAAAAGCGGAAATCGACCGCAGGGTCAGGGCCCGGATCGAGCAGACGGAGCTGATCGACGCGATGTACAAATATCCCTCCGAACTTTCCGGGGGCATGCAGAAGCGGGCGGCCCTGGCGCGGGCCCTGGTCATCGATCCCCAGATCGTCCTCTTCGATGAACCGACGTCCGGACAGGACCCGGTGCGGAAAAATGCCATCCTGAGCATGATCGCCCAGTATCAGAGAAAATTCGGGTTTACCGCGGTCCTGGTCAGCCACGAGATTCCCGACGTCTACTTCATCTCCAATCGAATCCTGGCCCTGTACAACCGGACCATTGTCTTTCAGGGAACCGTTGAGGAGCTGGAGGATTTTGACCATCCCTTCAAGGATGAGGTCATACGCAGTCTTGAGGGCCTGCAGCAGGAACTGACGGGGCTGCGCTCCAAGCGGCAGTTCAAGATTCAGTATCATGCAAGCATGAAAGGGGGCGCTCTGGGGGAAAGCTTCACCATCATCATCTTTACCCTGGAGGGGCTGGATTCCGTCATCAGCAACCTGGGACACGATGCGGCACAGAAGGCGATCCACAGCACCGGGCTGTTCATCGATAAGCACTTTGGTCCCATCGGCGGTTTTTCCACCCGGGTCAATGCTCAACAGTTCGTGACCATGCTCCCCTATTCGGATCAGACCGAAGCGGATGCCCTCATGGTTGATTTTATTAATGAATTCCAGGAAGAAGGGATCCGGGGCATCCAGGGCGAGGCCGTCGGCAAAATGGGTGATGGGTGTGTTGAACTGGTTGTTCTTGCCGGAATGGCCCAGGGCAACCTGCTGGAAAAAATTGAGTCTGTCATTGAGTGCGCAAGAGACCGGCAGAAAGAAATCGGCCGCATAACGTGCGACACGCAGGAGTAAAGCCATGAAAAAATATGCCATGGAAACGACCGTGGGTATCTTTATTGTTTTCGGATTGATTCTGATCGGTTACATGACCGTGAAGCTCGGGCATGTCTCCCTGTTCGGCGATGACACCTATAGGCTTATTGCCCGCTTTACCTCCGTCTCCGGTTTGAGGGCCGGCAGCACCGTGGATATGATGGGCATCGAAATCGGCAGGGTGGAAAGGCTTTTCATAGACCAGAAGGACCTGAGAGCGGTTGTGGAGATGAAGATCAAAAAGGACATCAAGATTTATGACGATGCCATCGCTTCGATTAAGACGGAGGGATTGATCGGAGACAAGTATCTCAGCATCGATCCGGGAGGAGGGGGCGAACTCCTGCGCCCGGGTGGGGCGATCATTGAGACGCATCCGGCATTGGATATCGAAAGCCTCATCGGCAAATATGCCTTCGGTGAGATCAAAAAAGAGACAGACAGCGCTGAATAGGAGACAGAAAAGGATTCGCCATGAAAAAACACCTCGGAATTGCAATCGTTTTATGGTTTGTACTTTCGCTGTTGCCGTCGCCGGCCTGTGCCGGTGCGGCCACGGACACGCTGAAGATTCATGTCAACAAGGTGCTTGAAATTCTAAAGGATCCGGCGCTTAAGCCGGCATCGGCCAAGGAGGTCAAAAAGGATAAGCTCCGAGCCATTTACGTCCTCATGTTCGATGAAGTGGAGCTGTCCAGGCGGGCCCTGGCCAGGAACTGGAACAGCCTCAACGCCGCTCAGCGCGAGGAGTTCGTTCACCTCTTCCGGCAGGTGCTTGAAAAAACCTACGCGGACAGGATTCTCGCCTATGCCAACGAGAATGTTATTTTTGACAGGGAAACCATGCTTTCGGACAACCAGGCCGAAGTGACAACGAGAATTCTGTCATCCTCAAAGACGATTCCGTTCACATACCGCATGATCCGGAAGGGGAATACCTGGAAAGTCTATGACGTCGTTGTGGAAAACGTCAGCCTGATCCAGAATTACCGTACGCAGTTCAATGAAATACTGGCAAAAAACACCCCGGAACAGATGCTTCAGACCCTGAGGAAAAAGGTAAAAGAAACGTAGTCTCCAGAGCACAGGAAAAGGGGATCCCGGCCATGAAACATTTCTGTTTGACCGTTCTTTTTCTCGTTCTTCTTGCAGGCGTTGGTGCTCCGCGTGCCGACGCCTCGTCTGCCGTGGCGACCTCAGCCTCGGCGCCGATTCTTCTCCCGAGTGCGGGCAACTCGAACCAGCTTGAGCCGGCTTCGCAGGAACCTCCGGCAAGAGAGTCAAAGCCTGATCCGGGAAGCGTCGAAAGCCCTGCAATGGCCGAACCCTCAGCCGCTGAGCCTGAGAGCAGGGCGGTGCCGGCAGGGAGTGCGCCGGAAAGCGTCGCTCCGGGGACGTCCCCGGAGCTTCCGGAGGAGGAAAAGAGGAATTGGCATACCGATGATCTGGAGTCGGACTATGTTCCGGAGGAAGAGGGAGAAGCGCCGGTAACCCTCTATGACCCTCTGGAGCCTTTCAACCGGGCCATGTACCATGTTAACGACAAGCTCTACTTCTGGCTGCTCAAGCCTGTATCTCAGACTTATGGCGAGGTTGTTCCCGAGCCCGCGAGAATCAGCGTCCGGAATTTTTTCTCAAATCTCGCCTTTCCAGTCCGGTTTCTCAGCTGCCTGCTTCAGGCCGATTTCAGCGGCGCCGTCAAGGAATCGGGACGTTTTGTTGTGAACACCCTGTGGGGAGTTGGTGGACTTCTGGATCCCTCATCGAAAAACGAACTGGATCTTCCCAAACAGAATGTCGATCTGGGACAGACCCTGGGGATTTACGGCCTGGGGCCCGGCTTCTACATCGTCTGGCCGGTCCTGGGACCGTCCAGCCTCCGGGATACGGTTGACATTGCCGGAAGGCATTTCCTTTCCCCCGTCTCCTATCTGAATCCCTGGTATGCCCCCATGACGGTGAGGGGATACGAGGCGGTCAACGATACCTCCTTGAGGATTGGTGATTATGAGGCGCTCAAGGGGGCGGCGATCGACCCCTATCTCTCCATCCGGGATGCCTTTGCCCAGTACCGGAAGCAGAAAATTGAAGCGCGGAAAAAACATCTGACGAAACAGCTCCCGTCCGGAGAGGGAAAAATGCCCGTGAGCGTCGGCAGCGGGATTGAATAAGAGCAACCCTGACAAGGGATGATGCAGAGGTTCCGGAGGTCTCAATGGCGAAACTACTGATGAAATTTCTAGGGATGTCCCTTCTGTTGGTCCTTTTTTCTGTCCCGGGAACTGCTGCCGCGGGCGGCCTGTTCGGCCCCCCGCAGTCGCTTTCAAGGGAGAAAGGCGGATTGAACACGACCGTTGGGTTTGACTATCATGAGGATAAATTCGAGGGTAACGGGACCTGCGTATTCCGGCAGAACCGGGTATATTCGCAGGTGGCCTATGGCGGCGCCCGCCACCTCTGGGAAGTTTACGGGAGAATCGGGATCGCCGATCTGGAGATCGAAGATGGTTTCCGTTCCAGGATAAATACGACCACCTCTTCTCCCGATGATTTCGAGGAAAATGAAACGCCTTTCGGTGCCCTGGGGGCCAAGGTCTTCCTTCCCCTGGGAGGGGCTTTCGGCATCGGCGCTTTTCTTCAGGGTTCCTTCTTCTTCGGCGATTTCGGAGACGAGGTCAGGGGGCATTGGAATGGCGCCCCCTACAAGGCGGAACTCAACGTCAGGGATCTGTGGGAGATCACGTCGGGGATCAGCGTATCAGCCACCGCCGCCCGCGGGATCATCCTGTATGCCGGTCCCTTCATCCATTACTCGGAAGCCCGTGTGACCTCCTCCCGCCATGTTTCTGGAATCCCGTTGCTGGAAGAAGACGCCACTATGAAGAATAAAACGGAGATCGGCGGTTATGGAGGAATTTCCGTGCCCCTGGGCAGGGGGTTTCATCTTAACGCGGAAGGCCGATATTCGGAGAGGTTTTCGGCCGGCGTCGCCGTAACCTACACCTACCAGAACGGCGGGCTCTAAGAATCCGGCTCATCATCGAAGGCGCTGTAGTTTCTCTCCAGGCTCTTCAGGCATTCATTGAACTGCAGGATGCCGGGCTCCCAGTTGTTGTGAAAATTGTCCCAGAACAATGTCTGGGCCAGCACGAACCGATTGTGGGCTGATCCGGCGTGCTTCATTTTCGTTTCGAAGGAAGCCTGCAGAGCTCGCAGCCGCTGGCGCAGATCTTCATCCTCGACACTGCTGAAAAACTCATCGAGAAGCCGCTTGCGCTCCCGTTCAAAGGCCAGGCGGTCTTCTTTAAAAAGCCTGGCCATCCGCGCGTGACGCTTCTCCGATTCCTCTCTTCGCTTTTCACTCTCTTCTTCCCACTGGGGCTGGTTCATGGGAGCCTCCTCATTGTTTAGCCTCAGAACTCGCATCACGAGGATGGTGGCGTTTCTTTTGAACCGAATATGCCCTGAATGCCCGAGGAGGGCAATACCTGGAATTCCTTATTTTGGTCTAAGAATTAGGTGGAAATTGGAGGGGGCTATCCAATCACCGTAATCTTGAATATCCGGTCATTCTGTGAGTTCCTTTCACATTTCAGGTTGCAGGATCATCCTTGAAATTTCAAAGATCATGAAGGAACTTTCAAGGGTTGGTATGGGAGTATGTAAAGGGAGACGAAACAGGTGCGGGTGCGTCACCAATCGTTGCACAGTGACTACAAGGGGAGACAGGGAGGGGTTGCACAGACCAGCCGCACGCAGAGCCTGTCGTCTTTTGAAGTCGTCCGTTCCAGAGCTACGCCTGCCACTGCCAGTTCTTAATATTCTTCATTTTATTGTTTCGGTGCCATTGGCTATGCGGATGTTGATATCCTGGATGACATCGCATATGTTTGCTTCAAATGCCACAGGGCAGTTTGGCCGCGCCCCTCTTGATAGACCAGACCGTCTGCTTCAAGCTCTTTCATGATCCGATAGACCTGCTGGCGGCCCAAGTCTGTGAAGCTCCTGATGTCGGAATTGCGGAGAGGACGATCCTTAAGCAAGGACCGGATGAGGACCTTGATCGCTTCCAGATCCAATCTTCGCGTCATGTTATAGGCCACCCCTTCATTGAGAATGGCGGCTGCCTTACGGGAAAGTCGATAGGTTGTCCCTTTCCCTGTTCCGCACTTGTCCGGACCGCGCTGATCTTCATAGAGAATCTTCAGGGCCATGAGGTTGTCGCCGAAAATGAGCATGTTTCGCCAGCCATCCGGAAAGGGATTGTCCGTATTGAAGGTGCGTACCTCCTGGAGGGGGCCGGCCAGGGTTTCCGCAATGACGTCTTCCCGCGTTTTTTCTCTGAGTAAACAAGCTGATCAATCTTCGTCAACGCCACATAATCCCTGACCTCCAAGGGAAAGAGCCGGGACTTGTAGATTTCAGGAAGGGGTTTTCCTTACTGGAGGAGTCGAATGATGGTTTCTCTATCGTTTTCAGTGGGTATGGGCATGCTTTCAAAAATCCTGTTTTCGGGTGTTGGTCCAACGGGGCAGATTTAAAGAAAAAGGGGTTGAAAGACCCCGCTCCCCTGATTCAGAAGATCCTGTCGTGTCGGGATTTGATAAATTCAACCCAACGAATAAATTGCTTCCCGATGGCCTCGATCATGATGATATCCAATCCTATTGGAAGATCTTCTCTTTTATATCAAAAGATTTGCGGTAAAGCGTTTTACACCTCACCCAATTTCCGAAATCGGATGATTAGGGAATTTCACCGGACGATTATCGGATGATTACGCCCGTTCTCCTGTAAGAACATAGCGGATTGAACGCCCACGCCCTCTCCTTTCGATGATGTGCAGGTCAAGAAGCAACTGGATATCGCGATAGGCTGTATCACGCACCACGTTGAACGTGTCCCGGATCCACTTATTGGTGACGCTGCCGCCCTCTTGGATCTGCATCACAATTCTTCGCTGTCGCTCATTGAGCCGGGCTTCCATGGCGGGAGTAATGAAGCCCGGCGCATCGGTAGGCGGCCTCAGGCGGTCGTAGTTGCCGGCCGGTCCGGGCAGTGTGACCACGAAAAAGCCGTCCTGCTGATCGAGAACGGGCGGATCGAGGCCGTGGTTGAGCATGGCGTCGCGCATGCGGGCGAAGCCCGTTCCCCGCTGCTCCATTTTATCCAGGATGCAGAGGCCCTGGGCGATCAGGGGATTCCTCGAACAGGGGCGGTAGTTGCCTTTTCGCAATTTGGCCAGGGTGATCGGTTTGAGCGGGTAGCCGGGGCTGGCGATCTCGATGCGGTTGCTGAAGAGGCGGACGAAGACTTTGCGCGAAGCGTCCTCGTAGTTGCGGTGGGCAACGGCGTTCAGGAGGGCTTCCCGGATGGCCGCCTGTGGATACTCATTGAGGCGGATGCTGTTGAGGCCGACCACGCGCCGGGGATGGAAGGTGTGAGCGTCGATGAAGGCAAGGATCTCTTCCAGGGCATGGGGAAGCGGGGCGTTTACGTTCAGCTGACCTTTGGGTCGGCCCGAGATGCGCGTATCGTCGTAGGCATCGACGAGGATTTCGCATTGGGGAAAACGAAAGGCGGGATGTTCGCCGAAAAGAACGAGTGCCGCTGCGCTGGCGCAGAATGCGGCCGGATGATCGCAGCGGAGCAGGAGACCCCGGGCATGGAGCACCTCGGCGGCAGACCATGTTTCGTGGATATCGCCGGGAATCCGGCCCTTGAATTCCTCGATCAGCCGCTGATCGAGTTCGCTGACCGGCACATCCCTCAGCATGGCTGTCTCGAAGGACGAGGCCGCTTCAATCAGGTGTTCGCTTTCGTTTTGCTCGGCGCTGGTGGCCTGAATCCCGAATTGTTCGGCCAGGGTGCGCAGGAGCGCCCGGAGCATTTCCGGCTTGAGGTCTTCCCGATCATGAAATCTCTTGTAGGTGTGGCCGGCCTTTTTGATCTCTTCGATGAAGGCCCGCGTCTCCGGCAAGCGGCCTTCATCGGTCATCCCCTTGAGAAAAATCAGGGAGGGAAGCTTGAGCTCCCGGGCGAGGCGGTATTCGTGGTGGGTGGCCGAAAGGCCCCCGTCCGGTCGACCGTACTCCGTTCCGACGAGGAGCACGTAAACGGAGCATTCGCGAAGCCTGTCGAGATAGGGCATGGAAGCGGGGCGGAAAGAGGCAGGCTCCCGTTCAAATAGGATCGGGCTGCAATGCTGCATCAGAAAGGGGTCCGTGGCAATGAGGCCTGAGACGGCGGCCCGCTCCAGTTCGAGCTCCTTCTGGACAGAACTGATGAAGATGCGCTTTTTATCAGGCATGTCGGCCCTCTTCAATACGGCGATCCAACAGGCTCTGCAAAGAGATCGTAGTCGTCTGCCGCAACGATCCGGCAGGGGACGAGGGAGCCGGGCGGAAGGGCCTGGTTTCCGCCTTTTACATAGGTCACCCCGTCGATTTCCGGGGCCTGGCGGCGGCAGCGCCCCACGAAGGGATAGTCGGGATGGCCACTCGGGCCTTCAATGAGCACCTCCTGGAGGGAGCCCACGAGGGTCGAATTGATCTCGTTGGAAATGACCGCCTGCTCCTCCATGAGCAGATTGCGCCGGGCCTTTTTGGTCCGCTCCGAGACCTGGCGGGGCAGCTTGTCCGCAGGCGTCCCCTCTTCCGGGGAATAGGGAAAGACCCCGAGATGATCAAAGCGGATCTCCTGGACAAACGCCAGGAGGCGGTTGAATTGAGCCGGTGTCTCTCCGGGGAAACCCACGATGAGTGAGGTCCGCAGGGCGAGGCCTGGGATGACCTCCCGGGCGCGGCTCAGCCTCTTCCGGATCCGGCGGCTGTCGCCTTGGCGCTTCATGGCCTTGAGAACGGCGTCGTCGATGTGCTGGATCGGGACATCCAGGTAGGGGCAGATCCGGTCATGCTCCGCGATGACCGCGAAGAGTTCGTCCGCCAGGCCGGATGGATAGGTGTAGAGAAGGCGGATCCAGGCCAGGCCCTCCAGGGCGGCCAGTTCCCGGAGGAGAAGGGCCAGGGTGGGCCTTCCGGGCAGGTCGCGGCCGTAGGCGGTGGTGTCCTGGGCGATCAGGATCAGTTCCCGGATGCCGCGATCGGCCAGGCCTTGCGCCTCCTCGAGGAGATCATCGACGGGCCGGCTGCGGGCCTTTCCCCGGATCTCGGGGATGACGCAGTAGGCGCAGCGATGCGAACAGCCCTCGGCGATTTTGAGGTAGGCGCTGAAGGTCGGCGCGGAAAGGAGGCGGGGATGGCCGGCATTCATGAGGAAGAGGGGCGGGGTCACCACGGCGCGGTTTGCCTGCGCATCGAGTTGCCCGTCTCGCAGCTTCCGGAGATGATCGGCGATGTTCGGCACTTCCGATATCCCCAGAAAGAGGTCCACCTCGGGGATCTCCGCCGCCAGCTCCACGCCGTAGCGCTGGGGCAGGCAGCCGGTAACGATGAGATGCCTGCAGTTCCCCTGCCTTTTCCATTCGGCGAGCCGGAAGATTTCATCGATGGATTCCTCCCGGGCCGGCAGGATGAAGGCGCAGGTGTTGAGAAGCACGATTTCGGCCTCTTCCGGCGTGGAGACGATCCGGCAACCGGCCTGGGCCAGCAGGGCGGCCATCACCTCCGAATCCACGAGATTTTTCGGGCAGCCGAGGTTGACGACGTGAACGGTGCTTTCTATCATCGCGGCAGCTTCCCGACCAGGACTTTCCGGGGTTTCGCGCCGTCGGAAGGCCCGACGATGCCCTCCGACTCCATCCGTTCGATGAGGCGGGCGGCCCGGTTGTAGCCGATCTTCATGTAGCGCTGGACGAGGGAAATGGAGGCCTGTCCCAGGTCCGTCACCAGTTCCACGGCCTCGTCATACTTTTCGTCAACGTCCTCATTCCCCTTTTCCCCCTCCCGCATATCCGAGTCCGCTTCGTAGCGGGAAATGGATTCGTCGTAGGTGGGCTGTGCCTGCGTCTTGATGTATTCCGTGATGCGTTCGATCTCCCGGTCGGAGACGAAGGCCCCGTGAATCCGCGAGATCTTGGCGGTTCCGGGGGGCAGGAAGAGCATGTCGCCGGATCCCAGCAGGCTTTCCGCGCCCTGCTGATCCAGGATGGTGCGGGAATCCACCTTGGAGGAGACCTGGAAGGAGATGCGCGTGGGGAAGTTGGCCTTGATCAGGCCGGTGATGACATCCACCGAGGGGCGCTGGGTCGCCAGCATGAGGTGGATGCCCGCCGCCCGGGCCATCTGGGCCAGCCGGGTCAGGGAGTCCTCTACATTCTTCTGGGCGACCATCATGAGGTCCGCCAGCTCGTCGATGATAATGACGATATAGGGCAGTTTGGAAGGCAATGCACTCTGCGGCGCTCCTTCGGAGGAGGGCGCCAGTCCGGGCAGGGGCTGCTGCGGCGCGGCCGTCGCAAGGGCCTTGTTGTAGGAATCGATGTTCTTCACGCCCGACGCGGCGATCAGCTGATAGCGCCGCTCCATCTCCTCCACGGCCCACTTGAGGACCTGGGCGGCCTTCTTGGGGTTCACCACCACGGGGTGGAGGAGATGAGGGATCCCTTCATAGGAAGAGAGTTCCAGCCGCTTGGGATCGATCATGAGGAACTTGACATCCTCGGGCGCGGCTTTGAGCAGGATGCTGCAGATCATGGCATTGAGGGAAACGCTCTTCCCCGATCCGGTGGTCCCGGCGATGAGGAGATGGGGCATGCGGGTCAGGTCCGCGACCATGGGGTTGCCGACGATATCCTTGCCCAGGGCGATGGGAAGGACGAGGCGGGATTCGCGGAACGTCTCGCTGTCCAGGACCTCCCGGAGATAGACGGTTTCCCTGTTGCCGTTGGGGATTTCAATGCCGACGGCGGCCTTGCCGGGGATCGGGGCCATGATCCGGATGCTGGGCGCTTTCAGGGCCAGGGCGAGGTCATCGGAAAGGGTGGTGATCCGGTTGATCTTGACTCCCGGCGCCGGCTCCAGCTCGTAGAGGGTGACGACGGGTCCGGGCTGAACCTCCACGACCTTCCCCACCACGCCGAAATCGGCCAGGGTCTTTTCAACGGTGCGGGAGTTGGCCAGCAGGGAGTCCTTCCTGACCTTCGCGTCCCTGCGCTCCTTGTAGTCCAGCAGGGTAAGGGGCGGCAGCGTATACCCTCCTCCACGCCGCACAACGGGGACGAGGGGGGGCGGTTCCGGCGGGTTGGCCTTTTCCCCGGCCGGCGGGGCCGCCGGCTTCCGGGTATGAATGCGGGGGATCTTTTCCTTCCTTTCCGGGAGGATGGCTCTTCCCCTGCGGAACAGGGACATCAGGGCCGGCCCGCCCGCCGCCAGATTCGCCTTCAGGAGGCTTCCCAGGGACAGCAGGGAGAACCGGAACAGGATCATCAGGGAGACAGTCAGGACAAACAGGAGCAGGAGCGCTGTGCCGGCGGAGCCAAGGGAGGAAGAAAGCAGTCCTGTCAGCGCCTTTCCCAGCAGACCGCCGGGCTGATCCTGCACGTCGTGGAGGCTCAGCGCCGGAGCCAGAAGAGAAAGGAGCCCGGAGGAAGAAAGCATCAATCCGGAAAATCCAATGAAGATTTTTTTGCCTGTCCTGAAATCCGGCCGGACAAAATACAGAATGGAGAGGGTCAGCAATCCGGCGGGCAGGAGGAAAACGCTCATCCCGAAGAACCACAGAAGGGCATAGGAAAGGTGAGCGCCGAACCGGCCGATGAGGTTATGGACCGGTCCCCCCGGCGGGACGTAATGGCCGATGGATGGGTCCTGCGGGGAATAGGAAAAAAGGCACAGCAGCAGGAACAGGGCCGCCGTCAGGCTGATGACGCCGGGAATCTCGTGCCTCCATGAAGAACGGGAAGGCGGATGGTTTGAAGATTTCGTTTCCACCTCAAACTCCCTTTTTTATTCCGGTGTGGTGAGCGGCCGAACCGGGCTTGGGAGGGGATGAATCGTTCCGGTAATTTTCAACAATGGTATTACGCACCTCGTCGATGAGCTGGTGGCGCGTTTCAATGGAATAGTTCGCCGCGTCGATCGGCTTGTCAAAAATCAGCTTCACGCCGCCCGGAGTGATCTTCAGAGAGCGTTTCCGCATGATGGCCCCGCTTCCGATGATCGTTACCGGGACGACAGGTACGCCGGCCGAGATCGCCAGATGAAAGACCCCCTGTTTGAAAGGCTGGATCGTCCCATCGCCGCTTCTCGTCCCTTCGGGGAAGGTCATGACGGAACGGCCCCTTCGAATGATCTGGGCGGCATTCTCCAGGCTTCTCAGGGCGCTGTCATGATTTCTCCGGTCAATGGGAATGTATCCCGCATTGCGCATGGCGGTGCCGAAAAGGGGAATGCTGAAGAGCTCCTGCTTGGCGATCCAGCGGAACTGAACGGGAATGCAGGCCAGGGCCACCAGGGTATCGATGTCGCTCTGGTGATTGGCGGCAAAGATCTGGGGTCTGTCCAGGAGGACATGGCGCAGGCCGGATATTTCCACGGGTATCGAGGAGAGGGCCAGCAGCATCCTGGCCCAGAGCTGCGCCAGTCTGTGGATGCGGTTCTCGCCCGCGCCAAGGAGGGAGAAGGCCACCGCCCAGAAAGAGAAAAAAGCGGTAATGGACACACCCACAAAAATTAGGAGAATCGACCGGATCATGAACGCGTTTCCCAGAGTAAACCTGTTTATTATTCTAAGCATTTCCCTCTACTTGATAATTCATGTGAAGTCAATCAGGAATAGACCGGCAAAACCGGGAGCGGGATTTCAGGGCAAGAAATGATTTGACAAACATGCCTCATGGTACTAGCATCGGTCGCCCTCAAAGGAATAAAATTCGCTTGAAAATCTAATATTTGATAAATCTGATATGAAAAAAGTTCTGGACAGGAAGAGAGCGCGGGAAATTGTTGAACGTTTCTCCGAGGCCCGCGTGCTGGTTGTCGGAGATGTCATGGTGGATCATTTTATCCGGGGGAGGGTCGCCCGGATTTCTCCCGAGGCGCCGGTTCCCGTTGTGGATGTTTCCGGGGACCGTCTCCTTCTCGGCGGTTGCGCCAATGTCATCAATAATATCTATGCCATGGGAGGAAGGGTATACGGCGCCGGGATCGTCGGCGAGGATGCCATGGCCGAGCGGATCCGGGAAGAGTTCCGCGGGAGGAACATTGATCCGGCGGGGCTGGTGGTCGAAACGGGGCGCCCGACGACCCTGAAGACAAGGATTATTGCCCACGGACAGCAGGTGGTCCGGTTCGATCGGGAGAGCCGGCAGACGGCGGATGCGGAGAGCATTGAAAAACTGCTTGCCTATGCCCGGACGCTACGGGGAGAACTGGGAGCCATCGTGGTTTCCGATTACGGCAAAGGGGTTGTCACCAGGGAGCTGATGACGGGCCTTCTTGAGGTCGTGGCCGGAACGGATATCGTGGTCTGCGCCGATCCCAAGAGAAACGACCTGTCCCTGTATTCGGGGGTGGACATCATAACCCCCAATCATCATGAAGCGGGCAGGGCCGTCGGCGTGGATGCGCCGACAGGGGATGAGCTTGTCCGGGTCGGAAAGGAACTGCTGTCCCGCTACAATTTCCGGTCCCTGCTGATCACGCGGGGAGAGGAAGGGATGAGCCTTTTTGAAAGAGACGGGCAAGGGGGGGGAATTCTGCATACCCTTTTCCCGACGGAAGCCCGGGAGGTGTTTGACGTCACCGGCGCGGGGGATACGGTGATCGGTGTCTTCGCCCTGTGCATGGCTTCGGGGGCCAGCTTCCGGGAAGCGGCGGCGATCTCCAACTGCGCCGCGGGCATCGTCGTCGGCAAGGTGGGAACGGCAACGGTGACCCGCCAGGAGTTGAAAAAGGTCCTATGAGCCGGCCTCGCGAAGCTGAAGCGGTCAAGCTGATCATGAGTCTGTTTGCCGTGGATCGGGACGTACTGCGCGACATTCTGGCCTGCGTGATCGAAACTTACGGGGAGACGGACTTCATCAGCGGCCTGCTTCCCTTCGACTATACGTCTTACTATGCCGAGGAGATGGGGTCTTCGCTGCTGAGGCGGTTTGTGTCCTTCGAGCGCCTCATCCCCCCGGAAAGCCTTCCCGATATCAAGAACCGGACCAATTCCCTGGAGGACCGGTTTGCGGTGGCCGGAAAGAGGACGGTCAATATTGATCCCGGCTACATTGCCAAGGCCCATCTGATTCTGGCCACGGGCAAGGGGTATACCCATCGGCCCTATCTCCGGGACGGGATTTACGCGGACTTGACCCTGATGTACAGTCATAAAACCTTTTCAACACTTCCCTGGACGTATCCCGATTACGCGGAAAAATCCTCGATTGAAATGTTCAACAAGATCCGCGCCAGGTATGTCGAGCAGTTGAAGAGCCGGAAGGGCTGAAACAGACGCAGCCTGCCGTGCGTGGAAGGAATTTTAAGGAATAGGGGAACAAGACATGATCAGCAGTATGACCGGTTATGGACGGGCGGAATCCACGGATAACACAAGAAAGATCGTGGTTGAGATGAGGTCGCTCAATCACCGATACCTGGAGGTGTCCCTTCGCCTCCCAAACCTTTTCCTCCCGATGGAGATGGAGATCAAAAGAAAGGTCGGCGAGCACTTTTCCCGCGGCCGGATTGATGTGTCCATCAAGATGGATGCCGACAATGGAGGGGAGGGTGAAAACCGATATTCCCTCAACCTGCCCTTGTTGAAAAATTATTTTTCTCTGCTGGTTGAGATGAAAAATGAATTGAATCTTGCGGATGAGATTACCCTGGAGCTGTTGTCGCGCTTCAAGGACGTGATGACCCCCGTGGAGGCGATCCCCGATTTGCAGGCCTGCTGGGGAAAGGTGGAGCCGGTCTTTTATGAAGCGCTGGCGGAGCTGAAGGCTATGCGGAAGACGGAAGGAGACATCCTCTATCGGGATCTCGTGGACCGGATTGGCTATATCCGCACATCTCTCGACGGGATCGTCCAGAGAACGCCGGTGCTCCTCGAGGAATATCACGCCCGCCTGGTAGCCCGCGTTCAGGAATTGACCAAGGGGCTGGTCGTCGATGAGGCGCGCCTGGCCCAGGAAGTGGCGGTCATGGCGGAGCGGAGCGATATTACGGAAGAAACCGTCCGTTTCCGCAGCCATCTCGAACAATTTGAGGCCATGATGAACAGCGCGGAGGCCGTGGGAAGGAAAATTGACTTTCTCATCCAGGAAATGGGCAGGGAGATCAATACAATCGGTTCCAAGAGCAGCGACGCCCAAATTTCCCGGCGGGTGATCGAGATCAAGAGTGAACTGGCGAAATTGAGAGAGCAGGTGCAGAATATTGAATAAGTCCGATGGGAGACCCAGGGGAATCTTTCTCGTCCTGTCCGCTCCCTCCGGTGCGGGCAAGACGTCTATCCGCCGAAAATTTTTCGAACGGCATCCCGAGGTTCAATTTTCCGTTTCCTATACCACCAGGAAACCCAGACCGGGAGAAGTTGACGGAAAGGACTACTTCTACATTTCCGAGGCGGAATTCCGGGAACGGATCGAGCAGGGTGAATTTGCCGAATGGGAGGAGAATTACGGTCACTGTTACGGGACATCCGGGAAAATGATGGACCGCTTTTTGGATCAGGGTCGGGATATGCTCCTGGATATCGAAATGAGGGGGGCAAAGACATTGAAAAAGAATTACTCCGGTGGTATCTATGTCTTCGTTTTGCCTCCCTCTTTGGCTGAGTTGAAGTCGAGGCTGCAAAACAGGGGAGAATCGGACGCCGAAATAAAGAAACGCCTGGGCCAGGTCCTTCAGGAAATAGAAGAGGCGCTCGGGTATGATTATGTCATCTTTAATGATTCACTGGATCGGGCGGTCGACTCTCTTCAGGCGATTTATCTGGCTGAAAAAAGCCGGACGGAAAGAAGAATAAAACAGATTCAGGACATCCTCGATGAGGAAAAAGAGGATTAACACAGGGAATATATTTTTCAGGGAGGCCTGTTCAGCATGGCAAGAATAACTGTTGAAGACGCTCTGCAAGTTACCGGGAACCGCTTCGCCCTGGTTCTGCTGGCGGTGAAACGATCCAAGCAGCTTTTGAAAGGTTCGCAACCATTAACCAATACACGCAACAACCGGGAGATTGTCGCTGCGCTCCGGGAAATTGCCGATAACAAGATTTATTTTTCCCACCCGGAATATCTCATGGGGGCCAAGGAAGATTTTAAGCTCATCGTTGATGATACGACAGAATTTATCGGTGACGAAGACTATGTCGAATAAGGCGGCGCGGGAAAAGCTCATCTTTGCCTTGGACATGGGAAGGGGATTCGACGAGGCCATGTCCTGGGTCCGGCTTCTCACGGGGCATGTCGGGCTGTTCAAGGTCGGCAAGGAGGCCTTCACCCGTTTCGGCCCCAGGCTCGTCGAGGAGATCCAGAAGGCGGGGTCACGGGTTTTTCTGGATCTCAAGTTCCATGACATCCCCAATACGGTTGCCAGAGCCGCTGAAGGCGCCGTGGAGATGGGGGTGGCCATGTTCAATGTCCATGCGCTGGGCGGGATGAGCATGATGGCAGAGACCGCGAAGGCCGTGCGGGAGACGGCGCGGAAGCGGGAGCTTCCCGAGCCGGTCGTTCTCGGGGTGACGGTCCTGACCAGCCTGAACGACGACGATCTCAGGGCCCTGGGCTTCTCCTGCTCAACGGCGGAGCTGGTTCTGAGGCTGGCGCGCATGGCCCGGGACGCCGGTCTTTCCGGGGTCGTTGCATCGGCGCAGGACGTCGAGGCGATCCGGAAGGCATGCGGCGAGGGCTTTGCCATCGTAACGCCGGGGATTCGCGGATCGGCCAGGGTGGCCGGAGATGATCAGAAGCGCGTCCTCACCGCTGAAGAGGCCATCCGGCGGGGCTCGGATTACCTGGTCGTCGGTCGGCCGATTCAGACGGCGGAAGACCCCGTGGCTGCTGCGGATGAACTCTGCAGAGAGATCGCCCGGGGGCTGACGGCGGGATAAGTTCCCCTCAGATTGGAGGGGTTTTCCCGGTGGCGGATCTCCACGGCCGCCCCGCATCAGGCTTGATGTCCGCCGGCGGTTCTCTATCGCCCTGGCGGGATTATTCGGGGTCTTGTTCGAGATGGGCCTCACGTACGTACCGGATCGGCAGGGATGTCCATGGAAGTCATTTATGGCGTCAATCCTTTGAAGGAGGCGCTGATCAGCGGCCGCGGGGGCGTGGAGAAAATCGTTTTGGCCCGGGGTCGGACCGAAGCGGCGATCCGCGAGATTCGAATCCTGGCCGCTCAACAGGGTGTGCCTGTTGAGGTCCGGGAGCGGTCGCACCTGGATGAACTGACCGGGAAGGCTTCTCACCAGGGCGTACTCGGCATATGCAGGGCTTATCACTACCAGGACCTGGATGCGGTGATCGCCAATCGGCATCCGTCCTGCCTGTACGATCTGGTGCTCATTCTGGACGGGATCACAGATCCCCACAATCTGGGTGCCCTTATCCGAACGGCGCACTGTTTCGGCGCCAACGGGGTCATCCTTCCCGAGCATCGTGCGGCTTCCGTGACAGCCACCGTTATTAAAACCTCCGCAGGGGCTGTCCGCCATCTCCCGGTGGCCCGTGTCGCCAATATGGCCCGTGCCCTTGATGAACTCAAAACGCGGGGCTTCTGGATTTTCGGAGCTGACGCGCAGGCCTCCCAATCCGTATCGGCCCCGGATTATTCGGGGGCCGTAGGTCTGGTCATGGGGGCTGAAGGTAAGGGGATGCGGCCCCTCATCCGGAAGAAGTGCGATTTCCTCATCTCCATCCCGATGCTTGGGAAAATCGATTCGCTCAATGTATCCGTCTCAGCGGGGATTGTATTGCATGAAATCCGGCGGAAACAATCCCGCCATCCTGCAGGACAGCGGTAACAATCCCCTTCCCTGATCAAACCACTTCTTTTCATCGGCCCTCTTCTCGGCTTCCCAACCCGATTTTGCCTGTGACCGCGTCGGCTCCGCCCGCCGAATCGATCTCATGTTGGAACAGGGTGCAAGCCGGGACGACAACAGGGAACGTTTCTTGAAATAAAATTTCTTCCAATGCCTTTTGCTATCTGGAAGAGTTGCCACGTTTTTTTTTCACGGAGCGTCCTGAATAAGAAGGAGTTGTCGTCATGACGGAGTTAGTATGGGAAGCAACCACCCGCAGAGGTGAGGTCAAGAAAGGTGAAATGAAGATTGCCGATGAAGCGGCGTTGAAAAGGCTGCTACGGAGGCAGGGATATCGGTCGATATCGATCAGGAAAAAGCCCAAGGACCTTCTTGAATATCTGCCGTTTCTTCAACAGAAAGTCAAAGAGAAGCAGGTTGTCGTTTTTGCCCGTATCTTTTCGACGATGATCGACTCCGGCCTTCCCCTGATTCAATGTCTTGATCTTCTGGGGCAGCAGGAAACCAACAAAACCTTCGCCAAGGTCATCACGGCCATCAAGGAAGATATTGAAGGTGGAGCTTCTTTGACGGATGCGCTGAAAAAATACCCTCAGATTTTTGACGAACTCTTTGTCAATCTCATTGCAGCCGGAGAAAGCGGCGGCATTCTGGATGTCATCCTGGGAAGACTTTCCACCTATATGGAAAAAGCCATGAAACTCAAACGCAAGGTCAAGGGAGCCATGACGTACCCGATCAGCGTCCTGGTAATCTCCATCGGCGTGGTGACGCTGCTGCTTCTGAAGGTGATTCCCGTATTCCAGAAAATGTTTGCCGATATGGGTGGTGCCCTGCCGGCGCCGACTCAGTTCCTGGTCAATTGCAGCGAATTCATGCAGCACTATTTCGTTTATATGGTTGCGGCGGTCATTGCCGCGATTTTCGCCTTCAAGCAGTTTTACAGAACCGAACAGGGGAATGTTCTTGTGGACCGGGCGCTTCTGAAGCTGCCCGTTTTCGGACCGCTCCTTAAAAAGGTAGCCGTGGCCAAATTCACCCGGACCCTTTCCACAATGATGAGCAGCGGCGTTCCCATTCTCGACGGCCTGGCCATTGTGAGCAGAACGTCCGGAAACAAGATCGTCGAGGAGGCGCTGATGAACACGCGGCGCAGTATCAGTGAAGGGAAAACGATCGCAGAACCCCTTGAAGCATCGGGGCTGTTTCCTCCCATGGTTGTTCAGATGATCGCGGTAGGGGAGCACACCGGCGCGTTGGATGCCATGCTGGCTAAAATCGCTGATTTTTATGATGATGAAGTGGACGCGGCGGTAAGTGCCATGACCGCGCTCCTGGAACCTTTCATGATGGTGTTTCTGGGGGGTGTTGTCGGCGGAATGATCATCGCCATGTATCTGCCGATCTTCCAGATGGCTTCCGTGGTGGGCGGATAAAAATGGTCGGGATGGCGCGATTTGAACGCGCGACTCCTGCGTCCCGAACGCAGTGCCCTACCAAGCTGGGCCACATCCCGACAGGGGGATGTTCATATAAAATTTATCCGGAAATGTCCATCTTTATTTGCATGATCCAAAATAAAATATTTCCCTGCACCTTTGAAAAACCGCTGTCGAATGGCGTAAATTGAAGACTTTTTCACCAGATCCTGCTGGAAGATACCTGTTGTCCGACCCGTCGTGCTGCTGCTCTATTGTTTTTTGACTGTTAACATGGTATTGAAGAGGAAAGATAATTAAAGAGGTAGTATTCTTGATTATTTATGATCTGAAATGTGAAAAAGGACACACATTCGAGGGGTGGTTCAAGGACCGGAAGGCCTTCGAGAAACAGAAGGAGCAGAAGATGATTGCCTGTCCGGTTTGTGGAAGCTTTGAAGCCCGGGAACTCCCTTCTTCGCCGAAGATCGTGACGCGACACTCAGGAAGGGATTCCGAAAAGAACTCCCCCAAGGCCCATCGGCCAAGCGTGCTGCAGAAATTTCACGAATACATCAATAAACACTTCGAGGATGTCGGCGAGCGTTTTGCGGAAGTGGCCTTGAACATCTTTCACGGCAAGGAGGATCCGAGAAACATCAAGGGGACTACGACGAAGCGGGAAGAGGATGCGTTGAAGGACGAAGGCGTGAAATTTATTAAGGTTCCCCTTCCCAAGCTGGACAGCTGATTCCAGGTCCCCGTCGGAGAGAAGATCACAGCGAACAATGCGCCGGGGTCGACACCCGGAAGCCGGCAGGCCGCCGTTATTTCATTAAATGAAGATCACACCCGAACAGAACTTTCACAAAGGCAAAGTCCAGAGCCATCATTAATATTTTCACCCCCGCGTCCTGACAGATGACACCCACGGATCGTCCCTTTCCGGTGGTAGGAACAGTGTTGCAGACAAGCGGCACAGCCGTGATCAAAAGGCGGTGTTGGACTGAAAAGAGAAAGATGAAGAAACTCTACAGCAATATTATTGAGTCGATAGGCAATACGCCACTTGTTGAGATTCGCAGGTTGAATCCGAATCCGAAGGTAAAGATCTATGCCAAGCTGGAAAGTTTCAACCCGGGTGGATCCATCAAGGACCGGACGGCCCTGTACATGATCAGCGAAGCTGAAAAGCGGGGGGAACTGACCCCGGATAAAATCATACTGGAGGCGACCAGCGGCAACACGGGCATAGGGCTCGCCCTCATTGCGGCGGCCAAAGGCTACCGGTTGTGCCTGGCCATGGCGGAATCGGCCAGTGAGGAAAGGAAGAAAATTCTCAAGGCCCTGGGGGCCGAACTGTATTTTACCCCGGCCGGCATGGGGACGGACGGTGCCATTGAAGAGGTCTACAGCATGATGCGGGAAAATCCGGACCGCTATTTCGTCCCGGACCAGTTTAACAATCCCGATAACATCCTGGCTCACTATTACGGAACGGCAGAGGAGATCTGGCAACAGACCGATGGGAAGGTCACCACGGTCATCGCCACCATGGGAACGACAGGGACGGCGATGGGGCTGTCTCGAAGGCTGAAGGAGCACAATCCGGAGGTCCGGGTGGTGGGAGTGGAGCCCTATCTTCAGCACCGCATTCAGGGCCTGAAAAATTTAAAGGAATCCTACGTGCCCGGGATTTTTGATAAGCAGAGGCTTGATGAAAAAGTCCATATCCAGGATGAGGATGCCTATGAGACGGCCAGAAGGTTGGCCCGGGAGGAGGGCATTCTGGCGGGGATGAGTTCCGGGGCGGCCATGTACGTGGCGATGCAGAAGGCTCGAGAGATGGACGAAGGCTTCATCGTTGTGATCTTTCCCGACAGCGGTGAGCGGTACCTGAGCACCGAGCTGTTCATGGACAAGGAAGAATCGACCATCCGGTTTTACAATGTCCTGTCACGGAGCAAAACCTTCTTCCGGCCCATCAATCCGGAGATGGTCCTGATGCATTCCTGCGGCCCCACGATCCATGAAGTCCCGCACATCGGCAGCTATCGCCGGTTCGTGGTCTCCGACCTGATCCGCCGCTATCTCGAATTTCGAGGCTATCCGGTTAAGCATGTCCTGAACATTATCGACCTTGCGGACCGCTCCATCCGGGGCGCCGAGCGGGAAAATACGGATCTGGCCGTCTATACGGCCCGCTGCGCCGATGCCTTTCTCCGTGACATCGAAAAGCTCGGCATCAAAAAGGATGAGAATTATCCCCGGGCCAGCGAGAATTTTGACTGCATGCTGGAGCTGGTGGATGAACTGGTCGAGAGGGGATTTGCCTATGAAAAACTGCGGTCTGTTTATTTCGACATCTCGAAATTAAGAGATTACGGATGTCTCTCCAATGTCGACCTCACCCGGGTTCAACACGGACGGACGATTGATCTGGATTACTATGAAAAGGACAGCCCCGTTGATTTTACCCTCTTGAAGCGATCCACGCTCAGTGAGCTGAAGCGGGGCGTGTTCTTCAAAACCTGCTGGGGTAACGTCCGGCCGAGCTGGCACCTCGAATGCGCCGCCATTGCCCGGCATTACCTGGCGGAGACTTTCGACATCCATGCGAGCGGTTCCGATATCATCTTCCCCCACTGCGAGAATGTCATGGCCATCGGCAAGGCCGCCACGGGCAGGAAGATCGCGAATTACTGGATCAATACGGACCTGGTCATGGTCGGCGGAAAAAAGATGTCCCGGTCGCTCAACAATGCCCTGACCCTTGAGGACCTGGAGAAGAAAGGCTATTCCGGCAGGGAGGTCCGGTTTTTCCTGTTCAGCTCACATTATCGGAAACCGCTTAACTTTTCGTTTGGAGCCCTGGATACGGCAAAATATACGGTCCTCAAACTCAATGGCTTCATCCAGCGTCTGATCCGCTTCAAGGCCGGCAGCGGCTATCCCGAACTGGAGCAGTCGATGTACGATCTCCGGCAGGGATTTATCGGCGCCATGGATGATGATCTGAACATATCCGGGGCGCTGGCCGCCCTCTTCGCCTTCGTCAAGAAAGTCAGTGTCCCCCTTGCCGGGGGCCTCTTGACCCTTGAGCAGCGCGATTCGGTCCTGGAGGCCATGAAGAAGGTCGATTCCGTTTTCGGAGTGATGAAGTTTGAAGAGGAGCAGATCAGCGGGGAGGCCAGGCGCTTGATGAAGGAGAGAGAGGCCCTGCGTGCTGCGGGGCGGTGGGCGCAGGCGGATGAGATCCGTCAGAAGCTGCTCGAGATGGGGGTTGTGGTGGCCGATACGCCGGAAGGCATGGTCTGGCGTCTGAAATAACGGAAGCCTGCAGGGGACTGGCCAAGGGGCGATCCGGAACGTCCCTTTGAATCAGGAACCAGCCACAACAGATGCAGCGCGGCGGCTGGAAGAAACCGTTCCAGCCTGAAAGCTGCCATGGAACGGAGGAGTTCGCTATGGACTATATTAAAAAATCCCTGATTGCAGGTTCATGGTACCCGGGAAATCCTCGAATTCTCGAACGGGATATCCTTGATTATTTCAAGAAAGTGCCGGATGACCCGATTGGGGGGGAGATTCTCGGTCTCGTCGCACCCCATGCGGGATACATGTATTCCGGACAGGTTGCGGCACACGCCTATAAGCAGATCACGGGGAAGGCTTACGATGTCGTCTTCGTGATCGGTCCGAGTCACCGATCCTACTTCCGGGGTGTCTCCCTTTTCAACCAGGGAGGGTATGAAACGCCTCTGGGCATCGTCAATGTCCATGAGTCCGTCGCCGCCGGGCTTCTCGAAGGGAGCCCTCGAATTTCCTTTCTGCCGGATGTACATCTGCAGGAGCATTCCGTGGAAATTCAGCTGCCCTTTCTGCAGGTTGCACTCGGGGCATTCCTCTTTGTTCCTTTGATCATGGGCGATCAGGATGAAGAGACCTGCAGAATGCTGGCCGATGCCATCATTTCCAGCGCCGGGAATCAGAACATTCTGGTTGTCGGCAGCTCGGATCTGTCCCACTATCACAACTACGAGGAAGCGATTAAAATGGACAGGCGCATTCTCGATCATCTCGGCAGAATGGACGAGAAGGGCTTATTGAGGGATCTGCAGAGGGGAGTCGGTGAGGCCTGCGGTGGCGGGCCGGCGGCTGTGACGGTGATGGTGGCTAAAGGATTGGGTGCGGACAAGGCGGCAGTTTTAACGTACGCGAATTCCGGGGATGTGACCGGGGATCGAAGCGGTGTCGTCGGATATGCCGCCTCCGTTTTCTACAGGGGGGAATAGGGATGAGCCTGTCGGAAGGAGAAAGAAAGGCCCTGCTCGAGATCGTCCGTTCAACGATCGAAGGGAAGCTCCAGGCTGGTGGAGAATTGTGCGAGACGCCGGGGGACAGCCGAATTCCCTCGGTACTTCAGGAGAAAAGGGGCGTGTTTGTCACCCTCAAGAAGCGGGGACAATTGCGGGGTTGCATCGGGTATATACAGCCCTTCAGGCCTCTTGAACAGGCCGTGAGAGAAATGGCCCTGGCCGCCGCCTTTCAAGACCCGAGATTTTCCCCCTTGAGCCGTGATGAACTGGGGGAAATCTCCGTAGAGATATCCGTGCTGTCACCCTTGAAAAGAATAGAGCGCCCGGAAGAAATCGAAGTCGGAAAACATGGACTGTACATCGTGCTGGGAAATCGTTCGGGCTTGCTGTTGCCTCAGGTAGCGACGGAATATGGCTGGGATGCCTTGACTTTTCTCGAGGAGACCTGCTATAAGGCCGGGTTGCCCAACGACGCCTGGCAGGATGAACGTGCGGCTATCTACGCCTTTTCCGCTGAAATCATTGAAGAACCTGGGGGGATGGCAGGGCCGGACTGATGGAAAAAATAGTTGGATTGTTCCACAAAGGCAGAGAAAACCGGGAAAAAGATTGTTTAAAATTTACTTGACAAACGTAGGCAATCCAATTAAGTTCACCGCTTCAGGGTTTTTCTCGCATTGTTTCCGAGAATCGGACTCTTGAGGCAACTTGTGAATGAGTTTGTGCTGGCGTAGCTCAATCGGTAGAGCAGCTGATTTGTAATCAGCAGGTTGCGGGTTCGAGTCCCATCGCCAGCTCCAGATTGAGTATTTTTAAAATTGGAGGGGTTCCCGAGCGGTCAAAGGGAGCAGACTGTAAATCTGTCGGCTCAGCCTACGGAGGTTCGAACCCTCCCCCCTCCACCATTTACTGCCTCCCTTACGGAGGATGAAGGTTTGGTACAGGAACTTTCCGGGTTTTATCCATCGAATTCCATCGGTAAGCGGGAGTAGCTCAGGGGCTAGAGCGTCAGCCTTCCAAGCTGAGGGTCGCGGGTTCGAATCCCGTTTCCCGCTCCATTTAGTTCCATTTCAGGAATGTGCGGGGTTGATAACGTCTTCCGGCGTAATGGCAGAAGAAATCGATTGCGCAGCATGTTGCATCCTGGAGAGGCAGGAACGAACCGCGAAAAGTCAGGAAGTAACGCAGATAAAATCATAAACGCCCACGTAGCTCAGTCGGTAGAGCACATCCTTGGTAAGGATGAGGTCACCAGTTCAATCCTGGTCGTGGGCTCCAGTGGTGTGCAGGCAGGAGAGGTATGCGTAATATTATTATTTTGGCATGTACGGAGTGTAAGCAGAAGAATTACACGACAACCAAGAACAAGAGGACGATGCAGGGTCGGTTTGAAATAAAGAAATACTGCCGGTTCTGCCGTTCACACAAGCTCCACAGGGAGACCAAATAGGCGAATCATATTTGCGCGACACTTACAGGCCAGTAGCTCTAATGGATAGAGCGCCGGACTCCAAATCCGGATGCTGGGGGTTCGAGTCCCTCCTGGCCTGCCATTTTTTTTAGTAGGTCAAGGGTCCTGGACATGGGAAATATAATGATCAAGTTGAAGGGCTATATCGAAATTATAAGCCTGTTTTTAAAGGGAGCGAGGGCGGAGCTTAAAAAGGTGACGTGGCCCACGCCGAAGCAGACCTTGGCTTCCACCTCCGTGGTCATTATCGTTGTCTTCATTGTTTCCACCTTCCTCGGGATCGTAGATTTCGGCCTTACCAAGACGATCAAGCTGGTGTTAGGTTAAAATACTATGGCTTTCAAATGGTATGTCGTGCATACATATTCCGGTTTCGAAAGCAAGGTGAAACAGTCTCTGCAGGAACGGATAGGGGCCGCAGGCATGCAGTCCCGTTTTTCAGACATCCTGATTCCCGAAGAGGATGTCGTCGAACTGGTGTCCGGTACGAAAAAGACGTCGAAGCGCAAGTTCTTTCCGGGGTACATTCTTGTAAAGATGGAGCTGGACGATGATACGTGGCACCTTGTGAAGGATACTCCGAAGGTGACGGGATTCATCGGAAGCAGGGAGAAACCTTCGCCTATTCCCGACCGGGACGTGGAGCTGCTGAAAACGAGAATCGACGAAGGGACCTTGAAGCCCAAGCCCAAGTTCAAATTTGAAGTGGGTGACCATGTGACCATCGTGGATGGTCCCTTTACAAATTTCGATGGAGTGATCGACGAGGTCAAGGCTGAGAAGGGAAAGTTGAGAGTCATTGTCAGCATCTTCGGTCGACCGACGCCGGTGGAGCTGGATTTTATTCAGGTTGTTCAGAGCTGATCAGGAAGAAACCGTCCGGACAGCCTCAAGATCATAACGTAAGGTGGTTATATTATGGCCAAGAAAGTCATCGCTAATATCAAACTTCAACTCAAAGCGGGAAAAGCAACACCATCACCGCCGGTCGGTCCGGCTTTGGGCCAGCATGGCGTTAATATCATGGAATTCTGCAAGGCGTATAACGCTTTGACGCAAAACCAGGAAGGGACGGTCATCCCCGTGCTGATAACCGTTTATGCGGACCGGTCCTTTACCTTTGTCACAAAAACGCCCCCTGCCTCCGTACTGCTGAAGCAGGCGGCAAAAATCGCCAAGGGCGCCAGTGACCCGAAGCGGGACAAGGTGGGGACGGTATCGGCACAGCAGGTGCGGGAGATTGCCGATTTGAAGTACAAGGACTTGAACGCCGTGGACATGGCAGGGGCGATTCGGATCGTCGAAGGGACGGCGAAATCGATGGGGATTGAGATCGCCGATTAAGCTGCGGGCCATGCCATCTGCGGTTGCCTGAAGTGTTTTTCAGGGAAGACGGAAAGATCGATTCTATAAAAAAACCAGCTGAGACCCTGAAAAAGAGGATGCTGTCCGTCACGACGGGTCGAAACTGTACATTGAGGTTGAATCATGCCAAAAAGGGGAAAGACATATCTAGCTGCGAAAGAGAAGGTAGAGGCGGGACACCGCTATACGCTTTCCGAAGCCCTGGAACTTGTAACGAGTTCTGCAAGGGGGAAGTTTGACGAAACGGTCGAGGCCGCTGTCCGCCTCGGTGTGAACCCGGCCCATGCGGATCAGATGGTCCGGGGCAGCGTCGTTCTGCCGAACGGATTGGGGAAATCGGTGCGGGTTCTGGTTTTTGCGAAGGGCGAGAAGGAAAAGGAAGCCATGGACGCGGGAGCCGACTACACCGGATCCGATGAATACATCGAAAAGATCAAGGGGGGATGGCTTGAATTCGACCGTGTGATCGCAACACCCGATATGATGGGGAATGTCGGTAAGCTCGGGAAGATTCTCGGCCCCCGGGGATTGATGCCTAATCCGAAAGTGGGGACGGTGACCTTCGATGTCGCCCAGGCCGTCAGGGATGTCAAAGCGGGTAAAGTCGAATTCCGGGTGGAGAAGGCAGGAATCGTCCACAGCCCGGTGGGAAAAGTATCCTTTGGCCCGGAGAAGCTGATGGAAAACATTCAGGCTCTCATGGAAATGATCGTCAAGTTGAAACCCGCCACCAGCAAGGGAACCTATATCAAAGGGGTTGCGGTTTCCTCGACGATGGGACCCGGGGTGAGGGTCGATCCGCTGGATTTGAGAAATCTTTAAGAATTCAAATTACTTCTGTTTTAATCAGTTCAAGGCAGATGTGAAATCATACCACTAAATAGAGAAATCTGAGACAGCAGGTACAGGGTTTAAACGATGCGCGCATCGGCCTGCCGAGATAGCTATTGAGTGAAGCAGAGTCATGCTTCAGTGCCATAAGTTTGTGTGTATGTTCCTGTGTGCTGCTCAGTTCTCCTATTTTTTTAATTCCTTAGTAACAGGTTCTGATTTCCCGGGAAGATAATTTATTCCGCCATGCCCATCGCGTGGCGGGCGAGAAAGGAGGTTAAGGTTGGATCGGAGAACGAAAGAGCAGGTTGCCGTTGAGCTCCACCAGAAGGTCAAGTCATTCAAGCTGGCCGTTTTGGCAAACTTCAGAGGAATCGATGTCGCCAAGATGACAGCCCTGCGAAATGACCTGCGGAAGTCTAACACGGAGTTGAAAGTTGTAAAAAACACCCTTTTGAACATCGCGTCACGGGATACTTCCCTTGAGGCATTGCAGGACCATTTCAAAGGGCCGTTGGCTTTGATTCTCAGTTATGGCGATCCCGTGGAGCCGAGTAAGATTCTGTCTGATTTCGCGAAGAAGAATGCAGAATTGGAGCTTAAAGTCGGCATGTTGGGCGATAAGGTCATTACGATTGAGCAGTTGAAGGCGTTGGCGGAACTACCCAGCAGGGAGATTCTGCTTGCCAAGATGCTTTCTGTAATGGTGGGCGTTCAGACGCAGCTGGTCAATGTACTCAGCGCTGTGCCGCGAGGGTTTGTCCGGGTGCTGGATGGATATCGAGCTAAAAAGGAAGAGGGCAATTAAAGGCCCATTCCTTGAGGAACATTAAACAAAACACACAGGAAGGGATAGAAAATGGCGGATATTACAAAAGAAGATGTCGTGAAATTCATTGAAGGGATGACCGTTCTGGAACTGTCCGAGCTGGTCAAGGAACTGGAAGAGAGATTCGGTGTGTCGGCGGCGGCCCCTGTAGCGGTTGCCGCGGTTGCGGGCCCGGCGGAGGCGGCGGCGCCAGCCGAAGAAAAGACGGAATTCGATGCGATCCTGACGGGATTCGGCGATCAGAAAATCCAGGTCATCAAGGTTGTCCGGGCCATCACGGGCCTTGGCCTGAAAGAGGCGAAAGACCTGGTGGAAGGTGTACCAAAACCCATCAAGGAAGCGGTATCCAAGGATGAGGCCGCTGACATCAAGAAGAAGATTGAAGAAGTCGGCGGGACCGTCGAAGTTAAATAATTGAATATAACAAGGGCACAGTCATTGTGCCCGAACTATTATTTAGGAATGCCATGGGCGAATTTAGAAAAAACTTTGGCCGTATCGAGGAAATTCTGGAAGTTCCCAACCTGATTGACATTCAAGTCAGGTCCTACGAGATTTTTCTCCAGGAGAAGGTGGCTTCGGAAAATCGAAAGAATTACGGTCTGCAGGGTGCCTTTAAAAGCGTTTTTCCCATTTCGGATTTCAGTGGGAAATGTTCGCTGGAATTTGTTAGCTATAAGATAGGGGCTGTTCGTTATGACGTCAACGAGTGCATTCAGAAGGGGATGACCTATGCAGCTCCCCTTAAGATCGTCGTGCGGCTCGTTGTTTTTGATACGGACCGCGTGTCCGATCAGAAAAACATCCGTGACATCAAAGAGCAGGAGATTTATTTCGGTGAGATTCCTCTGATGACGGAAAAGGGGACTTTCATCGTCAATGGAACGGAACGCGTTATCGTCAGCCAGCTGCACCGATCCCCAGGCATATTTTTCGACCATGATAAAGGAAAAACGTTAACAAGCGGAAAACTGATCTATTCAGCCAGGATCATTCCCATCCGAGGATCCTGGCTGGATCTGGAATTTGATTCCAAGGATCTGCTCTATGTCCGCATCGACCGCCGCAGGAAGATGCCCGTCACCATTCTTCTCAAGGCGATGGGTTACTCCACGGAAGATCTGCTTAATTACTTTTATGATGTGGAACACGTCTTCTGCGAAGGAGATTCCTTCGCTGTAGCTGTCGAAGAATCTCTCGTCGGCCACAAGCTGTCTGACGATATTCGGGACATTCATACGGGTGACGTCCTGTTCAAGAAGGGACGCCGCATCACCAAGACGATCTTCAAAAAAATCAAGGAGCAGCATGTTGATCGGATTCCGTTGGAGGTCGAGGAGCTGCCGGGAAGAATTCTGGCGGCCGATGTCCTGGATCCGGAAACGGGAGAGGTCATCTTCCGCTGCAATGAGGCGTTGACTGCCGCAGCCGTTGACGCGATCCGGGAAAAGGGGATCCGGAAGCTCAGCGTCATTCAGATCGGCGAGGATATGGCAAACACCTCCATACGGGACACCTTGCTGGTTGACCGGACGGAGAACTCCGGTGATGCCATCATCGAAATCTACCGCCGCTTGAGGCCAAGCAATCCGCCGACGCCCGATACGGCGCAGAAGTTTTTCAACAGCCTCTTCTTTGAGAACGAAAGCTACGATCTGTCCGCGGTCGGGCGGGCGAAGATGAACTACAAGCTTCACCTGGATGTTTCCACGGACGTGACGGTCTTGAGAAACGAAGACATCATGGCCGCCGTCAAATATCTCATCGACCTTAAAAACGGGGTTCCGGAATGCAGTGTGGATGACATTGATCACCTCGGTAACAGGAGGGTGCGCTCCGTCGGCGAGCTGATCGAAAACCAGTACCGTATCGGTCTGGTGCGCATGGAACGGGCGATCAAGGAGAAAATGAGCCTTCAGGACATCGAAACCATGATGCCTCATGACCTCGTCAATGTAAAGCCCGTGTCCGCAGTGGTCAGTGAGTTTTTCGGCAGCAGCCAGCTTTCGCAGTTCATGGACCAGACCAATCCCCTGTCCGAGATTACCCATAAGAGGAGACTGTCCGCCCTGGGCCCCGGCGGCCTGACACGGGAAAGGGCCGGGTTTGAGGTGCGGGATGTTCATCCCACCCATTACGGTCGAATCTGCCCCGTGGAGACACCGGAAGGACCGAATATCGGGTTGATCGTTTCCCTCAGCACGTACGCCAGGGTGAATGAGTTCGGATTTATTGAGACGCCTTACCGCATGGTGCAGGAGGGTCGGGTCCTGCCGGATATCAAATTTCTGACAGCCATTGAAGAGGAAAACCTGGTGGTCGCCCCTGCCGACCAGCCGGTGAATCCCGACGGAAGCTTCATCGGGGAGCTGATTTCGGCAAGAAAGGGTGGAGACTTTGTCTCGGTGGTTCCCTCGGACGTCAACATGGTTGACGTATCTCCGAATCAGCTGGTCAGCGTCGCGGCGACGCTGATCCCCTTTCTTGAACATGACGATGCAAACCGCGCCCTCATGGGATCGAACATGCAGCGGCAGGCGGTTCCCCTGATGAGGCCGGAGATCCCTCTCGTGGGAACCGGCATGGAAAGGGCTGTCGCCCGGGATTCCGGAGCGGTTGTGGTTGCCAGGAGATCCGGGGTTGTCGAGAGCGTCGATGCCTCCAGAATCGTCATCAAGTGCGAGGACGCAGAAAAGGAGGACAGCGATACAGGCGTCGATATCTATACCCTGATCAAATATCAGCGCTCCAACCAGGATACCTGCTTCAACCAGAAGGCCATCGTCAACAAGGGGGACCGGGTCAAGAGAGGCGACATCATCGCTGATGGACCGGCCACGGATAATGGTGAACTCGCCCTGGGCCGCAATGTGATGGTCGCCTTCATGTCCTGGGGGGGGTACAACTATGAAGACTCCATCCTCGTGAGTGAACGGATCGTTAAGGAGGATATCTACACATCCATCCATATTGAAGAATTTGAAACCATGGCCAGGGACACCAAGCTCGGCAAGGAGGATATCACGAGGGATATTCCAAATGTCGGCGAAGAGGCCCTCCGCAATCTCGATGACAGCGGAATCGTTCGGATGGGTGTCTCCGTAAAGGCCGGCGACATCCTGGTGGGTAAAATCACCCCCAAGGGGGAAACCCAGCTGTCGTCCGAAGAAAAACTCCTCCGCGCCATATTCGGAGAGAAAGCCAGCGATGTGAGGGACACCTCGCTCCGTGTTCCGCCGGGTGTCGAGGGGACCGTCATCGATGCCAAGATCTTTACCCGCAAGGGAGCGGAGAAGGATCTGAGGTCTCAGTACATTGAAGATGAAGCGGCAGCGATGCTTCAAAAGGACCGGGATGACGAGATCCGGATCGTTACGGAAACCGTGAAGAAGGACGTCAGCTCATTGCTTCAGGGAAAACAGTCCGGTGCCCGGATTGTGGATCCGAAGAGAAAGAAAATATGCCTCAAAAAAGGCGATGTCATCACCCCTGAAATTTTGAATGAGATTCCCCTGAATCTGTGGAAGGAAATTTCCCTCGTGGATGATGACGAGACCGAGAAGGCGGTCGTCCGCATGATGACCAACCTCTATAACAAGATCGAGCTCGTCGAGGCTTACTACAATGAGAAGATGGAGAAGCTCAAAGCCAGCGATGAACTGCCGCCCGGAGTGATCAAAATGGTGAAGGTCTATATCGCCATAAAGAGAAAGCTTCAAGCCGGAGATAAAATGGCGGGACGGCATGGAAACAAGGGTGTTCTTTCCAGAATCCTGCCGGAAGAGGATATGCCTTATTTCAAGGACGGCAGGCCCGTCGACATCGTGCTGAATCCCCTGGGGGTTCCCTCACGAATGAATGTGGGCCAGATCCTTGAGACGCATCTCGGCTGGGCGGCGAAAGGACTGGGCGAAAAGCTCAATGATCTGCTGGAGCGCTATTCAAGCCGGAACCCCGTTCGGGACGAGTTGAAGAACATCTACTCGTCGAAAGAGTTTGACAAATTTGTCGACGGGGCAACGGAAGAGGACGTCACGAGGTTTGTGCGCAGGCTTCAGCGCGGCATAGCCGTTTCGTCGCCGGTCTTTGATGGCGCCAGTGAAGAGGATATCCGGGATATGCTGGAACTGGCGGGTCTTCCGTCGAAGGGGCAGGCGACGCTCTATGACGGCCGCACGGGCGAACCCTTCGACCAGGAGATCACGGTGGGTATGATCTATATGCTCAAGCTGCATCACCTTGTGGACAATAAGATTCACGCCAGATCCATCGGTCCGTACTCACTGGTCACTCAGCAGCCTCTGGGCGGGAAGGCCCAGTTCGGCGGGCAGAGACTCGGTGAAATGGAAGTCTGGGCCATGGAAGCTTACGGCGCCGCGTATTCGCTGCAGGAATTTTTGACCGTCAAGTCGGATGACGTTGCCGGCCGAACGAGGATTTATGAAGCGATTGTTAAGGGTGAAAATACATCAGAACCAGGCCTGCCGGAGTCGTTTAACGTTCTCGTAAAAGAACTGCAGAGTCTTTGCCTTGATGTGGAATTGATTGAAGAGGAATAGTAAAGGCCTCCTTCATCGCCGACATCGAGTTACATATAACCGGGAGTAAAAACTGTGGAAGATGTTTTCAGCTATTTTGAAAAACCAAAAGATCCGATCCGTTTTAACGCAATAAAGATATCCATTGCTTCACCGGACAAGATTCTGTCCTGGTCTTTCGGTGAGGTCAAGAAACCCGAAACGATCAATTATCGAACGTTCAAGCCAGAGCGTGACGGGCTCTTCTGCGCGAAGATTTTCGGTCCCGTCAAGGATTATGAATGCCTCTGCGGACGTTACAAGCGGATGAAGCACAGGGGCGTGGTCTGTGAAAAGTGCGGCGTAGAAGTCATCAAGTCGAAGGTCCGGCGTGAGCGCATGGGGCACATTACCCTGGCTACGCCGGTTGCCCATATCTGGTTCCTCAAAAGCCTTCCCAGCCGGATCGGAAATGTTCTTGATCTGACCCTGAAGGAGTTGGAGCGGATCCTCTATTTCGAATCATGGATTGTTCTGGATCCCAAAAACACGCCGTTGAGAAAAAAAGAGCTGCTCTCCGATGAAGAATACAATGATTACCGGGAGCAGTACGGTGCGGACGCCTTCCAGGCGGGCATCGGAGCGGAGGCTGTCCGAAGGCTGCTCGAAGAAGTGAACCTGGATGTGATGGACGTGGAGTTGCGTGAGGAGTTGAAGACCGCTTCTTCGGATACAAAGAGGAAGAAAGTCATCAAGAGATTGAAGGTCATCGAAGCCCTCCGCAAATCGGGGAACCGCCCGGAGTGGATGATTCTGACCGTTCTGCCCGTTATTCCGCCGGACCTGCGACCCCTGGTCCCCCTGGACGGCGGTCGTTTTGCCACCTCGGATTTGAATGACCTTTACCGCCGGGTCATCAACCGGAATAACCGGCTGAAGCGTTTACAGGAGCTCAACGCGCCCGAAATCATCATTCGAAACGAAAAAAGAATGCTCCAGGAAGCCGTGGACGTTCTTTTTGACAACGGCAGAAGGGGCCGGGCCATCACGGGAACGAACAAGCGGCCTTTGAAGTCCCTGTCCGACATGCTCAAGGGGAAGCAGGGGCGCTTCCGCCAGAATCTCCTGGGAAAACGCGTTGATTATTCCGGCCGTTCCGTGATCACCGTCGGTCCGGATCTGCGGTTGCACCAGTGCGGATTGCCGAAGAAAATGGCTCTCGAACTCTTTAAGCCCTTCGTTTACAACCGATTGCAGGAGAAGGGCTATGTGACGACCGTCAAGAGCGCCAAGAAAATGGTGGAGCGCGAGACGGCTGAGGTGTGGGATGCCTTGGATGAGGTTGTCCGTGAATATCCGGTCATGCTGAATCGTGCTCCGACACTCCACCGGCTGGGGCTTCAGGCATTCGAGCCGGTCCTGATCGAGGGAAAGGCGATCCAGCTGCATCCCCTCGTCTGCACGGCCTTCAACGCCGATTTCGACGGTGACCAGATGGCCGTTCACGTGCCCCTGTCCATCGAGGCCCAGACGGAGGCGCGGGTGCTCATGATGTCCACAAACAACATTCTTTCACCGGCCAATGGAAAGCCGATCATCATCCCCAGCCAGGATATCGTCCTGGGGATCTATTATCTGACCCGGGCGAAGGAAGATGCCACGGGCGATGGAATGACCTTTTCCGATCCGGAGGAAGTCCGCTCCGCCTATGACGCAGGGGCTCTGGAATTACACGCAAGAATAAAGGCGCGGATCAACGGGGAATTAAAGCAGACCACCGTGGGCCGGGTCCTTCTGTATGATATCATACCGCAGGACATCTCCTTTGATGTCATCAACAAGGTGATGAACAAGAAGGAACTGGCCAATCTGATCGACTACTGCTACCGGACCTGCGGGGAGAAAGTGACGGTTATCCTTGCCGATCGGTTGAAGGACCTTGGCTACAAATATTCAACCCATTCAGGGATGTCTTTTGCCGTCAGGAACCTGAACATCCCGGGAAACAAGAGGGATATTCTCAGCCGCGCGGACCGCGATGTCCTGGAGATCCAGAAGCAGTACATGGACGGCTTGATTACGGACGGCGAGCGGTACAACAAGGTCATCGATATCTGGGCCCAGGCTACGGAAAAAATCGCTTCGGAAATGATGGGAGGGATTGAAACAGAGGAGCAGCTTACGACAGACGGAAAAAAAGTCATCGAGAGCTTCAATCCGATTTACATGATGGCTGATTCCGGAGCACGGGGAAGCAACGCGCAGATCCGGCAGTTGGCCGGTATGCGCGGGTTGATGGCAAAGCCCTCCGGAGAAATCATTGAAACGCCGATTACGGCCAATTTCCGGGAAGGATTGACCGTCCTTCAATATTTCATTTCAACCCACGGCGCCAGGAAGGGCCTTGCCGATACGGCGCTGAAAACGGCGAACTCCGGCTACCTGACGAGGCGGCTCGTCGATGTCGCCCAGGATTGCATCATCACCCAGCATGATTGCGGAACGGTGGACGGCATTTCCGTCTCCGCCCTGATGGAGGGCGGAGAAATCATCGAGACGGCGGGTGAGCGGGTCCTCGGACGCGTGGCCTTGGAAGAGATCCTGGATCCCTTCACGGGTGAAGTCCTCGTGGGGGCCAACCAGGAAATTGATGAGGCCCTCTCAGAAAAGATAGACCGGGCGGGCATCGAGGGTGTGAACATTCGCTCGGTTCTGACCTGCAAAGCCAAATACGGCGTCTGCGCAAAATGTTACGGCCGGGACCTGGGGCACGGACACCTGGTCAACATTGGAGAGGCCGTTGGAATAATTGCAGCGCAGTCCATCGGAGAGCCGGGGACTCAGCTGACCATGAGAACCTTTCATATCGGCGGTACGGCGAAATTTGAGGAGCATTCAACCCTGGATTCGCGCCATGACGGAGGTGTGAAATATGTGGATCTCAATTATGTTACCAGTAAGACGGGTGATTTGGTCGTCATGAGCCGCCACGGAGAAATTCATGTTCTTGATGAGCACATGAGGAGCCGGGGAAAGTATACCGTGCCCTACGGCGCTCACCTTAAAGTGCTGGATGGCGCTTCCGTCAAGAGGGGGGATCGCATGGCGGAGTGGGATCCTTTCTCCATTCCCATTCTTGCAGAGGTGGACGGGACGATCAAATTCGGCGACATCATAGAGGGAAAGACGATGCAGGAGCAGGTTGATGAAGTGACCGGCCTTTCCCGGAAAGTAATCGTTGAGTTCAAGGGCGCAGACCTCAGACCCCGGGTGTCCATCAAGGACGCCAAGGGAAGAACAGCCAAGGTGCCGGGAATCAGTGCCGCGGCCAGGCATCTTCTTTCCGTGGGCGTGAACATTGTCGTGTCCGAGGGGGATGAGGTTAAAGCCGGCGATATTATCGCGAAAATTCCTCGAGAAACCACCAAGACCAAGGACATCACCGGCGGTCTTCCGAGGGTCGCCGAGCTCTTTGAAGCGCGTAAACCCAAGGATTTCGCCGTTATCAGTGAGATCGACGGGGTGGTGTCCTATGGAAAGGATGCAAAGGGGAAACGGAAAGTCATCGTCATTCCGGAAATCGGCGAGGAGAAGGAATATCTCATTCCCAAGGGGAAGCATGTCAGCGTCCAGGAAGGCGACCGGGTCATTGCAGGGGAGCCCCTGATGAGCGGCGTAAACAATCCCCATGACCTTCTGATGATCAAGGGAGAGAAGGCGCTGGCCCGCTATCTTGTCGATGAGGTGCAGGAAGTCTACCGGTTGCAGGGAGTGAAGATCAATGACAAGCATATGGAAGTGATCGTGCGCCAGATGCTGCGGCGGGTAAAGGTCATCGATCCAGGAGACACTCCCTTTATGGCAGACGAGCAGGTCGAGAAGTTCCGGTTCCAGGAAGAAAATGAAAAGGCCATTTCGCGGGGTGAGCGCCCCGCTGTTGGTGAGCCCATCCTTCTGGGCATAACCAAGGCCTCCCTGAGCACGCAGAGCTTCATCTCCGCCGCATCGTTCCAGGAGACGACACGGGTTCTGACCGAGGCGAGCCTGGCGGGCAAGGTGGACTATCTCCGTGGACTGAAGGAAAATGTCATCATGGGCAGGCTCATTCCTGCAGGGACGGGTCTTGTCATGTATCGGAAGCTCGGCATAAAAACCGCTGCCGACGATGCAGTCGAATCCGCTGAAATCGAAGAGAATGATCAAGGTGGCGAGAAATCTCTTGACATGCACGCAACGAATTGATAGTTAACCAAACTTTTCTTAGTCAAATTATTTTTGCTTGAAGTACAGTTTACTGGAGGGGTAATGCCTACGATTAATCAGTTGGTTCGCAATGGGAGATTGCGGGCTGCAAAAAAAGCATCAACGCTGGCTCTGGCAGGGTCTCCGCAGAGGCGCGGGGTATGTGTCCGGGTATACACGTCGACACCCAAAAAGCCCAATTCCGCGTTGAGGAAAGTGGCCAGGGTCCGCCTGACCAGCGGCTATGAAGTGACTTCTTACATCCCGGGGATCGGCCATAACCTTCAGGAGCATTCCGTCGTGCTGGTTCGCGGTGGGCGTGTCAAAGATCTTCCCGGTGTGAGATATCATATTGTCCGCGGGACCCTTGACGCGGTCGGCGTTCAGGACAGAAAACAGGGGAGATCAAAATACGGGGCTAAAAAGCCAAGTTAGAACGGGGTTCTGATTATGCCAAGAAGAAGAGAGATTGCGAAAAGGGTGATCCTGCCGGATCCGAAATACAAGAATGTCCTCGTGGCAAAGTTCGTCAACAACCTTCTGAAGAAGGGGAAGAAGAGCGTTGCCGAGTCCATCCTTTACGGTGCTTTTGATATCATCGAGAAAAAGGCGAAGGAATCCCCCGTGGAGCTGTTTGAAAGGGCCGTCAACAATGTGAAACCCGTCATTGAAGTCAAGTCGCGGCGGGTGGGAGGATCGACGTATCAGGTCCCCACAGAGGTGGCGTCATCGCGAAGAGTTGCCCTTGCCATCCGCTGGATCATCTCCAACGCGACCGACCGGTCTGAAAAAACGATGAGGGAAAAACTGGCCGGTGAATTTATGGATGCAGCCAATAACCGGGGCGGGTCAATCAAAAAGAGAGAAAGCGTGCATAAAATGGCAGAGGCGAATAAGGCTTTTGCCCACTACCGCTTCTAGATATTTGCAGAAGGCTGATGTCGATCAGCCTTTCGTTGATGCAGGAACCGGAAAAAAATCTTTGGGCTTCGCAGCAGGCGGGACCTGAAGGATCAAGGATGATACTTATTCAAGAGAATTATAAAGATTAAGGAGGTCGGAGGATGGCTAAGAAGAAATTTGAAAGGACAAAGCCGCACTTGAATATTGGAACCATTGGACATGTCGATCACGGAAAAACCACTTTGACGGCAGCGATCACAAAGTGGCTTGCAAAAAAAGGCTTCGCCGAATTCCGGGCCTTTGATTCCATCGACAATGCGCCGGAAGAAAAAGAAAGAGGCGTTACGATCAACATCTCCCATGTGGAATATCAGACGGACAAACGCCACTACGCCCATGTGGACTGTCCGGGGCACGCCGACTATATCAAGAACATGATTTCCGGTGCGGCTCACATGGACGGGACGATTCTCGTGGTTGCCGCTTCAGACGGCCCCATGCCGCAGACCCGTGAACATATCCTTCTTGCAAGGCAGGTGCAGGTTCCCTACATCGTGGTTTACATGAACAAGGTAGACCTCGTCGATGACCCGGAGCTTCTTGATCTCGTTGAGCTGGAGTTGAGGGAACTGCTGAACGAATATGAATTTCCCGGAGATGACATTCCCATTATCCGAGGGTCGGCGCTGAAGGCCCTGGAAAGCGAAAGTGCGGAAGATCCCGACGTGAAAACCATCTATGAACTGATGGACGCCGTCGATAATTATATCCCTGAGCCGGAACGCGCTCTGGATAAACCATTTCTCATGCCTGTCGGGGATGTCTTTACCATTTCCGGTCGTGGAACCGTTGTCACGGGAAGAGTGGACCGGGGAATCGTCAAAACCGGTGAGGAAGTTGAAATCGTCGGGATCCGTACGACACAGAAGACCGTTTGCACAGGCGTGGAGATGTTCCGCAAGACCCTGGATGAGGGAAGAGCCGGTGACGATGTCGGCTTGCTGCTGCGCGGCATCAAGCGGGAGGATGTTGAAAGAGGCCAGGTTGTCGCCAAACCGGGTTCCATTACCCCGCATACGAAGTTCATGGCTCAGGTGTACGTTCTGACCAAGGAGGAAGGCGGTCGGCATACCCCGTTCTTCACAGGCTATCGTCCGCAGTTCTATTTCAGGACCACCGATGTGACCGGTGTGGCGAAGCTCCCTGAGGGTGTCGAGATGGTTATGCCTGGCGACAATGTGGAGATGGAAGTGACCCTGATCACGCCTATTGCCATGGAAGAGCAGCTGCGGTTTGCCATCCGGGAGGGTGGAAGAACCGTCGGTGCCGGCGTTGTCAGTAAGGTCATTGAATAAGCAATTGAATGAAATACTTGATGAGATATTGGGTCGAACGAGGACATGAAAGATCAGAAAATTAGGATTCGTCTAAGAGCGTACGATTATAAATTACTTGATCGTTCGGTAGAGGAGATTGTGGAGACAGCGAGGCGTACAGGCGCTCGAGTGGCGGGCCCTGTGCCGCTTCCGACGGAGATCAACAAGTACTGTGTGAATCGTTCCCCGCATGTCGACAAGAAATCAAGAGAGCAGTTTGAGATAAGAACGCACAAACGATTGATTGACATTATAGAGCCAACGCAATCAACGGTGGATGCCTTGATGAAACTGGATTTGTCGGCTGGCGTAGATGTGGAAATAAAGGCTTAGATTCCAAGCAGGCGGCGGACGGGACTCTCCGGACAGGCGGTATCGTTGGTAGTCGGGCAACAAACGTTTAAAAAATACACGTAGATGATAAAGTGGATCTGATGAAAAAGATGATCATTGGCAGAAAAATCGGGATGATGCAGGTATTTGCCGAGGATGGGGCTGCCGTTCCGGTGACGGTCGTTGAAGTTGAACCATCGGTGGTTACTCAGAAAAAAACGGTCGATACAGACGGGTATGACGCGGTTCAACTTGGTTATGGCAGAATGAAGCAGAACAAGGTGACGAAGCCGTTACAGGGTCATTTTAACAAGGCGAACAAGGGATATTTCCGCGTCTTGAAGGAAATGCGTTCAGACTCGATCGATGACTATGAATTGGGTCAGGAAATTACGGTGGAGGCGTTCAGCGTCGGCGAGAGCGTGGATATAACGGGAACAACAAAGGGAAAAGGGTTCGCCGGAGTCATCAAACGCCACGGTTTTGGTGGAGGAAGGGCGACGCATGGGTCGATGTTTCATCGGGCCCCTGGATCCATAGGCGCCAGCGCGTACCCGTCGCGGGTTCTTAAAGGCAAAAAGCTGCCCGGGCAAATGGGCAACAAGCAGAAGACGGTGAAGAATCTTATGATCTGGAGCATCCGCTCTGAAAAGAACCTGATCATGATCAAAGGAGCCGTGCCCGGTGCGCGAAACGGCTATCTATTCATAAAACAGTCTGCAAAGGCGTGAATGTTTGCTATTTGAGGGGAATTGAAGATGTTGGTTGCTGAAGTATTTGACATAAGTAAAAATAAAGTGTCTGAGATCGAGCTTGATGATGCCGTGTTTGGTGCCGAAGTTAATGATGCGGTGATTTATGACGTGGTGAGAATGCAGATGGCGTCACGGCGCTTGGGTACGGCAGCGACCAAAGGTAGAAGTGATGTGAGTGGCGGCGGTAAGAAGCCCTGGCGGCAAAAGGGTACCGGGCGGGCGCGCGCGGGAACGAGCCGGTCACCCATCTGGCGGGGCGGAGGAATCGTCTTCGGGCCATTGCCGAGAGAATATAAGCATAAAGTTTCCAAGAAGGTGCGAAAGAGTGCGTTGCGGTCCGTACTGACCATGAAGTATCAGGGGCAGAAGCTGGTCGTCCTGAAGGAGTTCCCGCTGGAAGAGATAAAGACCAAGAAGTTTCAGGAAGTCGTTGATCGGTTTGGATTGAGGAAAGCCTTGTTTGTAACGGACGAGCGCAATGAGGTCCTGGAAAAATCTTCCAGAAATATAGAAGGGATCAAGATGATAAGGTCCGAAGGCATTAATGTTTATGATGTCCTGAATCATGAGCACCTTGTCATTCTGGAGCCGGCAGTCAAGAAATTGGAAGGGGCGCTGCTGTCATGATGGAAATGCATTCGATTATTAAGAGAATGTTGGTCACTGAAAAAAGCACCATCGAAAAGGAAGAAAAAAATAAGTATTTCTTTGAAGTGGATCCCAGGGCGAACAAGATAGAGATTCGCAGGGCCGCGGAGAAACTTCTGAAGGTGGTCGTTGATGACGTGCATGTCATAAATGTTAAGGGCAAGAAGAAAAGAATGGGCCGGACGATGGGGAAGAGAAAAGACTGGAAAAAGGCGGTCGTAACGCTTGCCCCGGGAAATTCGATTGACATATACGGTGTATAGAGAAGGGATAGAGACGGATGGCGATCAGAAAATATAAACCAACCTCACCAGGGAGAAGATATCAGACCTGCTCGACGTTTGAAGAGATTACATCGGATTCACCGCAAAAGAGTCTTCTGAAAACAATTAAAAAGACAGGCGGTCGAAACAATTTAGGACGAATAACGAGCAGACACGTTGGTGGCGGGCATAAGCGGCGCTATCGATTCGTCGATTTCAAACGGGAAAAGCTGGATGTGCCCGGCAGAATCGCGTCGATAGAGTATGATCCGAACCGGTCCGCCAGGATCGCCTTGGTCAACTACGAAGATGGAGAAAAGCGCTATATTCTTGCCCCGGCAAAAGTCGAACTTGGAGAAAAGGTTTTAAGCGGCGAGAAGGCGGATATAAAAGCAGGCAATGCCCTGCCCTTGAAAAACATTCCCCTTGGATCTCTTATCCACAACATAGAATTGAAGGTGGGGAAGGGCGGTCAGCTCATAAGAAGCGCCGGAACGTATGGGCAGTTAATGGCGAAAGAAGGAAATTACGCTCAAGTAAGACTGCCCTCGGGTGAAGTGAGAAAAATCTTCATCAATTGCCGTGCCACCATTGGTCAGGTCGGAAACAACGATCATGAAAATATCAGCATCGGAAAAGCGGGACGGACACGATGGAGCGGTAAAAGACCCAAGGTCCGGGGTGTGGTCATGAATCCGGTTGATCATCCGATGGGTGGCGGTGAAGGAAGGTCTTCCGGGGGAAGGCATCCGTGCACTCCCTGGGGCATACCAACAAAGGGGCATAAAACGCGAACCAATAAGGATACAGATAAATACATCGTAAAGAGAAGGGGATAGGAAGTGGCACGATCAATCAAAAAAGGTCCGTTTGTTGATGAAAAGCTTCTTGATAAGGTCAGTAAGGCTGTTGCTTCAGGGAATAAAAATGTCATTAAAACCTGGTCGCGCCGGTCAACAATAACCCCTGATTTGATAGGAATTACCTTTGCGGTGCACAACGGAAAGAAATTTATACCGGTCTTCGTGACAGAAAACATGGTCGGCCATAAACTGGGTGAGTTTGCACCCACGAGGATATTCTTCAGTCATGCAGGTGACAGAAAATCGAAAGTGCGGAAATAGGAAATTGGTTATTTTGACAGAACCGACAAAGAAAAGATCGTAGAGACGGAAAATATGGAAGCGAGAGCAGTAGCAAAATACATAAGAATGTCACCCCAGAAGGCGAGGCTGGTTGTGGATCTGATCCGCGGCAAAAGGGTGGAAGATGCAAGGGAGATTCTGACCTATTCTCAGAAGCGGTCCGGCGAAATTGTGGGAAAGGTTCTAAAATCGGCGATTGCGAATGCTACACAGAATCCGAACATAGACGAGAAAATTCTCTTCGTGAAGGAAGTGCTCGTCGATCAGGGACCATCATTGAAGAGATGGCGCGCCAGGGCCCAGGGCCGAGCTGCATCAATCAAAAAAAGGATGAGTCATATTACCGTTATACTTGACGAAAAGTAACGAGTGGGAGGTGCTAGATTGGGGCAGAAGGTTAATCCTGTCGGTCTGAGGCTGGGAATCAACAAGAACTGGAATTCCAGGTGGTATGCCGATAAGAATTATCGGGAGATGCTGTATGAGGATCTGGCAATCCGCCGGTATCTGAAGAAGAAGCTTTATCACGCGGGCATTTCCCATATTGACATCGAAAGAGCGGTCAATAAGGCCAAGGTAAATATATATGCGGCGCGTCCCGGGATCATCATCGGGAAAAAGGGTGCCGAGATTGAAAAGCTGAAAAAAGACCTTGAGAACGTATCGACGAGCGAGATCATCATCAATATCCTTGAAGTACGGAAACCCGAGATTGATGCGCAGCTTGTCGCCGAAAATATTGCAATGCAGCTGGAGAGAAGAGTCGCCTTTCGAAGGGCCATGAAAAAGTGCGTCCTCACCGCGCTGAAATTCGGTGCGAAGGGTATTCGGGTCAGTTGTTCGGGAAGATTGGGAGGGGCTGAGATGTCACGGACCGAATGGTACCGCGAAGGAAGAGTCCCGTTGCATACACTGAGGGCGGATATCGATAGCGGCTTCACGGAAGCGAAGACGGCCTACGGACAGATCGGCATCAAGGTCCTGATCTTTCACGGAGAAGTCCTGCCGGGGAAGAAGGAACTGGAACGGCCATAGGATCCGCCAAGTTCTAACATAAAACCATGCAGAAAAGAACAGAGGGATAAGTTCCATGTTAATGCCAAAAAGAGTTAAATATCGAAAGCTGCAGAGAGGACGCAGAACAGGAACTGCAACACGTGGCAGCAAAGTATCCTTTGGAGATTACGGACTTCAAGCCGAGGAATGCGGCTGGATTACGGCTAGGCAGATTGAAGCGGCCAGAATTGCCATCACGCGTCATGTCCGCAGAGGCGGAAAGATATGGATACGGATATTTCCTCATAAATCGATAACGAAGAAACCAGCCGAAACGAGGATGGGAAAAGGAAAGGGTGCGCCGGAGGAATGGGTGGCGGTCGTCAAGCCGGGAACGGTGCTCTATGAGATGCAGGGAGTTTCAAAGGATGTGGCAAGGGAAGCTTTCCGGCTTGCATCACATAAACTTCCAATAGGAACGAGGTTTCTTGCTAGGGAGTTGTCAGATGAAGGCTAAGGAATGGAGAGACAAAAGCCTTGATGAAATAAGGCAGAAGAAGAACGAGCTGGTTGAGGAGCTTTTTAACCTGAGAATGCGCAGTGCTTCAGGGCAACTTGAATCTACGGCTGCATTCGGAAAGATCAAGAAGGATATCGCCCGGGCAAAAACGATATTGCGGGAAAAGGGGGTTAAGGAGCATTGAAAGAACGGGGTAAGAACAGAACAATCAAAGGGGTTGTCGTCAGTAACAAGATGGACAAAACCATCGTCATTCGAGCCGAGCGCCTTGTGAAGCATGCTGTTTTTCATAAATACACAAAAAGGCACACAAAATACCTTGCTCATGATGAAAGAAATGAATGTCAGGTGGGAGATACCGTGATCATCATGGAGTCGCGCCCGCTCAGCAGATTGAAGAGATGGAGAATGCTCAATATCGTCGAAAAGGCGAAGTAGATCGAAAATACGGGAAGGTTGATGGAGTCGCGTTATGATACAGATGCAAACGGTGCTTAATGTGGCCGATAATTCCGGTGCTAAGAAAGTCGCCTGCATTAAAGTGCTAGGGGGCTCGAAACGAAGGTATGCCGGCGTGGGTGACGTCATAGTTGTGGCTGTAAAGGAAGCCATGCCGAATTCGAAGGTCAAGAAAGGCGATGTCATGAAAGCCGTCATCGTTCGAACGGCAAAAGAGGTCAGACGTCCGGATGGATCTTATTTGAAGTTCGATGACAATTCTGCCGTTCTGATCAGCAACCAGATGGAGCCCATTGGAACAAGAATATTCGGCCCCGTAGCAAGGGAACTCAGGGCCAGGCAATTTATGAAGATTATATCACTGGCGCCGGAAGTGCTCTGAAACTCGGGATCTTGAAATTGCGCTGTTGATGATAGGCATAACCGCGGACGAGAAGATGGAGAATAGGAAATGCAAGTGAAGCATTTGAAAAAAGGCGACCTGGTCAAGGTCATCGCAGGAAAGGAAAAGGGGAAAACCGGAAAAGTCCTGACGGTGCTCAAGGATAATAACAGGGTCGTCATAGAAAAGCTTAACATGATAAAAAGGCACCAGAAAGCCAATGCAATGGGAAAAGGCGGCATCGTGGAGAAGGAGGGGCCGATTCACGCATCGAATGTAAGCATTCTGTGCGGAAAGTGTAACAAGGAAACAAGGATCGGCATCAAGATTTTCGAGGACGGGAAGAGAGTTCGGATTTGCAAAAAATGCAGTGAAATATTGGATGTGTAGGTAGTGGAGACATGGCGAGATTAAAGGAGTATTATAAAAAAGAAGTCGTTCCTGCTCTGATTTCACAGTTCGGATACAGCAATCCCATGCAGGTTCCGGTGATGAAGAAGATTGTGGTAAACATGGGGCTGGGTGAGGCGATACAGAACGTGAAGATTCTTGACACAGCAACCGGGGAGCTGGAACTGATTACGGGTCAGAAGGCTGTTATTACGAAAGCCAAGAAGTCGATTGCTACGTTCAAACTGAGAAAGGGCATGTCCATCGGATGCAGAGTCACGTTGAGGCGTGAGCGAATGTATGAGTTTTTCGATCGGTTCATTAACGTGGCCCTTCCGCGGATTCGCGATTTCCGTGGGGTATCCCCCAATACGTTCGACGGCCGTGGAAATTTTTCGATCGGTGTAAAAGAGCAGATCATCTTTCCTGAAATTGAATACGATAAAATAGAAAAAATTCGAGGAATGAATATCGCCATCGTGACGAATGCCGCCACAGATGAGGAAGCAAGGGCGCTTTTGAAGCATATGGGAGTTCCTTTCAGAAGTTAAAGAAAACAGCTAGGGAAGAGAAATAACCGGAGGAGTCGGAGTGGCAAAAAAATCCTTGATAGCGAAGGCAAAAAGAGAGCCGAAATATTCTGTGAGAACCTACAATAGATGTGCGATATGCGGCAGGCCAAGGGCATATTACAGGAAATTTGGTATGTGCAGGATATGTTTGAGGCAGTTATCGTCAAAAGGCGAAATTCCCGGCGTGATTAAATCCAGCTGGTAGTCAATATATTTAAGGAGTAGGTATATGGGGATGACCGATCCGATCGCAGATATGCTCACAAGGATAAGAAATGCAAATCGAGCACGTTTCAAGAGTGTCGAGGTGCTGCATTCAGGGATCAATCTGAACATAGTGAAAGTGTTAAAGAAAGCCGGGTATATTGGCGGATATGACATCAAAAAGAACGAGAAGGGCTTCGACGTTCTTAATGTCTATCTGAAATATCCCGACAGCAAGACGACCATCATTCAAGACATCCAGAGGGTCAGCAAACCAAGCAGACGGATCTATGTCAAGCGGGATAAGATTCCAAAGGTGCTCAACGGATACGGTGTCGCCATCATATCCACATCGAAGGGTGTGATTACAGACAAAGAGGCCAGGGAAAAGAACGTCGGTGGCGAAGTGCTCTGCAAGGTCTGGTAGGAAGCATAGGAGTTGGTGATAGGGTAGCAGAAGGATAACGACAGGAGAGTTATCATGTCAAGAATTGGTAAAAAACCTATAGAACTGCCGGCGAAGGTAACATGTGAGCGCACGGTAAACACAATAAAAGTTACCGGTCCGCGCGGTGAATTGGCGGCCATTATACCGGAACGGATCGATGTTGTCATGGAGCCCGGGAAGGTCGTGGTGAACAGGCCTTCAAACAGCAGGCAGGACCGGGCGTATCACGGACTGGTAAGAACCCTGATACAGAATATGGTTACTGGTGTGAATACCGGTTATGAGAAGAATCTTGAGATCGTGGGTGTTGGATACAAGGCGGAGGCGGACGGGAAAAATCTTAAATTGACCATCGGCTTTTCGAGTCCTGTAATCTATACCGTGCCCGAGGGGATCGATTTCAGGATCGAAAAGCAGACAGCGATTATCCTGTCCGGAATCGACAAGGAGCAGGTGGGAAAGGTTGCTGCTGACATCCGCAGAATTAAAAAACCCGAACCCTATAAGGGAAAGGGAATCAAATATGCCGGTGAGGTAGTAAGACGCAAGGTCGGGAAATCTGTAGGGGCATGACGTCTAAAGTAAAACAATACAATTTATATCGGTAATACGGCGAGGTAGAAAGTTGGCGTCGAAAAAAGTTCAGGAAATCAGGAAGAAGAGAAAATCTCGGGTTCGTGCAAAGATCAGCGGTACGACCGAGAGACCGAGGCTGGCAGTCTTCAGGAGCGCGAAGCATATTTACGTGCAAGCCGTGGACGACAATGTAGGGAAAACGATTGCGCAGGCCTCTACAATTAATGAAGAAGTAAAGAGCAAGGTGCTTGAAGCGAAAAAGGTGGACGCGGCCAAAGAGGTTGGACGGGAAATATCCAGGAAACTTCAGGCTATGGGGATACAAGAGGCCGTGTTTGACCGCTCATGCTACCTGTATCATGGAAGAGTGAAGGCATTAGCTGACGGTGCCAGGGAAGAAGGGTTAAAATTTTAGAACAAAAATTCATTTTCTATTCATCTTGAAGGGATTGATCATTGGATAAGAAAGATTTCGGTGAAGTTGAATTTCTGGACAGGGTCATCGCGATCAACAGGACTGCGAAGGTCGTGAAAGGTGGAAGGCGATTTCGATTCAGTGCGATTGTCGTTGTGGGTGACGGCAACGGGTCTGTCGGCGCCGGCTTGGGAAAGGCGCACGAGGTTCCTGAAGCCATCAGAAAAGGCATGGAGCAGGCCAAAAAAAGCATGACGAGAATCGAAGTCGAAAGAGGGACCATACCCTACGAAGTTATTGGCAAATTCGGGGCGGGGCGCGTGCTTCTGAAACCGGCATCCGAAGGAACCGGGTTGATTGCGGGTGGAGCCGTCAGGGCAGTGCTGGAAGTAGCCGGAATCCGAAATATCCTTACAAAATGCTTAGGCTCTCACAATCCGCATAACCTTGTTAAGGCAACTCTTGAGGGACTGCGTCGATTGGACAGCCCGGAAAGGATTGCTTCTCTGCGCGGCAGGACCGTAGCGGAACTATAGAATTAAGGGGACGGTACATTGACTAGGAAACTGAAGATAACGCTCAAGAAAAGTATGATCGGGAGACCTTCCAAGCAGAGGGATATCCTTAGGGGCATGGGACTTTTGAAGATCAACAAGGCGGTCATCCTAAAGGACAGTCCTGAAATAAGAGGTATGGTGAACAAGGTGAGTCATCTTGTGATTTGCGAGGAACTTGAGGGAGGGGAATAATGGATCTCAGTCAATTAGCGCCGCCTGCGGGTTCGAGGAAAAAGAAGAAGAGAGTCGGCAGAGGAAACGGTTCCGGACACGGCGGGACAGCCTGTAAAGGCCACAAAGGCCAGAATTCAAGGTCCGGCGGTGGTGTCAGAGACGGATTCGAAGGCGGACAGATGCCCTTGACGCGGCGTTTGCCAAAAAGGGGATTCCGGAGCAGGCTCTGCAAGGATATCGCTACGCTCAATCTTGATAAGCTGAATGTCTTTGAGACCGGCATGGTCATCGATGTGGATCAGCTGAGGAAAAGCGGGCTGATTAAGAATTCCGCGAAAAACGTCAAGATTCTTGGATGCGGAGAAGTTGATCATCCTTTGACGGTGAAAATAGCGATGATCAGTACAGGGGCACGAACGAAGATTGAAGCGGCAGGTGGATCGGTTATCGAGGTAGTCTGATTTGATAGACGGCTTAAGAAATATCAATAAAATACCGGAGCTACAAAAGAGAATTCTCTATACGCTTTTGATGCTGTTCGTATATCGAGTCGGGGCGCATATTCCAACTCCCGGAATAGATACGGCGGCGTTGATGGCCTTTTTCGAGCAGGCAAAGGGATCGCTGCTGGGGCTCTTTGACATGTTTGCCGGCGGAGCGTTGAGTAACCTGTCCGTCTTTGCCCTCGGGATCATGCCGTACATCAGTGCTTCCATTATTCTTCAACTCCTTACCGTGGCCATTCCTCATCTCGAGCGGCTGTCAAAGGAAGGCGAGGCGGGCCGAAGAAAGATCACCCAGTACACCCGGTATGGAACCGTCGGACTGAGCATCATCCAGGGATTTGGAATATCCGTTGGACTGGAGAACATGGCCGGTCCCACGGGGGTGTCAATCGTTCTTCAGCCCGGCTGGGGATTCCGGTTAATGACCGTATTGACCTTGACGGCCGGTACGGCGTTTTTGATGTGGCTCGGAGAACAGATTACCGAAAAGGGTATAGGAAACGGCATCTCCCTGATCATCTTCGCCGGCATCGTCTGTCGGGGACCGGAAGCGATCATCAATACGTTCCGTCTCTTATCGACGGGTGAGATGGGGTTTTTCCTGATCATTATCCTGATTGTCATGATGATCAGCGTCGTAGGGACCATCGTGTTCGTTGAAAGCGGGCAGAGACGAATTCCCGTGCAATATGCCAAGAGGGTTGTAGGTAGGAAAGTATACGGAGGCCAGTCGACGCACCTGCCTCTGAAAGTGAATACGGCAGGGGTCATTCCGCCGATCTTCGCCTCTTCCATCATCATGTTTCCCGCCACGATCGCGAATTTTATCCCGCATCCGTGGATGAAGGCCGTGGCGGATGCATTAATTCCGGGAAGAATAGGCTATGAACTTTTATATGTGGGATTTATCGTCTTTTTTTGCTATTTTTACACAGCTGTAACATTCAATCCCACCGATGTAGCCGAAAATATGAGAAAGTACGGCGGATATGTCCCGGGAATCCGACCCGGGAAGAAAACGGCGGAATACATAGACGATGTCTTGACCCGGTTGACGTTCAGTGGCGCCATTTACGTGTCTGCCGTGTGCGTCCTGCCAAGCATCCTGATCGCGTATTTCAACGTACCGTTCTATTTCGGAGGTACGGCGCTGCTGATTGTCGTGGGCGTTGCTCTGGACACGGCAGGCCAATTGGAAACGCATCTCCTCACGAGGCAGTATGAGGGATTCCTGAAGAAGGGCAAGATCGCGAGAAGAAGGTAGCGGAGTCGGTCTTGGCAGCCGCGTGAACGGATCAATGGTTATTATCAAGGCGCCTGAAGAGATTGAGAAGATAAGGACAAGCAGCAGGATTGCGGCCGAGGTCTTGAAGGAACTGGAAAGTCTGGTGGAGCCTGGCATCAGAACCATGGAGCTCGAGCAGTATGCCGAGGCACTGGCCGCCCGGAAAAAGGTGCGCCCGGCATTTAAAGGCTACAACGGATTTCCCTTCGGGTTGTGCGTTTCCGTGAATGAGGAGGTTGTTCATGGGATGCCCTCGAAACGTGTTCTGAGAGAAGGGGATATTGTCAGCCTCGACTACGGTGTCTTTTGCAACGGGTATTATGGAGATACAGCGATTACGGTGCCGGTTGGCAAGATCTCTGAGGAATCGTCGAAGCTGCTGAAGGCGACCAGGGAAGGTCTCTATCGAGGCATTGACGAGACGAAGGAAGGAAATCGTCTAGGAGACATTTCGGCGGCCATACAAAATTACGTCGAGAGCGCCGGTTTTTCCGTAGTGAGAGATTATGTAGGACACGGCATCGGCAAAAGCCTGCATGAGGATCCCCAGGTTCCTAATTACGGCATCAAAGGCAGGGGAATGCTGCTGAAAAAAGGGATGGTCCTTGCGATTGAACCAATGGTAAATGCCGGTAAATTCCAGATAAAAGTTTTAAAGGACCATTGGACTGTCGTGACGGAGGACGGTAAAAATTCTGCTCACTTTGAACACACCGTTGCGATAACGGATAAGGGACCGGAAATATTAAGCTACGTAAACTGAACGGCCGTTCTCAGCTTGGCGGCTGGCAAAGGGTGAGTCAGAATCAGGGATCCGCATGAACGCGGATTTGTGAACTTTCGTAGCGATTTAGAAACAGGATAGGATAGGTTATGGCCAAGGAAGAACCCATAGAAGTAGAGGGGCGCGTGATCGAACCCCTGCCGAACGCGATGTTCAGGGTGGAGTTGGAGAATGGCCATCGTGTTCTGGCTCACATTTCCGGTAAAATGAGGATGCATTTCATAAAAATTTTGCCCGGCGATAAAGTGACCGTGGAGTTGTCCCCTTACGATTTGACAAGGGGGAGAATCGTCTATCGGACAAAATAAAAAAGCAGGCGGAGAAAAGCTCTCTGCTTGTCAGGCGCATCAACGTCCTGGGGCAATAAATAATATTCAGATAGAGGGGTGGAATTAACATCGTGAAAGTAAGATCATCTGTCAAAAAAATCTGCGATAAGTGCAAGATCATCAAAAGGCGCGGACTGCTGAGAGTTATCTGCGAAAATCCAAAGCATAAGCAGCGGCAGGGATAGCATATCGAATTTGTGAGCAGGAGGAAATCCGGTGGCAAGAATTGCAGGAGTAGATTTACCAAAAAATAAAAGAATCGAAATAGCGTTAACATACATCTATGGAATTGGCCGGACCAAGGCCAAGGAAATACTGGATATGGCGGAAATCAGCTATGATACCAAGAGTGATGAGCTTGCTGATTCTGAAATCAATGCTATCAGGAATATTATCGACAGGGACCACAAAGTGGAGGGAGATCTGAGAAGAGAGATTTCCATGTCGATTAAGAGACTCATGGATGTGGGGGCATACAGAGGCCTTCGTCATCGTAAGGGGCTACCCGTAAGAGGACAGAGAACTCATACCAATGCGAGGACACGCAAAGGTCCGAGACGAGCCATTGCCGGAAAGAAAAAATAAACCATAAATAGAATACAAAAGAATTGGACAGGGGAAGGAAATGGCAAAGCAAGTCAGAAAGACAGGCAAGAAGAAGGAAAAAAAGAATATTCCCGAGGGAATTGCGCATATACAGTCCACTTTCAATAACACGATCATAACCATTACCGATCCGGTGGGCAACGTGATCGCGTGGTCGTCTTCCGGAATGCAGGGGTTTAAAGGATCGAGGAAAAGCACACCCTTTGCCGCTCAGATGGCTGCTGAAGACTGCGTCAAAAAAGCGAAAGAGCACGGTTTGAGAAAGGTGCAGGTTTATGTGAAGGGCCCTGGCTCCGGTCGTGAATCTGCGTTGCGTTCACTGCAGGCTGCCGGGTTGACCATATCCCTGATTCGAGATGTAACTCCGATTCCGCACAACGGTTGTCGTCCCCCGAAGAGACGAAGAGTCTAAGATCTCTGTACCACAGATGTATTTGCAGAAAACTAGTCGATTAAATCAATAAATATAAATATGAAAGACATGATGGAAAAGGGAGGCATTCTTGGCAAGATATAAGGAATCCGTGTGCAGGCTGTGCCGTAGGGAAGGCTTGAAGCTCTTTCTCAAGGGAGACCGCTGTTATGGTGAAAAGTGTGCGTTTGAACGGAGAGGATACGCTCCTGGAGAGCACGGTCAGCTGAGAAGGAAACAGCAGTCGGACTATGGGGTGCAGTTGAGGGAGAAGCAGAAGCTCAAGAGGATGTACGGGCTGCTTGAAAAGCAGTTCAAGGGATACTTTGAAAAAGCCGACCGGAAAAAGGGAATAACAGGTACAAATCTTTTGCTTTATCTTGAGAGAAGGCTGGACAATATGGTTTATCGTCTGGGTTTCGCGAATTCAAGAAATGAAGCGAGACAGCTCGTCAGGCACAATCATTTCACCGTCAATGGGAAGAAGGTGAATATCCCTTCCTACCTGGTTGATATCGGGGACGCCATAGAAATTACAGAGGCAAGCAGAACCAACAATAAAATTATCGAAGCGATGGAAACTGTTGCGAGACGAGGAGTTCCGCAATGGCTTGAGCTGGAGCAGGAGAATTTCAAGGGAAAGGTAAAAATGTTCCCAACCCGCGAAGAATTGACGATGCCAATTCAAGAACAATTAGTCGTAGAGCTTTATTCAAAATAAAGCGTTGTGTATTCTGAATACGATGTCAGTTGTCAAGACCCGAAGGGTAGGGAATGAACAATGGTTAAAAATTGGTGCAGCTTAATCAGACCAAGAAGAATAGAAATTGACGAAAATACCCATACCAGGTTTTATGGGGAATTTGTCTGTCAACCGCTCGAAAGAGGCTTCGGCATCACCCTCGGTAATGCATTGAGAAGGGTATTGCTTTCCTCCATCCAGGGGGCAGCAATCGTTTCGGTAAAAATTGATAACGTTCTTCATGAATTCTCAACGGTTCCAGGGGTGAAGGAAGATGTGACCGACATCATCCTCAATCTTAAAGGGGTTCGGTTGAAGCTCTTCAGCGATGGTCCGAGAGTCATCAGAATCGATACAAAGAAGGAAGGCGTCATCACCGCGGCGGATATCATTACAGACGGTACGGTGGAAGTGCTGAACACAGACCATTATATCGCTTCGCGATCGGGTGAAATTCCCTTCCGAATGGAGATGGTCGTCAACATCGGAAGAGGCTATGTGCCTGCAAAAAAGGAACGGGATATCGACCAGCCGGAGGGGACAATCAATATTGACGCCCTGTATTCGCCCATAAAAAAGGTGAACTATACCGTAACGCATGCCCGTGTAGGGCAGGTGGCCGATTATGACAAGCTGTCTCTTGAGGTGTGGACGGATGGCGATGTGCTTCCTGAGGATGCCATAGCGCTGGCGGCGAAGATATTGAAGCAGCAGCTACAGGTCTTTGTTGGGTTGCATACGGTCATCGGCACTGAAGAGATTGAAGAGGAAGAGGAGACAATCAGCGAAAAGGAAAATCTCAACGATATCCTCCTGAGGCATGTGGAAGACCTGGAGCTGTCGGTAAGATCCGCCAACTGCCTTAAAAATGCTGGAATCAATCAGATCGGGGAACTCGTTCAGAAGAGTGAAGCCGAAATGCTCAAGACCAAGAATTTCGGCAGGAAGTCTCTGAGTGAAATCAAGGAAATACTTGCAGAGTATGGTTTGACCTTTGGAATGAAACTGGAGTTTCCCCCTTGGAATAAGGAACTGAGAGAAGAAACAGCCGAAATCCCAGAGGAAGGATAAACATTACGAAAAAGGGGTTAAGATCGTATGCGTCACGGGAAATCAGGAAGAAAATTAGGTAGAACATCGAGCCACCGGGCTGCCATGTTGAGAAATATGGTGACTTCCTTCTTGAAGTATGAATCTGTGAAGACAACAGATACAAGAGCGAAGGAATTACGGAAAATTGCAGAGAAGATGATCACCCTGGGGAAGCGGGGCGACGTGCATGCGAGACGGCAGGCGCTTGCCGTGATCCGGGATCGTGATGTAGTGGCGAAATTGTTCAATGAAATATCTCCGCGGTACCGCGAACGCTCCGGTGGATATACCCGGATCATTAAAATGGGATACCGTGAAGGGGATAACGCTCCGATCTCCATTATCGAGTGCGTTCGATAAGGCGGTGGGGTGCCAGAACCGTTAACGAGAGACCGAGCGTGGTGGCCAGGACTAAACAATGCTAGCTTTTTAAGATGTGCTGACGGAGGAGATTTCGTTATGGCAGAAGAAAAAGTCGGTGAAGTGGTCAAGTTTTTTGCAAAGCCGAGTGTTGCGGCGGTAAAAATAACGCAAGGTCAACTCAGCATCGGGGACACCATCAAGTACGTGGGGCACACAACGGATATTTCCGATACCGTTGAGTCCATTGAAGTGGACAACAAAAAGGTCGACAAAGCGGTTCCCGGCGATTTTATCGGGATCAAGGTATCCGGCCGCGTGCGTCCCGGTGACGAGGTTTTCAAGGTCACCTCCGATTAAGCAAGCTGCTTAAAAGCTGAAAAGTCAGAAGAAGCCATGGATGATTTGATTTCAAAAAGAAAAGTCCGTGGCTTTTTTGTTTTGAATCGGATTTGAAAGAAAGACCGGAATTGACGAATGGGCAAGAACAGCAGGCTCCCGATATTGCCGGATTTGAACTCGGATGTCGTTCACCTTGGCCTGGGGCCCATCACGCGCCTTCTCGAAAGAATCGGCAATCCGCAACGGGCATATCCCGCGGTTCTGATTGGAGGAACCAACGGAAAAGGGTCTGTTGCCGCCATTCTGTCATCTATCCTGGGGCACAGCGGGTTCAAAATCGGGACGTATACGTCTCCTCACCTGATCGACATCTGCGAGCGGATCAAAATCAACGATCGCCTGATTTCTGAAAAGAGAATGCAGGAGTGCATCGAGATCGTCCGCAGCTGTCTTGAAGAATCTCTGACGTATTTTGAATTTCTTACGGCGGCGGCATTCCTGTATTTCTTCCAGGAAAAGGTGGATGCTGCCGTTCTGGAAGTGGGCATGGGGGGGCGCCTTGATGCGACCAATGTGGTGGATCCAGAGGTATCCGTGATTACGAATGTTCATCAGGATCACCAGGACTACCTTGGCCGCCATCTGAAGGATATCGCCGCTGAAAAGGCGGGGATCATCAAGGAAAAGAGCGTCTGCGTGAGTGCTGCAAATCAGAGGGCGGTCCTTGGCATTCTGACGGAGGCGTGCCGGAAAAAGGGGATCCCCTTTTTCCGGCTGGGAAAGGAGATACGGATTCGATCGAAAGGGGCTGGAGCCTTTTCCTATTCAGGTATAGGCTGTAAGATCCCTCACCTTACCTGCCCGTTATCCGGTGCGCATCAGCTCAGGAATGCGGCTCTTGCCCTGGCTGCGGCGGAGCTCATGGCCATCAAGGGGCGAAGGGTAGATGAACAGGACATGCGTATGGGGCTGGCCGGGGCAAAATGGGAAGGGCGCCTGGAGATTCTCCAGGAGAGGCCCACCGTCCTCGTCGACGGGGCTCACAATCCGGCAGGGGCCAGTGCGCTCTGCGAAGCTCTTCGGAGCCGCCGCGGAGACAGGCGCCGGCTGCTCGTCTTCGGTGTTCTTGCTGATAAGGATTATCCCATGATGCTGAAAAAACTGCTGCCTTTTTTTCACCATGTCATTTTTACCAAGCCGAAGACAGGGCGAGCCGTGGACTTGGATCAGTTGGTCCCGATCGCAGGATATCATGGCCATGCGGCCGATGCCGTGGAGGACAGCCTGGAGGCACTGCAAAGAGCCCTGTCTCTTGCAGAAGAGGATGACCTGATCTGTGTCACCGGTTCACTTTATCTGGTCGGAGAAATCAAAAAGCGATATACGGAAACAGGCCGAAGCGACAGGAAGAATTCCTTGACAACAAGCGTAAACTGAACATTTGTCGGCGTTGAAGGTGAGAATGAGCCCGAATGGCGCGTCTTTCGGAATCAGGAATATGAAATTCAACCGTTATGCAGGTGGAACCGGGAGAATTCTTTTTTTAATTCTCCTGTTCCTGGCCCTCTTGCTTCCCGCGGAAGACCTTTCGGCAATGACCCGGAAGATTCAGGGACCGGTTAATATTGAATCGGATTTCTTGGATTACAGGAAGGATGAGGACACGTATTTTGCCAGGGGAAATGTGATCATCCGCTTTACCGACGGGGTTCTGGAAGCGGATCGTGTTTCCCTGAACAAGGCGACGAATGAAGCGTTGGCCGAAGGGCATGTCGTCCTGAAAAGCGGGGGGGATATTCTCCAAGGGGATACTCTTCGCTTCAATATAGAAACAAAAAGCGGGGCCACTGAAAATGGGCGGATTTTCATGGTACGCAACAATGTCTATTTGAAGGGGGCTCGCATCGAAAAGGAAGGGGAGGCGCATTACCGGATTTTTGACGGAAAAGTCACGACATGCGATGGAGAAATCCCGGAATGGAGCATCTCGGGCAAGGAAATGGCTGTGACGATCGACGGGTACGGGACCGTGAAACATGGGAAATTCAACGTTCTCGATCAGCCGATATTTTACACCCCCTATCTCATCTTCCCCGTTAAAACGACCCGGCAATCCGGTCTGCTGATGCCCACCCTCGCCTATTCACGGGATAAGCACGGCGTGGATGTTGAAGTTCCATTCTTCTGGGAAATCTCCAAGAACCTTGACGCGACCTTTTACCAGAGGTATATGTCCAAGCGCGGCTTCAAGGAAGGGGTGGAATTCCGTTACATGATCAGCCCGGATACCTATGGGACGTTTTATGCGGACTATCTGAATGACACCAAGGATATCAGGGAGACTTCCGGGTCCATCAAGCGTGACTGGCACTCTGATCAACAGCGTGGGTCCTTCTACTTCAACTCCCAGACCACCTTCAGCCCGGGCTTTTACCTGCGCACCGACATCAATAAAGTTTCCGACAACTGGTATTTCAAGGATTTCTCCTCTCAGAACTATTACAAGAGCAACTATTCCACCGATCCGATGCAGCGGTTCAGGAAGGTTTCCTTCGATGCCGACAAGGCCCTCAACTCCCTGGATTCCACGGTAAGGATGGTGAAGGATGAGGAACTTTACAATATTACGGCCCTGGCGCGCTATACCGATGATTTCAGGAGCCCGTCCAACGACGAAACCCTGCAGAAATATCCGGAAATCTCTCTTTATACCGTCAGGCGGCCTCTCCTGAAAACGCCTCTGTATGGAATGGTGAATGGGACCTACGATTATTTTTACCGGTCCGAGGGACAGAAGGGGCACCTGTACGATGTCCAGCCGGTGGTTACTCTTCCCGTCCGCCTGGGGCGTTATGCCCGGTTTGTTCCGGAATTCAGTGTGCAGCAGACAATCTGGGATCGGAATGACCATGATGAAGAGAACTCATCCGAGGGAACCCACCAGGGAGACCGCCAGGTCTATAGGATGGAGGCCAATCTGAATACGGAATTCTCCCGGATTTATTCTGTCGGGTGGAAGCTGTTCGACAAGCTAAGGCATGTGATCAAGCCGGAATTGACCTATGCGTATATTCCTGATCCCCATCAGGATGATGCCCCGGATTATGTGCAGCGGATTGATGAAACAAACGGGCTGACCTATGCACTGACCAACACACTGACGGCGAGGATGAAGGGCGAAGACGGGACAACCACATACAGGGAAATATTGAGATTCAAGGTGTTTCAGACCTATGAGATCGATAAGGTGGAGCATTATTACCATGAGGTCGGACAGCCCGAGGATGAGCACTTCCAGGATCTCAATATGGAACTCAATCTGGACCCCTGCTCCTTTCTCTCCTTTTCCGCACGCAACAGGCTGAACGTGAACAACGGGGAGTGGTGGAAAACGGACTACGATCTCGTGGTGAGGGACCAACGGGGAGATTCGGCCCATCTGCAGTATCGGTATACCGAAGATTTGGTGAAAGAAATCAATTTACGGGTCAACGCAAAATTGACTCGCGACCTGGACGCCCTGTTTACCATAAAGAGGAACGAACAGGACGGTAAAGATGTGGAAAAATCCGTGCTGATAAAATATCACAGACAGTGCTGGAGCGTTGATGTCGGCTTTGCAGACGAGGGTGACGACCAGCGTTTTCTTCTGTCCGTTTCCCTTTATGGCATTGGAAACTAAGTGCATTCAGGGATGAGGGAGTATCGGCGCTGGAAGGCGGGCTCTGGATGGAAAGGGAATAATATCGAAACCGATTCGGTTTTTCTCTTGACAAACATCCTGAAATTGCATAGGTAGTGCTTTTGAATTTTCAAGGATCGGTGTTTCTATGAAGACATATCAAGCGAAGGAATCTGAAGTTGTACGGGACTGGTATCTGATTGATGCCGAAGGGCAGGTGCTGGGAAGAATGGCCAGTGAAATTGCCAGGCGGCTTCGCGGTAAACATAAACCTGTTTACACGCCCCATACGGATACCGGTGATTTTATTGTTGTCGTCAATGCGGAGAAGATGGTCCTTACAGGCAACAAGCTTCGCGACAAAATGTACTATCATCATTCCGGATATCCCGGCGGATTGAAAGAGACTACCGCGGGCAAGATGATGAAGGAAAAGCCTGTTGAAGTGTTGAATATGGCCGTAAAGGGTATGCTTCCCAAAAATTCCCTGGGAAGGCGGATGTTGAAGAAGTTGAAGGTTTATGCCGGAAACGACCATCGCCACGAAGCGCAGTGTCCCAAGCTGCTTTCGCTGTAGGGACCGGGGATGGCTTCCCCGGCTTATGATTAATACTGTAAATTTGCGGATGTGGAGAATCGTATGTTAGAAAAACGCTATTATGCGACGGGGCGAAGGAAAAGCGCCATCGCGAGGGTCTATATGAAGGAAGGCAGCGGAGTGCTGACGATCAATAAACGGGGCTTTGATGATTATTTTCCGCGGGAAAGCCTGAAGATGCTCATTCGTCAGCCCTTTGAGGTTGTCGGAAAGCCCGATGCCTTTGACTGTTACGTCAATGTCAGAGGGGGCGGGATTGCCGGTCAGGCCGGAGCCGTGAAGCATGCCATTTCGAGGGCCCTTCAGGAGTATGACGCAGACCTGCGTTCCCCCCTTAAAAAAGCGGGTTTTCTGACGCGGGATCCTCGGGCGAAGGAGCGGAAGAAATACGGCCAGCCCGGTGCGCGGAAACGCTTCCAGTTTTCAAAGCGCTAAGAACGTTACAGAGGGGGCCATGGCCCCCTTTTTTTTGCTGTTCGAACATTCGAATTTCTTTCTTCCATGCGGAAGCGCCCAGCTCCGGCATCGGAACCAGGAACCGTAGAGTGAGAGAGGGATAATCTATGATTAAAATAGGGATTTACGGCGCCAGTGGTTATACGGGCCAGGAATGCCTCCGCTTGCTTCTCCGTCACTCCGGCGTTGAGGTGGTGGCGATTACCTCACGGCGGTATGCCGGGCTTCCCATCGCTGATGTCTATCCGGTTTTTTCCGGGTTGACTTCCCTGAGTTTCATGGATGCTTCGCCGCAGGAGGTCACTGAACTGGCCGACGTGATTTTTCTGGCGCTGCCCCACAGCGAATCCATGAAGGTTGCCCCGCTTTTCTGGGAAAGCGGGAAAAAGGTAGTCGATCTCAGCGCGGACTATCGGTTGCGGGACATCGCCGTTTACGAATCCTGGTACGGAAAACATGCTTCCCCTCACCTCGTTCCAGAGGCCGTTTACGGAATTCCGGAGCTGTATCGGGAGGAAGTGGCAAAGACCCGTTTTGTGGCAAACCCCGGCTGTTACCCGACAAGCGTCATCCTTGGAATGGCCCCCGCCTTGAAAAACAAGCTCATTGACCCGGCATCTGTGATCGTGGATTCCAAATCCGGCACCAGCGGCGCCGGCCGTGAACCCCAGGTAGGGTCTCTCTTCTGCGAAGTCAACGAAGCGTTCAAGGCCTACAAGGTCGGCAGCCATCGCCACACACCCGAGATCGAACAGGAGTTGAGCCGCCTGGCCGGTGAGGAGATGAACATCTCCTTCACCCCGCACCTCCTTCCCATTGATCGGGGCATTCTGAGCACCATCTATGCGACGCTCACCCGAGAGGTGACCTCAGCGGAACTATCGGAAATTTACCGGGACTTTTATGCGGGAGAACGCTTTGTCCGGATATGCCGGCCGGGAACATTTCCAAATGTGGCCTTCGTCCGCGGCTCCAACTACTGCGATATCGGCACCGCTGTCGATCCCCGGACCCATCGCCTGATCGTCGTCTCGGCCATTGATAATCTGGTGAAGGGCGCGGCCGGTCAGGCCATCCAGAATATGAATATACTCTGTGGATTTCCGGAGGACATGGGGCTCGAGATGATTGCTCTGTTCCCCTGAGATCCGGCATGACCCGCTGAATGGTCTCAAAAGGCGTTTTTACGCGGAGGATTCCATGACTTTGAAGCTTTACAACACCCTTAGAAACAGAAAGGAAGTCCTTGTTCCCCTTCAGGAGGGGCGGGTCGGACTCTATGTGTGCGGAATCACCGTCTACGACATCTGCCACGTGGGTCATGCCCGGTCGGCCGTTGTCTTTGACGTCCTGAGAAGATACCTGGAGTACCGGGGTTACGAAGTCATCTATGTCAAGAATTATACCGATGTCGACGACAAGATCATCGCCCGCGCCAATGCGGAAGGGGTGAGCATCTATGATATCTCCAACCGCTATATCGCCGCCCACGATGAAGACATGTCGGGCCTGGGGGTTCTTCGGCCGACGGTCACTCCACGGGCGACGGAACACATCGACGGAATGATCAGGCTCATTGAAAAGCTCGTGGAGCGCGGACTGGCCTATGCCGTGAACGGCAACGTCTATTATGCCGTGGAGCGGTTCCCCGGTTATGGAAAGCTTTCAGGGCGCCAATTGGAAGACATGATGGCCGGTGCCCGGATCGATGTCGATGAGCAAAAGAACAATCCCATGGACTTTGCCCTCTGGAAGGCCAGCAAACCCAATGAACCTGCCTGGGACAGCCCCTGGGGGCCGGGACGGCCGGGTTGGCACATCGAGTGCTCCGTGATGAGCCAGAAGTATCTCGGCGACAGCTTTGACATCCATGGCGGCGGCGAGGATCTGGTTTTCCCCCATCATGAAAATGAAATCGCCCAATCCGAGGGGGCCACGGGCAAGCCGCTGGCCAATCTGTGGGTTCATAACGGCTTTGTGAAGATCAACAGCGAAAAGATGTCCAAGTCGCTGGGGAATGTCTTTTCCATTCAGGAGATGTTGTCCCGCTACTCCGCCGAGGCCATCCGACTGTTCATGCTCCAGAGCCACTACCGCAGCGCTGTGGATTTTTCCGAGGAATCCCTGTCGGAGGCGCGCCAGGGCATGGATCGGTTCTACACAGCCCTGAAGGCCATTTCGGACCTTCTAGCGGCATCCGGGGGGGATTCCGCGCCCCCTTCGCCCGAATCCCTGTCGGGAAAAACGGCTGAGCTCTTCACCCTTATTCAGAGTTTGCCGGATCGTTTTGTCGAGGCCATGGACGATGATTTAAACACCGCCCGGGCCATCGGGTACCTTTTTGATGCCGCCCGCCAGCTCAACGCATTCCTGAGTGATGCGAAAGCTGCCAGGTCCGATGCGGGACGCAACGTCCTGGCGCTGGCGGAAAAGACGATCAAGGAGATCGGTTACGTCCTGGGGCTGTTCCAGGAGGATCCCGATCTCTATTTCCAGAGGGACCGCGAACGGGAAACCCGCAAACGGGGCATCGAACCCGCCGAGATTGAACAGCTCATTGCCGAGCGCTGGGCGGCCAGAACAGAAAAGAACTGGCAGCGGGCTGACGAAATCCGTAAAATTCTGACGGAAAAAGGGATTGTCCTGAAGGACACCCCGACCGGGACGACCTGGAAAGTGGCCTAGCGCCATAGACCTCTGACCACCCGGCCGGGATGGTAAGGTCACCTTGCATCAGTTTCCGATTGCCACAAGGAAGAACTCTGCAATCTTTTCACATATGGCTTTTGTCTTTCCCGAACAGGTCATCCAATGGGCTTTTAGACGCTCCAGTCCTGTCTCAGCACGTGGGCAAGATCATTGGTCCACCATTGGCATTGGTCGTTTCGACATTTTTATGCCCAAGAAGCCCCTGAACCTCCCGAATCAGGCGATTTTTCCAGACATTATATGAGTGTTTTTCTTGCTTCCTCAACCGATAAGGCAACAGGAAAGCGTTGTCCGCGTTTTGAACGAACCGCGTTGGACAGATCGCCGGTTTCTCAGCCAAGCACGTTACGGAACAGAAATAGAGCGGCATTGCATCATCTGTCTGTCTGATCTGCCACTCAGAAACATTTGGGACTGTTTTGAGAGTCTCGATAAATTGAACAGCAGAAGGATGGGATATAAATGATTACCCCGGATCAATTTCGAGTAAATGAAGCATGGATTGCAGTCAGAATTAATGAACGTTTCTTGTTTATCCAGGATGAACCTTACGATGTTTATGTATTGGTGGATGCCGCCAGCTGTTATGTATTGGGGCATGTTTTATTCCGTGTCGTGGATGAAGCGCCCCAAGAAAAGGATTTAAAAGAATTATTTCAAACAGCATTTGAGGCCAAAAACCAGTGGGCGGACATGTTAATCTTAACTGGAAACTCTCCAGCGGATGATGCCTTTAAAAATCAAGGGCAGCAAAAAGGGCTCTCTGCAAAAACAGTTGATCCATCAGAGTTGGAGCCAATTTTAGGCCCCTTGAAAGAATCTTTTGCTTCAGATTTCATGAGAGGCTCCTCATGATATTTTACTCGTGCCGACCCGGAAAGACGGGCGGCGCATTCAATGGTATCAAGAGTCAAGAAACCAGGACTATACGAGTTTTTTAAAACATCGGAGATCTTACAGCCGCCGTTGATTTCGGCGTTCTATTCTACTGAAAAAAGGGGGACCATGAAAATCGGCTTGGCTTTGGGAGGTGGCGGCGTTCGAGCTTTGGTGCATATTCCTGTCCTGGAGACGCTCGATGATTTAGGCATCAAGCCGTGCATTATCGCAGGAACCAGCATGGGTGCGGTTATCGGCGCGCTGTATGCCTCCGGGATGTCCGGCAGGGAGATCAGAGAACGCATCAGCAGGCACCTCATCCTGAAAGATGATACCTGGCGGGACATCATGGCGAAAAAAAACCATCTCTTGAAATGGGTCACGGCCCTTTCCGCGGAATTTCCACGCGGCGGGTTCATTCAAACGCAGGGATTTTTGGAGTATCTCTTCAGCGAGATAAGGATTCGGACTTTCGAAGAATTGGAGGTTCCTCTTTTGGTCATTGCCGCGGACTATTGGACTGCGGAGGAGATCGTGTTTGAGAAAGGCGATCTGATCCCTGCGCTGCAGGCCACGATGGCTGTGCCGGGGGTCTTTGCCCCGGCGTCCATCGAGGGGAGAGTCCTTGTGGATGGAGGCGTCGTTAACCTGGTGCCCTACGACCACCTTTTAGAGCGGGCCGATTTCACCATCGCCGTGGATGTGAGCAAGGTGCGCAACCATGGAAAAGGAGAAATTCCCGGCGCTCTTGAGTCTGTTCTGCGGGCTTTCAATATCATGCAGGCTTCAGCCATTGCGGAAAAGATGAAGCACTGCAAGCCCGATATTTATGTTCAGCCGCAGATCCAGGATGTGCGAATGCTTGATTTTGGAAAGGCGGAGGAGATTTTCCTGCAGGCAGCGCCAGCCATCGACTTGTTGAGAAAAAGACTGAAAACAGTGACTTATCGGACAGGGGGCCTCCGAAAAACGGCCATAAAGCGGACCCCGTGCCCATGAAACGAGACCATTTCATCCTCATCGGGGATGGCGCTAAGCCGTTGCGTGAATCATCTGAAGAAACTCGAAGCACCCTCCCGTTTTATTGACCGAACGATCGCCATCACTTCCAACGGAACAGCTACTTGGTCCAGCCGTAAAGCGGCGGAGCATGATCTTTCGTGAAAGTCGGCTTAGCGTTATAACAGGCCCGATTTATGCTGTCACGGAAGTCCATCACGGAGAAGTGCGCCTTTTCCGTCATTTTAGAGGGTGGGGACGATCCTGTGCCGTTTCCGGACAGTAAAAGAATGAGTTCATCTTTGCGGAAAACCAGTGGAATGTCCTTTGAGCGGATCTCGGGAGACTGCCTGGAAATTCGGGAAGGAGGCGGCTGTCTGACCCTCTTCGGTTTGCTCTTTTTCGCGGTGGGGATCTTTCTGACCCTTGCTGGCCTCGGCCTGATTCCCCTGGAAAACGCCCAATCCATGGACTGGTGGGGGAAGCCGCTACTGATCGCCATGGGGCTGGCCTTTGCTTCTGTGGGTGGCTGTCTCGTTTTCTCACGAACCCGGATTACTCTTGATGCCGCCAGAGGGACGTTGACGCGCCGCTGGTGGCTGATTATGCCGATAAAGAGTGAAAATTTCCGCCTGGAGTCCTTCAGAAGCGTCGAACTGGGGCTTTCATCCGGCGATTCCGATTCTCCCGATACATATCCCATTGTCCTCAAGGGAGATGCCATCTGTCCCGATGTTCAACTCAAGAATGGTTCCAGCTACGGTGAATCCCGTCAGTTGGCCGTACACCTGGCCGAGCTGCTCCGGGTGCCGCTGGAAGAGGCGACAAGCGACCACAAGACGGTCCTGGAGAGCGGAGAGCTTCGGCAGTCCCTGGCGGAGAGGATCCAGGGGCGAATGTCCGGCACGGAGGAGCCAACGCGGCCGGTTTCTCTGCGCAGCCGGGTTGAGATGATTCCCGGCGGCGTTCTTATTCGAATTCCCGGGGACGGCTTCAAATGGACCCTCCTTCTTCCCGTTGCGATTTCAGTGGGAGTGCTTCTCTATTTCGGACCGGGTTTTCTGGAGTTCTTCGACCGCACCCGGACACCCGTTCCGGTCCAGATGTTTTTCCTGGGGTTTGCCTTGATCCTGTTCGGATTGATTCCCCTCTTCCGTTTCATCTCCAACATCGTGAATGCGCTGCGAAGCTATACGGAAATAATCGCCACATCGCAGGAACTGCGCTTGACGCAGCAGGGGGCCTGGAAAAAATCGGTGACAACGCTCCCGGCAGGGGAGATTGTGGACCTCGATTACAGCACCGCCTCCGGCCTGTTGGAAAAGGCCATGGATTCTGCCGGGAGCCCTCCACGCCGGCCCCATCTGGGGACGCAGCCGCCGGTTCCGCCCCGCTGGCTGAAGGCGCTGGTCCGGCTGAACAGGTCCACCGGGGTGATCGTCAAGCACCGGACGGGACGGCTGGCCTTTGGTGCGGGGCTACCCGATGAAGAGGTGACCTATCTTTATGCAGAGGTGAAGCGCGCTTTGTCTGGGAAGTGAAACAGAGGAGAAAACATGACAGCCATGAAGCAATTCAACCGTGGACAGCCGATAACGTGAAGGGTTGAAAATAAGCAAATGACCTGTCCGGCAGGGTACCGGGATTGCTTAAACGTCTTTATTGCTTGATTTTCGATTTGAACCTGTTGTATCTTATCCACCAATTACCGACAATAAAAGGAGGATCAGCATGAAAAGAACGATTGTAGCATTGTTGAAGGGCATGTTTTCTGTAATGGTTGTTCTGGTATTTGTTGTTGGAGTGTCCGGCTGTCAGAAGCAGGAAGGTCCCATGGAGCAGGCCGGAAAGGAAGCTGATAAAGCGGTTGAAGCAACAAAGGATGCTGTACAGGATGCCGGTAAGAAGGTTGAAGAAGGTGCTGAAGCTACAAAAGACGCTGCGGGAAAGGTTGGAGAGAAGATCGGCGAAGGTGCTGAAAAAGCTAAGGATGCTGTCAAGAAGGGAGTTGAAGGCACCGCTGCGGCAGTGAAGGACACCGCTGCGAAAGTGGAAGAAAAGGCCAAGCACTAACCTAGCAGACGATAGAATAATCAAACGGTCCGAAGAAGTCAGGCAAGGTCCTGATCCATTCGGACCGTTTTTTATTTTTAAGGGGAACCGGCACCATTCGAAAAGGCCGAATTTCCCCCGGTATCCCTATCCGATCTAAATCAGTTCTTCCAGGCGCTTCAAGGCCTGTTCCAGATTTTCCGGATTCGGGCCGCCGGCCTGGGCCATATCCGGACGGCCTCCGCCCCTGCCGCCGACGATGGGGGCGATCTCCCGAATGATATTGCCGGCGGAGTAGCGGTCCGTCAGATCCTTCGTAACCAGGCACAGCAGCATGGCCTTTCCCTCCGCCCTGCTGCCGATCAGGATGATTCCGGACTGGAGGCGATCCCTCAGCTTATCCCCGAAATCACGGAGGGTCTTGGCGTCGGGCGCGTTCACGGCGGCGGTAAGAACCTTAATTCCCCCGATCTCCTTCGCCTGGCTGAGCAGGTCGGCCGAATCCTTGGCGGCCAGCCGGCTTTTGAACGTCTCCAACTCCTTTTCCATCTCCTTCTGGTTTTTGACCAGCTTCTCCACGCGTTCCGAAAGCTCCGAGGGATTGGACTTGAGGAGATTTGCAGCCTTTTTCAATTCGTTTTCGACCCGACGGGCGTATTTGACGGCCTCACCGCCTGTGACGGCTTCGATGCGGCGCACGCCGGCAGCAATGGCGGATTCGTGAAGTATCTTCAGGAACCCTATGTCTCCCGTCCTCCGGATGTGCGTCCCGCCGCAGAGCTCCATGCTGAAGTCGCCCATTCGAACGACCCGCACGCGGTCGCCGTATTTTTCATCGAAGACGGCCGTGGCTCCGGTTTTCAAAGCCTCTTCAATGGGAAGGACCTGGGTAACGACAGGCATATTCCTTCGGATCACCGCATTGGCCAGGGTTTCGATCCTCTCCAGTTCGTCGTCCTCTATCCTGGAAAAGTGGGTGAAGTCAAAGCGAAGCCGTTCTGAGGTGACCAGCGAGCCGGACTGCTTGATGTGATCCCCCAGAACCCGCTTCATGGCAGCCTGAAGCACGTGGGTTCCTGAATGATTGGCCTCCGTGGCCCGGCGCTTTTCTTCGGCGACGGTCAGATTGACGGAATCTCCCTTCCTGATCCGCCCTGTGCGGACCCTGCCGACATGGGAGATGAGGTTGTCCAGGGGGCGCCGGGTGTCAAGGACGTCGAAGACGAAATCCTTCCCCTCGATCGCTCCCGTATCTCCGATCTGCCCGCCGATCTCCCCGTAGAAGGGGGTTTCGGCGACGATGACTTCCCCTTCCTCGCCCTCCCCCAGCTCCTCGGCGAGGCCGTCTTTGTTCAGCAGGGCCGTCACCCTCGATTCTGCTGCGCAGACGCCTTCATAGCCCACAAAGACCGTGGAAATTCCCTGTCCGGGAAGCTTCTGGTACAGGATGGAAACGGCCTCCTCGCCGCTGCCTTTCCAGGATTCCCGGGCCTTTTCCCGCTGAATCTCCATGGCCTTCTGGAAGCCCTCTTCATCAAGGGTCAATCCGTCGCGGCGCACGATATCGGCGGTCAGGTCCGTGGGAAAGCCGAAGGTGTCATAGAGGCGGAAAACAATGTCCCCCGGAATGACGGTCTTGCCTGCTGTTTTCAGCCTGGCGACCTCGTCCTGGAGAATTTTCAGGCCGGCGTCGAGGGTTTCCATGAAGCGCTGTTCCTCGTTGAGAATAACTTTTGTGATATAGGATTCCTTGTCACAGAGATCCGGGTAGGCGCCCTTCATTTCCTTGATAACGATCGCCGCCATCGCGTGGAGAAAGGGCCGATTCAGGCCCAGCAATTTTCCGTGCCGCGCGGCCCGCCTTAGAATGCGCCTCAGGACGTAGCCCCGGCCCTCATTGGAGGGGAGGATACCGTCTCCGATGAGAAACGTGACGGATCGGCTGTGGTCGGCAATGACGCGGATCGATACATCGTCTTCCTCATTCACCCCGTAGGGCCGATTGGCCGTTTCGGTGATGGCTGCGATCAACGGGGCGAACAGATCGGTGTCGTAGTTGCTCTTTGCACCCTGGACGACGGCGACAAGGCGCTCCAGCCCCATGCCGGTGTCGATGTTCGGTTTGGGAAGCGGGGTGAGCGTTCCCGTTTCATCCCGGTCAAACTGGGTAAAGACCAGATTCCAGACCTCCAGGTAGCGGTCGCAGCCGCATTCGATGTGGCAGTCGGGACGGCCGCAACCGGTTCCCTCGCCCTGGTCGTAGATGATTTCCGAGCAGGGACCGCAGGGGCCGGTTTCTCCCATCATCCAGAAGTTGCTCTTTTCCCCCAGCCGGACGATGCGCTCCGCCGGGATGTGCATCTCGTCCTGCCAGATCCGGTACGCTTCGTCATCATCCAGATAAACGGTCACCCAGAGCCGCTCCCTGGGAAGCTTCATGACTTCGGTAAGGTATTCCCAGGCCAAGGAGATGGCTTCCCTTTTGAAGTAGTCGCCGAAGGAAAAATTGCCCAGCATCTCGAAGAAGGTGTGATGGCGTGCGGTAAAGCCGACATTTTCCAGGTCGTTGTGCTTCCCCCCCGCCCGGACGCATTTCTGGCAGGAGGCGGCGCGGGTGTAGCCCCGGTCTTCGAGTCCCAGGAAGGCGTTCTTGAATTGAACCATCCCGGCATTGGTGAAAAGGAGCGTCGGATCGTCCTTGGGGATCAGGGATGAACTGCTGACCCGCGTGTGACTCTTTTCCTCAAAAAATCTTAAAAAACTTTCGCGAATATCACGCCCCGATAGAATCATTCAACTCTTCCTCCTCTTTTATGCTCTTTAAAATCTTGAAGATCTGGTCGATGGGAAACCCCTTTCCCTCCAGACTCCGGACGATTTTTTGAAAATGCCGATTCCCCGGTCCGGGCGGCGGACCACCTTTCAGCATACGGAAAATCAAGCGCTGCAACGCCTCCGCTTCGGGAAAGTCCTGGCGGGTTTCCCCGATGGCCACGGCGATGAGGTCCGCATCCAGTCCCTTCTCGCGCAGGGCCAGCTCAATGCGGCGGTCGCCAAGCAGCCGGTCCACGGCTAGATGCCGGGCCTTCAGGCGGGCATAAGCGGCATCATCCAGATAGCGGTAGTCTTTGAGCTCCTGGAAGACATCCGCCAGGACTTCCGGTGGAAAGCCCCTGTCCCGGAGCTTTTTCCAGAGCTCCCGTTCACTGTGAGGCCGGATTTGCAGCAAACGCCAGGCCTTTTGCCGCGCTTTTTCCCTGGGATCTTTCCCTGGAAGGACGTCGTCGATCATCCAGCGGGTTCTTCCGGAGCCGGCTGCCGGGGATTCAGGCCGTATTTGATTCTCACCTGCTCCTCAATGCGGGCCAGAAGATCGGGATTTTCTTTTAAGAAGTTTCTGGTATTGTCCCTGCCCTGGCCAAGGCGTTCCCCCTCATAGGAATACCAGGCGCCGCTCTTTTCCACGATGTTGCTCTCCGCCGCCAGGTCGAGGATGTCCCCGGTCTGGGAAATCCCCTCGCCGAACAGGATATCGAATTCCGTCTCCCGGAAGGGCGGAGCCACTTTGTTTTTCACAACCTTGACCTTGGTGCGCATGCCGATGACATCCTGCCCCGATTTGATGGAACCGGACTTGCGGATGTCCAGGCGCATGGATGAATAGAACTTCAAGGCGTTTCCCCCGGTCGTTGTTTCCGGGTTACCGAAAAACACCCCGATCTTCATCCGCAACTGGTTGATGAAGATCACCGTTGTGTTCGATTTGCTGATGCTGCCCGTGAGCTTGCGCAGCGCCTGGGACATCAGCCGGGCCTGCAGCCCCATCTGGGCATCGCCCATTTCCCCTTCGATTTCCGCCTTGGGGACCAGAGCGGCCACGGAATCCACGACGAGAACGTCCAGGGCGCCGCTTCGAACCAGGGTTTCCGCTATCTCCAGGGCCTGCTCGCCGGTATCCGGCTGGGAAATGAGCAGATCGTCGGTGTTGACGCCGATCTTCCGGGCATAGGAGACGTCCAGGGCGTGCTCGGCGTCGATAAAAGCCGCCAGCCCGTTTTTTTTCTGAGCTTCAGCAATGATATGCAGGGCCAGGGTCGTTTTGCCTCCGGATTCGGGGCCGAAGATCTCGATGATCCGCCCCCGCGGAATGCCGCCGATGCCAAGGGCGATATCCAGACTGAGTGAACCGGTCGGAATGACCGCAATGTCCTCGATCTTCTCTTTGGCCCCCAGCCGCATGATCGAACCCTTGCCGAACTGCCTTTCAATCTGGCTGATCGCCAGATCCACCGCCTTTGCTCTATCTCCATCTGTGCCCATGATGACCTCCGGAAAAATTACGAAATATTGGGAATCTCCTGTTCGCGAGTATCCTGCATTAATACAGGTGAAATTTTTTCAGCTTCTCGATGCAAATTCTCCGCCGCTGAGGAAGGGATAGTCCGCCAGTTTACTGTAGACGGCTCCCCGGGGAGTCAAACGACTCCGGAAAAGGGTCAGGCTGACGGCCTGAAAACGGCCTGCCTCGAAGGCCTCGGCTTTGTTCATGACCCGGTCAAGGCCGGACAACCCTCGGGCCGATTTTATCCGGGCCAGCGTCAGATGGGCACGAAACGGGCGCTCCTCCCGCTGAAACCCGAAGCGGGCCAGCTCTCTGTCCACTTCTTCCTGAAGGGCCTTAAGGGCGCCCAGGTCCCCTGACAGGCCCAGCCAGAGAACGCGCGGACGCCTGGAATCGGGGAAAAGGCCAAGCCGCCGCACCTCCAGATTCAGGGGGGCAAAGCGGGCCGTGACCGGTTCGACAGCGGCGGAAATCCGGGGAATGTCTCCTTCGGAAATGTTTCCAAAAAATTTCAGCGTCAGATGCATGCCTTCCGGACGGACCCAACCGAGTGCGCCGGACAGGCTGTATCGCAGGCGGCTTTGCAGGGTGGCTGCCGCCTGGCGCACGGACTCCGGCGGCTCGATGGCCAGAAAGGCCCGGATGGGCTCCAGTTCAGTCACGCCGCCAGCCTCCCTCCCTGCGGAAAGGCGCACGCGGAGTACTGCTGCACTCCGGGAAAGCAGACGTCTTCCATGCCAATGTCGCGTCGAGGCGTTCCTGCCCGGATATCATGTCTGCCCGGGAATCGAAATAAGATATCGTTTCAGCAGCGTCAGAGCCGCCTGAGAGGTTGCGACTTTGACGCGCCGCCGTTCCCACCGGAAGAGATATTTTCGGCAGACCGTTTCTCTTCCGTCTGCAAGGGCTATGTACACGGTGCCCACCGGCTTCTCCCTGCTTCCACCGGTCGGTCCGGCAATGCCTGTGGTGGACAGGCCGAGATCGGTGTGCCCCAGTTTCCGAACCCCCTCGGCCATCAGCCGGGCGGTGGGTTCGCTGACTGCGCCATGCACCCTGAGCGTTTCTTCCGGAACGCCGAGCAGTTCTGTTTTGGCGAGATTGCTGTAGGTGACGGCGCCCCTCTCCAGAAAGATCGAACTTCCGGAAATGTCCGTCAGGCGGTCGGTAATCAACCCACCCGTGCAGGATTCCGCGACGGACAAGGTCAGTTTCCGTTCAGAAAGTAACGCTGCAACCGTTCCTTCCAGGGTTTCCAGATCGTAGGCGAAGATGTGGCGCTCCAGCCTTTCAACGACTTGAGCTTCGGCGATTTTCAGTAGCGACCGGGCTTCCTCCTCCGTCGGCTTCCTGACGGTAAGGACCAGCCGGAGTTCCGGAAAATGGGGATAAAAGCCCACGGACACCCCCTGGCCTTCCAGATCCGCATCGGCCAGGCGCTGATCCACTTCGGCTTCCGATATTCCCGAGAGCTTGATGGTGCGGGAGGCCACCGCCTGGGCGGCCTCCGGGAAGGTTCGGCGGAGGGTCGGCAGGGCGCCCTGGGACAGCATCCGTTTCATCTCTGCCGGAACGCCTGGAAGGACCGCAATGAGCTTGCCCTTCACATTCAGAGAGAAGCCCCAGGCCGTCCCGACCGGGTTGGCGATGGGTTCGGCCCCTTCGGGAAAATCCGCTTGCTTGGAGTTGCTGGGGGCCCAGTAGAGGCCGTAACGGTCAAAAATGGCCTTGATTTTGGAAAGAATGGTTTCATCGCGGTACAGTTTCAAACCATAAGCCCTGGCAATGGCCTCCGTCGTTTTGTCATCTGTCGTCGGTCCCAGTCCCCCCGTTACGATGACGGCGTCCGTCTGGGCCAGGATATGGTCCAGTGCCGTTTTGATGGCGGCTTCGTCGTCATCCACCGACATCAGGATCGGGACCTGCCATCCCTGTATATTCAGCTCCCTGGCGATATGGGAGGTGTTCGTGTCCTGGGTCCTGCCACTGATCAGTTCATTGCCGATGGTCAGAATGCCGACCTGCATTGCCTGCCTCCTTGTCCTGTCCCTCTTCCAACAGCCTGTTCGTTTAAAACCTCCCGCGGGCTTTTCATGCCCAGAATCCGCTTAAAAACCAGAGCAGCAGAGCGCCATAAATTCCCGCCACAACATCATCCGCCACGATGCCGTAGCCGCCCGGCAATTTGTCCTGAACCCATCCCGCCGGAAAAACCTTGACGATGTCGAAGAATCGGAAAAGCAGAAATCCCATGATGATCAGAGAGATGTTCTGTTCCGCTGGAAGGAGAGCATACTGAAGGCCGACCACCTCGTCAATGACGATGTGCGGAGAATCTTTCTCCATGAAAAGGGCCTCCGCCCTCTGGGAAATCCCGATGGACAGACCCGTCAGGGCCAGGATGGCCAGGATGTGAAGCGGCTGGGACAAGAGTGAAATGGCGAGATAAAGGGGAATGCCCAGGACTGTGCCCACAGTACCCGGTGCGGCGGGGGCATAACCGGCTCCCAATCCGGTGGCGGCAATTCTGATCCATTTATCCGTCGGGGAAACACCTCTTTCTGTGCAATATCGGGCAGGTGAACTCTGCGTCAGGCGCTAAGCTATCCTTTTTCCACCCATCTGTCAATTCTTTTGGTTATCTGGTCGGGGGCATCCGGGTCCTTCGTGATCGGTCTGACCCAGCCCATGAAACCGATCATGAGATTAAGGATTTGGATTCCTGGAAAATCATCGGAGTTCTACACCAATCTCTTAGATAAAATACGGTTTTATCTGTATTTACTTTTTCCTGCTGACTTCGGTAATGTTAAAATATCAAATTTCAGATTTCCTGCCTTACCTGCCGACGGACAAATGACGTTCCGTCTCCGGGCGGAGATTTCGGAAAGCCTGAGTTTGGGAAGTCACCGATTTCGAAGGATTGATTGAATAACAGAAGACGGGATGGAAAAGGGGGTGGGAGGCCGCTGACCGCAGGCAATGTGAAGATGGTTGCCATGTCAATGAGTCATCAGACGTAGGAGAAGAGGAGAATAACCCATACAGATATAAGGAGGAATCTATGCGTAAACTTGTGATGGCTGCCCTTTTTGCTTTCGTTTTCGGCAGCCTGATGTTTGGCGTTGCTGCCCAGGCAGCACCGTCTTTCACAACCTTGACACTTCCTGCACTGAACACGAATATTTCCACGTGGAGCGATGGCAGTACGTACAACAGCGTTTTCCCTGGCCTCCGCACGTGGAACGGCGTCCCTTTCAAGTTGGAAGTGGAAGAAAACACCGGAAATAATGTGTTTTATAACGGAACTCTTACCATACCTGTGAATGTCTACGGCGCAACCAATGCCTATACGCTCATCAATTCCTATTGTGGCGAATACGGGACGGTTATCGGGAAAGTCGAGTTTAACGGTTCCGACGGAGCCTATTATTCCGCAGATCTCGAGGAGGGAAGAAATGTGCGGGATCACTTTGCAGGCGGCTACAATAACATCATCGACGGTACTAATGCCGTAGCCGCATTCGACAACGGCAACGGAAGGGCCAGGCTGGACATGCAGATTTACTGGCTGCCGGCGGATTTTTCCGACGAAACGCTGACGAACATTGTATTTACGGCCTATGACAAAGGTCGCAGCGGTATTCCCTTTATTGCCGCCGCTACGGTAGAGGTGAATCCTGTCCCGGTTCCTCCGTCGGTTCTGCTCCTCGGCAGTGGTCTTGTCGGGCTTGGAGCCCTGAGTCGAAGAAAACTAAGGTTTCGGGAATTATTCAAATAGTTACAGCTAAAGCACAAAGGACTGCAGATTGATTATGGAGACGAAGGAACATTTGAAAGGAGGTACGGCAATGATCAGGATGAAAAGCGTTAAGGGATGGTTGTGTGCCCTTGCTGCAGCGGCAATCGTTTGTTTGCCTGCAGCGGGCATGAGCGCCGAGGTGAATGTGGCCTTGGGAAAGGCGGTTACGCTCAATGGGACGATGTATGGTGCAGCGGGGAGTACCCTGACCGATGGGATTTTCCGCCCTAGAGGCACTTCCTGGACAAGTGGGACCGTTTACTGGAACGGGACGGCCGCGTATGCGGAGATCGATCTGGGCGGCACCTATGTCATCAACAGTATGATTGCCCAGGCCGATGATAATGATCAGTACATGGTCCAATTCCGTGACATAGCAACAGATTCCTGGTGGACTGCGTGGACAGTGCCGAACTATGACGGTTATGGCAGTGGAATGCAGACTCGCCCGAATCCCGCCGACGATACGGAAAAGTATGTTCTGGAAACACCCATTACCACGGATGCTCTTCGCTTCTATGCTCTTTCCGGTGACAATTCCTATTCGGTATCCGAGATCCAGGCCTATGGGAGCGCGGTCCCGATTCCCGGCGCTTTGTGGCTATTTGCCCCGGGTCTTGCCGCGCTGGCTGGCTTCAGGAAGAAATTGGCCGGAGCTCGATCCCGTTAAGAACAGACACAAAACACCCCCGTTACAAAACGTCACTTTCAAAGAGGCCATGGCCGGTTTCAACCGGTTGTGGCCTCTTTGGTTTGATGTCCTGCAACCCTACGTGAAAAGAAATAAATTGAAAATATTTTAGATATTTAGTTCAGATCATTTTTGTGTTAATTTGTAAAACAAGGCGATCAAGGTGATGGCCTTGAAAGCTCCCGGCAAAACCGGGCCTTGACGAGGTAAAACCAAGAATGAAGGGGGAAACCGCCATGAGCAGATCGTTTTTTTTAGATCGCATCGGGAAAAAAGGAATATTCCGGAGGACAGGCAGAACCTCCGGGGTCCGGATCAGCCGTTCACCCTTTTCTTTGCGGGGCGGATTCCGGTTCGGGTTGTATCTGGCCGGGTTATCGGCGTTGGTGCTGATGGGTCCGTGGTCGGTCTACGCTCATCCTCCGGGGGACGTAAAATTGTCCTACCTGAAAGACCAGCAGGCGCTTCAGGTCACCATCACGCACAGCACACCGTTCCCGGGTTCTCATTATGTCAAGCAGGTCCAGATTCAAAAGAACAGGGATAAACCGGAGATTTACGAATATAAGAGCCAACCGGATAAATCCCGATTTGTTTATGTCTACAAAATGACATTGGCGGATGGTGACCGGGTGGATGTCAAGGTGTTCTGCAACATCTATGGGACCCGTACCGTCAGCATCGTGATGCCCAGCCCGTCAGCAAGGTAAGGCCCCATGAACTTGTTCTATCTGCATATCGGATTCATGCTGGTCTCGATGGCACTGCTGCTGGCCGGTGTGGCCGTGGCCATGGTTTTCCGCCGCAAACGCTGGTGGTTGAAGGTGCATCGGCGCGCCGGCATCGGGGCGGGTTTCGTTCTGCTGGGCGGCTTTCTGGCCGCCATCCTCCTGGTATCGCAGTCCGCCGGGGCGCACTTTGCGTCACCCCATACCTGGCTGGGGGGCGCCACGCTGCTGGGTGCTTTCATGACGCTTCTGCTCGGGTTATCTTCCTTCCGTTTTCCGGGCCATGCTCCTGAAATCAGGGCGATTCATCGCGTTTCTGGACGGTTGACCGGGGCAATGGGGCTGATAACCGTCCTGTCCGGACTGATCCTTATCGGGGTTTTGTAAAAGGATGTAAAAAAGGGTGTATTGGAACGGGTTTCAACCATTCACGGAGGTTCAATCATGAAGATTATGATCGTTTATTATTCCGCCTATGGCCATGTTCACCGCATGGCCGAGGCCGTGGCTGAAGGTGCGGGAGAAATGGCGGGCGCCGAGGTCGTGATGCGGCGGGTCCCGGAAACACTCCCGGAAGAGTTGCTTAAAAAGATAGGCATTTTCGACGCGCAAAAGGCCTTTTCCCACATCCCGGTCTGTGCTGCGGATGAACTGGTTGCAGCCGATGCAATCATCTTCGGCACACCCACCCGTTTCGGAAACATGTGCGGTCAGATGCGCTCCTTCCTGGACGCAACGGGAGGCCTGTGGGCCAGGGGGGCGCTGGTCGGAAAGATCGGTAGTGTGTTCACCAGCACGGGAACACAGCATGGCGGCCAGGAATCTACAATCCTCAGCTTTCATACGACTCTGCTGCATCATGGCATGATTATTGTTGGCCTTCCCTATTCATTCCAGGGGCAGACAAGGAATGACGAAGTCACGGGTGGATCACCCTACGGAGCTTCAACAATAGCTGGGACGGAGAATGAACGATGGCCCAGTGAAAATGAACTGGCTGGAGCCCGTTTCCAGGGGCGCCATGTGGCCGGCATCGCGGGAAGACTGTTCCGCTGAAAGACAGGCAGGGCGGGATCTTTCCACCCCGCTGGCTGAAGTGTGAAAAAGGACAGGGGACTTCTTGACTTTCCGGAAGTCCTTTCCTATACTCCGCGCTCACAAAGGGAATAGGAACGGAATATCTATCGCATGGAAATCCTTGTCACTGTTATTGATTTTTTTGTTCATCTCGACCGGTATCTGAGTATCCTGGTGTCAAGCTTTGGTGTCTGGGCCTACGTTATTCTTTTCCTGATTATTTTCTGCGAAACGGGACTGGTCGTGACCCCTTTTCTTCCGGGGGATTCCCTGCTTTTCGGGCTGGGGGCTCTTGCCGCTGCCGGAGCGCTGGAGCTGGACCTCCTGTTGCTGATGCTCCCAGTTGCTGCAGTGGCCGGGGACAACGTGAATTATACCTTGGGCAAATATATCGGGCCCCGCGTCTTTCATCAGAACAATCCCCGGTTTTTCAAGAGGGAATATCTCGATCGGACCCACAGGTTTTATGAACGGCATGGGGGAAAAACCATTGTCCTCGCACGGTTTCTCCCTATTGTCCGGACGTTTTCCCCTTTTGTGGCGGGAATCGGCAGAATGGCATACCTTCGGTTTCTCTCGTACAGCATCGCGGGCGGCCTTTTCTGGGTTGTCCTTTTTCTATTGGGCGGCTATTACTTCGGTAACCTGCCCCTGGTGAAAGAGAATTTCACGCTTGTCATTCTGGCGATCATCATTGTTTCCCTGTTGCCCGGTTTCTTTGAGCTGATCCGCCGGCGTCGGGGGATGGTTGAAGGATTCGAATCCTAGTGCCGTTCCGGATTGTGGAGCAGGGCGCTCGGAGGGATGGAAACGGGGATAGCACCGAGCGCACGGGCGTGGAGACTCTAATAACGGACTGAGTCAAGAAGTGCTATAGTGGTGGGCCGAATTGAACCGGCGGACTTTTTTGGGGGCGGGAGCAGGGGCTTCTTTACATATGAGAATCTTCCAGTCGGGGTGGCGGGAGAACATGAGGCGGATCGGAGTTTGTCTTTTTGGATTAATCCTGCTCTTCTGCTTTGTAACGGAGGCTTCCGCCGAGAAGAAGACGATCGTCAAGATCAATGAAAATGTTCATGTCGCCGAAGGGCAGTGGGCTCGCAACGTCATTTCCTTCGGGGGGCAGATTACCGTTTCCGGGACCGTGCAGTCTCATGTCGTCTCTGTGGGAGGGCCGATCGTACTGAGCCGCACCGCCAAGGTCGGGGGGGATGTCGTCTGCCTTGGGGGGGTTGTCGTGCTGGGTAAGGGGGCGCAGATCGCAGGGACCCTGACGGAAATCAACTCTTCGAATCTTTCCGAGGCGATTTCCGATGTCCTGAATGACAACTGGGAAGGGTGGTCATGGGTCTTTACGATTTTTTCCATCCTGGTTTTCACCGGTTTGTTGATACTGGCCCTGCTGATCGTCACCCTGATTCCCAAACCGGTCAATCTGGTTGTGGAGGCCATCGAGACCCACCTGCTTCAGGTGGGGCTCTGGGGGCTCCTTGTTCTCATCCTCATGGTCCCCCTGGCGGTCTTATTGACCATATCCGTTGTGGGGATCGTTCTGGTCCCCCTTGAACTCACCCTGATTGCCTGTGCGGCGCTTCTTGGGTTGGTTTCCATCGCCCGGCTGATCGGAAGCAAGCTCCTGGCGCTGTTCAAGAAAAGCAACTCCAGGGCTCTCAAGGAGACCTTCTGGGGATTGTTCCTTCTGTGGATCGTGGGTTGGATCCCCGTTTTGGGATGGATGGTCAAGATTCTTGCCCTGGTCGTCGGCATCGGCGGGGTTTTCGCGACCCGTTTCGGCACCCACCCGTTGACAACTTCCCGTCCTGCCGCTTCTCAGGAAACGCCATGAAATTCCATTGGAGATGAACGGTTATGGCCGGGGCGGAGCGTCGCTTCTCATTACCCTTTTAAATATACCCTACGGATCAATCGGTGAGGAATAGGCACTGTGGGAACGGGCAACGCCCGATTCCCTCGCCGCTTCCTTTACGGCTTCTGCAACGCGGGGCTGCACGGCGGGGTCAAAGATGCTTGGGATGATCCGATCCCGATTGAGCTTGTCTGCTTCAACACTGGAGGCGATGGCATGGACGGCGGCCAGCAGCATGGCCTCGTTGATGTCCCGGGCGTGGCAGTCCAGGGCCCCCCGGAAAATGCCGGGAAAGCACAGGACGTTGTTTACCTGGTTGGCGTAGTCGGAGCGGCCCGTGGCCACGAGGGCTGCGTACCCTTCCGCTTCTTCCGGCATGATTTCCGGAATCGGATTGGCCATGGCAAAGACGATGGGGTCCCTGGCCATAACGGCGATGTCCTTACCCTGAAGCAAACCGGGTCTGGACAGACCGATAAAAACGTCAGCGCCCCGCAGGGCGTCATAGAGGGTGCCTCTTCGTTTCCCGGGGTTGGTTATCAGGGCGAGGTCCGCCTTGACAGGGTTCATGTTTTCCTGCCGCCCTCGATACAGGATGCCGCTGCGGTCGCAGCCGATAATCCGGCGGACGCCGGCAGCCCGGAGCAGAAAGATGGAGGCTGTCCCGGCCGCTCCCAGACCGTTTACGACAACCAGAATTTCTTCGAGGCGCTTGTTGACAAGCTTCAGGGCGTTCACGAGGGCCGCCAGGATAACGACCGCCGTGCCGTGCTGATCATCGTGGAAGACGGGAATGTCGAGCTCCCTTTTCAAACGCTGTTCAATTTCAAAGCAGCGGGGAGCGGAAATGTCTTCCAGGTTGATCCCGCCGAAAGAGGGGGCCATCCATTTTACCGCCGAGATGATCTCTTCCGGGTCCCTGGTGTCCAGGCAGATCGGGAAGGCGTCGATGCCGCCGAAGGTTTTGAACAGAACGGCTTTTCCCTCCATGACGGGCAGGGCCGCCGTCGGACCGATATCACCCAGCCCCAGGACTGCCGTCCCATCGGTAACAATCGCCACCGCATTTTTCTTGATCGTTAGATCGCCGGCCCGTTCAATGTCATCCTGGATGGCCATGCAGATTCGGGCGACGCCCGGGGTATAGGCCATGGCGAGATCGTTGCGGTCCCTGAGGGTAATCTTGCTGGTTATCTCGATTTTCCCCCCCCTGTGGAGATGAAAGGTGCAGTCGATGAGTTCGAGGATGTGACAGTTTTTCAGATTCCGGATCGCTTCGACCGTTTTTTTTTCGCTGTCTTCATCGGGTGCCTGGATCAGAATTTCCCGGGTGATTCTGCCGTCGCGCCGGGAAAGGATCTTCATCTCCATGATCTCGCCGCCCGTGCCGCGCGCCGCAGCCTCAAGGCTCGACCGGCAATCCGATCCATCCGGCATGTCCAGAGAAATGCGGAAACTGTGACTCGGGCTTGGTTTCTTCATCATGCCACCCGCTTTTAAAAGCCACTGAGCGTGCTGTCCCTTGCCTATACGTCATCCTGTGCGTCTACTGTCTCGAAATTACATGAATTTTAACATTATCCCCTGGTTGGATCAAGATGGATTTTCCAACAAGTTTCCATTCAACAAAAAGCGCCTGCCTTCGGGGCTTCTTAGGTCCCTGAAAGCAGGCGCCATTAAAAATAAATGGATCATGAAAAGCGGCCGGACGCTTGCCCGATCAGCAAAGCATCCTATTGTTTACCGGCAGGCACTTTCCTGACCAGGGGCCACTTGTCAAAGAAGGTGTTGTAGTACAGGAACGCCATGAGCCAGACGAACTGGCCTGCCAGGATGCCCATGACCGGGTAGCCCATCCCCATGTCGGTGCCGGCGTAGGGGACCATTTTGAAAATTTTCACCCAGATGATGCCGTAAGCGAGGCCGATGACCCACCAGATGGCGATCCGGGTCAGGATCCGGGCGACCGGATTCGGGACCATGGCTGCCGTGGGCCAATCGTCAAAGACGTGATGCCACAGCAGCGTCGCGATGACAATGGACAGCGCCACGGATGCAACCGGAACGTCCGGCGGCACTCCCGGCATCAGGTTCAGCGGATTGACGATAGCCCGCACCACGTAAAGCATGGCAAAGGCGCCGAGCCAGGTAATGATGAGACCGATGATTCCCATCCAGGGCTGCTTCTTGGCGAACAGTTTCATGGGATAATGCTCGCCGCCCTCGGCCGGAATCAGGAAGAACCAGATGAAGCACTGGGCGTAGGCCACAAAGGTCGGCCAGGAGCCCATGGGCTTGGATACGACGTGATGTCCTTCGAGATCCAGGTGAAACCAGAAGCTGGGAATGATGATGGCGAACCACACCAGCAGGCAGAAGTAGGAGCTCAGCGACCAGGCGCCGAGGCTGTCCCAGGGGGCCTTGATGTTTCCGGCAAAGGGCCATTTGTGGAACAACGCCGCATAGCCGATATTGGCCAGGATGACCGGAAGCGCATAGAAGTTGCTGGCTTCCCATCCTTCAATGGCCAGTTTGACTTCATCGGCATTCTGAGGCGTAAACAGAATGGCAAAGCTGAAAGGATGCCACCAGAGGCCGGAAAATCCCACAATGACAAAAAAACCGATTAGGCCGACCAGCAGACCGACGGCGGAATACCAGAGACCGGCACCGGGCTGGCGCTGCGTTACGGCATATTTCCCGTAACCGCCGAAGACCAGGGCCTGCCAGATCCACGCGTTGATGCACATCCAGAAGAAGGTGGCCTCGGCAAAGCACTGAAGATACTTGTTGTATGTCTTGGGATCGACCTCCTGGAGCCCCGGAGCCCCGAACGCCAGAATAACGGCTTTGGAGATCCAGCCCCAGACAGGCCAGTAAAGAAGACTGACAATAACCGTTAACACAACGGCAACAATTCCTGTCGTTATAAGACTATTGAAACTGCGTTTCACAACATACTCATCTGCCATTTTTTTCTCCCCTTTTTTATGAATAACAGATTATACAGAACAGATCAGAATTCCTGCCTCCGTCACAGAAGACAGGTTCAGGCGAAATGCCTGAAATTAAAATGCCACCTGGAACCATGTCCGGAAAAAGCGGTAGCCGGACATGACGATCAACACCCTGTTCATTTCACCTCCTTTCCATAAATTTTATCAAGCAGATTCCTCGTTTGCAGTGTCTCTGAACAATGCGCGGATACATTCATGTTCCCGTGATGGCTATGATTTTTTGCCACTGCCTTGAGCGGTGAATCATCGGGTAGGAAGAAATTCGCTCCTTTTGCTCTATTCTGATTAAAATGCAATCACAATGCGGCTAAAATTTCACAGTTGATGGACGATGTCAACAGGAAGTTCTGGATACATGCGATATTCCTGTCTCGATCATCGTTCGATCCCGGTGTATGCCGGGGGGAAGATCCTTGAAATCCATCTTTTTTCCCTGTTGCATTATAAGGTCAGGTATTGTACGTAAACTCTTCTTTCACGTTGCCGATGCATCCGCTCACAGTCCGAAAGACCGGGCCGGGGCCATCAAGACGAGAAAACGGTGGGACAGGAAAAGCGAGAATAGAACATGGTCAGCAGAATTGAAGTCGGCTTTCTTCCGGGGGTCCGGGACGCCCTGGGGGAAAAAACCCGGCGCAGGATACTCCACGATCTCCATCTTTCCGTGGAGCGGGTGGAGACGATCGAAGTCTATACCCTGGAAGGGAATCTGACGGACGATTTGCTGGAGCGGGTCGCGGCGGGGCCTTTTTCGGACCCGGTCATTCAGCGCTATGCCATCGACGGCAGTCTGGCCGATCGTTTCGACTGGCTGATCGAAGTGGGTTTCAGGCCGGGCGTAACGGATAACGTCGGCCGAACGGCAACGGAGGCCGTGCAGCTGCTGATGGAGGGGACGCAGAAAAACGGCGTAAAGGTCTACACGTCGCGTCAATATCTTCTCACAGGGATCCTGGAACGCGGGCAGGTGGAAGAGATCGCGTCGGGTCTGCTCGCCAATGACCTGATTCAGAGATTCGAGATTGTGGACGGCCGGACCTGGCAGCCGGGGAAAAGCATCAAACCCTATGTCCCCAAGGTGGTCGTGGCGGATGCGCCCCGAACGGATTATGTGGACCTTCCCGATGATGATGCCCGCCTTCAGGAAATCAGCAGCAGCCGCGTTCTCGCGCTGACTGTAGAAGAAATGCGGATCATCCGGAATTATCTTCAGGACGAGACGGTGCGGCGCGGACGCAGGGAGGCGGGGCTGGGCGAAGGGGTCACGGATGTGGAGCTGGAGTGCCTGGCCCAGACCTGGTCGGAGCACTGCAAGCACAAAATCTTCAACAGCTTCATTACCTACGAGGATGAGCGGGGAAACATCCGGGTCATCGACTCCCTCTTTAAAAGCTGCGTCAAGGGCTCTACGGCCGCCATCCGGGAAGAGCTCGGTTCCGAGGACTGGTGCCTGTCCGTGTTCGTCGATAACGCCGGGATCATAAAATTCAACGAAGACTACAACCTCGTCTTCAAGGTGGAGACCCACAACTCGCCTTCGGCGCTTGATCCCTACGGCGGCGCCCTGACGGGCATCGTGGGCGTGAACCGTGATCCTTTCGGCGCCGGCAAAGGGGCGAAACTCATCTTCAATACGGACGTTTTCTGCTTTGCCTCCCCCTTTCATGAAGGGCCGCTGCCGCCCCGCATCCTCCATCCGCGCCGCATCTATGAAGGCGTGAGGGAAGGTGTGGAACACGGGGGCAACAAGAGCGGGATCCCCACCGTCAACGGCTGCCTCGTCTTCGATGAGCGCTTCCTCGGCAAGCCCCTGGTGTACTGCGGAACGGGAGGAATCATGCCGGCCCGGATCCTGGGCGAACCTTCCCACATCAAAGAGGTCCATCCGGGCGACATTGTGGTCATGACCGGCGGCCGGATCGGTAAGGACGGCATCCACGGGGCGACCTTTTCTTCGGAAGAACTCAATGAAAATTCACCGGTTACGGCCGTTCAGATCGGGGACCCTATCACGCAGAAGCGGATGACCGACTTTCTTCTCGTGGCCCGCGACCGTGGGCTGTACCGCGCCATAACGGACAACGGCGCCGGCGGCCTCTCATCTTCCGTGGGCGAGATGGCCAGTCTGTCCGGCGGATGTGAGATCGACCTGAAAAATGCGCCGCTGAAGTATGCGGGTCTTCACCCCTGGGAGATCCTCATCTCCGAAGCCCAGGAGCGGATGACCCTGGCGGTCTATCCCGAAAAGATCGAAGCCTTTCAGGCCCTGGCCGCCAAAATGGGCGTGGAGGCGACCGTCCTGGGCCGTTTTACCGATTCGGGCAAATTCCACGTGCGCTACGGCGGGCAGACGGTGGCCTTTCTGGATATGGAATTCCTCCATGAAGGGCTTCCCCAGATGAAGCTGAAAGCCCGCTGGACGCCGCCCATCAACCCGGAGCCCGATTTTCCCGAACCGTCCAGTCTGGGGCAGGCTCTCAAGGACCTGCTGGGCCGTCTCAACATCTGCAGCAAGGAAGCGATCGTTCGTCAATACGACCATGAAGTCCAGGGCGGAAGCGTCGTCAAGCCTCTTGTGGGGATCGCCGAGGATGGTCCCGGAGATGCCGCCGTTCTGCGGCCCCTTCTGGAATCCTTTGAAGGGATCGTCGTGTCCAACGGGATCTGTCCCCGCTACAGCGATATCGACACGTACGCCATGGCCGCCTGCGCCATTGACGAGGCGGTTCGGAATGCCGTGGCCGTCGGGGCGCCGCTGAGCAGAATGGCCGGGCTGGACAATTTCTGCTGGTGCGATCCGGTGGAATCGGAGAAGACCCCCGATGGGCAGTACAAACTTGCACAACTGGTGCGGGCCAACGAAGCCCTGTATGAATATACCCGGATTTACGGCGTGCCGTGCATTTCGGGGAAGGACAGCATGAAGAATGACTACATGATCGGGGGAACGAAAATATCCATTCCGCCGACGCTGCTCTTTTCCGTCATCGCCCGGATGGAAGACGTGCGCAAGGCCGTGACCATGGACGCCAAGAAGCCGGGAGACCTGGTCTACGTTCTCGGGGAGACACGGAGGGAACTGGGAGGATCTGAGTGGTATGCCCTGAACGGATTTGTGGGCAACGGTGTGCCCCGGGTTGATGCGCGCAGGGCGAGAAGCCGTTACGAGGCTCTGAGCCGGGCGATGGATGCCGGACTGATTGCCTCCTGCCACGATTGCGCCGACGGCGGCCTTGGGATCGCTCTTGCGGAAACGGCCTTTGCCGGGGGCTTCGGGATGGCCGTGGATCTTTCCCGGGTGCCTTCCTCGGGGATTGATCGCAATGACGAGCTGCTCTTTTCCGAATCTCAGAGCCGGTTTGTCGTCACCGTGGCACCGGCGGCGAGGGAGGCCTTCGAAGCCATCATGGCCGATTCGGAGACGGCCTGTATCGGCTGCATTACCGGGGATCGGACCTTTGTGGTCACTGGGCTGCAGGGCGCGGCCATTATCGAGGAGGACCTGGCTTCCCTGAAGGAGGCCTGGCAGCAGACGCTTCGCGATCTGTAGAAGCTCACGGGCGTGGAGCTAACGATAAAAAGACGCTGAATGGAAGATGCCTCCATCAGGAAGTACTGGAAAAAACAGGGTAAGCAGAGGGCGTTATAGGCGATGTTGCAACGGGTAAGATCCATGGTGATCACGGGAAACGGGACGAACTGCGAACGGGAAATGGCCCATGCCTGCCGTCTTGCCGGTTCGGACGAGGTGGACATCGTCCACATCAGCGAACTGCTCAGCGGGGAAAAGCGCCTCGACGACTATCATTTTCTCAACCTGCCCGGAGGATTTGTCGATGGCGACGATCTCGGCTCCGCCAAGGCCAACGCAAACCGTCTGCTGCACGTCCGAGTCCGGGGAACGGAAGAGCGCCTTTACGATTCGCTGCTGCGTTTCATTGATGAAGGGAAACTGATCCTGGGCGTCTGCAACGGGTTTCAGCTGATGGTGAAACTGGGGCTGCTTCCCGGTTTTGATGGCGGCTACGGAACTCAGACCGTCACCCTGACCTACAACGATTCCGGAAAATTTGAAGACCGGTGGGTCTACCTGAAACCGGATGCCGCTTCTCCCTGCGTGTTTACGCTGGGCCTGGGAGGGGTTTATCTTCCCGTCCGCCACGGGGAGGGGAAACTGGTACCCGGGGACAAAGCGGTTTTGGCGCGGCTGCACAACCAGAACCAGGTGGTTTTTCAGTACTGTGACGAATCCTTCCGGGAGCCCGAAATGACTTATCCCCGGAACCCCAACGGTTCTACGGACGCCATAGCCGGCATCTGCAATGAGACGGGGCGCCTTTTCGGTCTTATGCCCCATCCGGAGGCCTATCTGCATGCCACCAACCATCCCCGCTGGACGCGGGAAACGTTACCGGAAGAGGGGCAGGGACTGCAGATCTTCCGCAACGCCATAACCTTTATCCGCCGGGAGTTCTGAAATCCCGCCTTCAGACCAAATTCCGCAATCATCGGCCCGATGGGCGGCCGATTTCCCGCCATCGCTTTGCATTCCTATACCTGATAAATTTTTCTTCCTGGAAGTTCGATGCAGGTCAGTTTTCCTCCGTAGACCGCGCCCGTGTCGATGCCGATGATGTGTTCCGAAAGCAGGGGCCGGGCGAACGGGGTATGTCCGAACACCACAACCTTGGAGAAATCGGCGTCTGAAAGGAAAAATTCGTGGCGGATCCAGAGCAGATCATGAAGGTCCTGCTCTTCCAGGGAAAGCCCTGGGCGCAGCCCGGCATGGACGAAGAGGAAATCGCCGGTTTCAAAGTAGAAGGGAAGGGTTTGAAAGAACTGAAGGTGCGCGTCCGGCAGCCGGAGGGACGATCCCTCGGATTTTTTCTTCAACCCATAGGAATGGAGGGTTTCCAGGCCGCCGTTATTGAGAAAGAGCGGCCCGTTTTTCCCCTCCAGATAGAAGTCGAGAAGCAGCTCCTCATGATTGCCCCGGAGGCAGACCACATTCCTTAGATCCCGCTTCAGCTCGAGGATAAAGTCCACAACGCCTTTCGCATCGGGTCCCCGATCGATGTAATCGCCGACAAAAACGAGGATATCCCGCTCTCTGTCGATATCCAGGAGGGAAATCATCCCCTGCAGCTGGTGCAGGCAGCCATGGATATCCCCGACGGCAAAGATCCGTTCCATTGAGCATCTCCGGTACGAAACATCTCCCGATGCCGGACTGTCGTCAACCGGATCCGGCGGGGAGTCGACGCCGCTTCCATGAAAGGCTCCGGAAAGACGCCGCCGCCGCCGCGGAAGACAAGGCCGTCAGCTCCATGAAGGCGCAGACAGGCAGGAAGTCTTCCAGGTGGACTACTGCAGATCCTCGTCCTGTTCCGGTTCGGTATTCTGATCCGGATTTCCGTTTTCCTTTGCATTTTCCAGGGTCACAAAGAAGGATGTCCCAGCTCTTTGAATGAGCAGCAGCCAGCTGCTGTTTTCCGGCTTCCGTGCCAGGGCGTTCGAGTAATCCTTCAGAGTACGAATGGGCCTCCTGTTGATCGAGAGGATGATGTCCTGGACCTGGAGCCCTACCTCGTCGGCCGGTGATCCCGGGCGGATCTTGGTGATCATGACGCCCCCCGGTGTTCTGCGTTTCAGGTGACGCGCCAACTCCGGAGTGATCTCCTGGACGGTCATGCCCAGTGTATCGGGAACCGCTTCCCTGGATGCCTGGAGGGTGTCTTTTCTCTCGCCGACGATGGCCGAAAAGTTCATCTCCTTCCCGTCCCTCAGCGCCTGGAGCTGCACCGTTCTGCCCACTTTCAGCCCGGCCACGGTGTTGAGCAGATCCCTGGTGCTGTCGATGTCCTTGCCGTCAATCCGGGTGATGATGTCACCCGATTTCAGGCCGGCCCGGTCACCCGGTTCACCTTCCAGAACCTGGCTGACCAGCGCGCCCTGCTGATTCTTCAGCTTCATGTTGGCGGCGATCTCTTCCGTGATGTCCTGCACGGTGATTCCCAGCCAGCCGCGGGTCACCTTTCCCCTGAATTTAAGGTCGTCCAGAATTTCCCTGGCCATGTTGATGGGAATGGCAAAGCCGATTCCCTGGCCGTGGGCTACGATTGCCGTGTTGATTCCCACCACCTCTCCGCTCATGTTGAACAGGGGGCCGCCGCTGTTACCCGGATTGATGGACGCATCGGTTTGGAGAAAATTGTCATAGGGTCCGGAGCCGATCATCCGCCCTTTTGCGCTGATGATGCCCGTCGTGACGGTGTGGTCCAGGCCGAAAGGATTGCCGATGGCAAACACCCATTCACCGACCCGCAGCTGGTCGGAATTGCCCAGTGTAACAATGGGGAGAGGCTTATCCGCCTTGATTTTGATCAGGGCGATATCGGTGTTTGGATCTTTTCCCTTGATTTCGGCGTCATATTCTTTCCCCGAGGATAATTTTACCCGGATTTTATCGGCTTTTTCCACGACGTGATTGTTGGTGAAGATATATCCGTCACTGGAAATGATAAATCCCGATCCAAGACTTCGCTGCTTGAGTTCCCTTTCAGGAAGATCGCCAAAAAACCGACGGAAAAATTCATCGTTGCCAAAAAATCGGTCAAATGGCGCCTCCCCGCCGGAACCTCTGCCGGATCTGCCTTTTATGACCTTGGTGGTGCTGATATTCACGACGGAGGGACCAAGTTTCTCTGTCAGATCAGCCAAAGAAGCGGGAGCCCCAGAGTCTGGAGTTCCTTCGCGGGCGAAAGCCTTTCCCGATTCACATAAAAGTGTGGCCACCGGAAAGGGGTAAGCGGGCATCAGAACCCAGCTCATCATCAGAAACATCAGAATCCCCAAGATAAATTTACTTTGACCGTTTTGTGTCATTTTAAACAACCCCCTGATCTCTTGTGATGCCAATTTAGAAATGCCCTGCGGGAGATTTCCTGCCGATGCCATTTTCTATCGAACGCAGGCAGAAATTAACCATAGATTCAAGCTTTTGTCCAATTTGTTTTTTTTGACGCGTTCTGGGGATGGGAGGGGGCTTCCGACGACGCTGTGGAAAGGGAAAAGGGGCGAAAACAGGGTCTATCGAGACGGTCCTGCGCGGTTCCGGACATTCCGGACATTCAGGAAATTCAGGAAATTCAGGACGTGCAGGAATATTCGCTTCTACATTCTGAACAAAATGTGTTATTAAATAACAATTATATGTATGGATTGTCGCTTCCCGTGTCAGGCGAGCCTCCGGGGGCGAGACATGAGGCCTTGTTTTACAGGATGAGGGAAACAGGGGAAAACGCTGAATTGAAGATGATAAGGAGGCAGATGATGGTAACAATTCGATTGACCGAAGAAGAAGCCGCCGAAAGCCGTGCAATGCTCAAGGCCGTGATTAATCCGCTGGATCGGCAGATAGCCGCTGTGGATCTGGGACACAGGGATTTCCGCCAGTTCCTGAAAGCCAGGCGCGCCCTTGTCGATGAACTGTTGAGGCGTCTGGAGACCATGACGACCTTTGATCTGACCGACGAGGAAGCGGAGGGCAGTATTGCCATGCTCAAGGATGCGATTCCAGTCCTGGATCGGTCCATAGCCGCGACAAAGCTGGCAAACAGAGATTATCTTCAGTTTCTGAAAAGCAGGCGCGCCCTGATAGACGAGCTGATCAGCCGCCTGTCGAAATAAAAGAAATAAAAGCCGGATTTTTTAAAAGGGATCACTATGCCGAGCCCAAGGGGTGGAAAACGCCCCTTGGGGCCATTCGGGGATGTCGTGCGAATCCTCTCTTTCGAAATGCCGTCCGGGACAACGGCAGAAAGGTCATTATGGAACTGAAGGTTCCTCAAACACTGAGGCTCGAACATCTGGAGCTGAGGGAACAGCTGTACGCCCTCACGAAGGAGGACAATGATCTTGGTGCGGCGGCGCGCGCCGTGATGGAGCTGTTTTACATGCACGCCGTCAAGGAGGAGGAGCGGGTCCTCCCCGCTCTGGAAGCCCTGCCCCGGCTTGCGGAGGGACGGATTCCTGAATCAGTGAAGTCGATGGAGGACATTGCCGCCGATCTGAAGGGAGGGCTCTACGAGGAACTCTTCGAAGACCACAAGAATCTTGAGGAGGCTCTCCGCAGAATCTCAAGTGCGGCCCTGGCCCTGGGCCGAAATGAAGAGGTCCGGTTTGTTGAACGCTTGACCCTGCATTTCCGGACGGAGGAGGAAATCCTTTACCCGGCGGCCCGGGTGGCTGCCGAATATTGCCGACTGCTGATGCAGTGCGGAGAACAATAGGCCCCGATCCTACTGGCTGATCTGGAGGAAGATCTTGGCCTTTTCAATTTCCTCCAGCACCGCGCTTTGAAGGCTGTAGAGCGAAGACTGGTCCATGTTGGCGTCATGAATCCGGATCAGGGCCGGCAGGATGTCCTGGTTTTTCACCGGGTTTCCCGCTGAGCCGATCCCCAGCGTGTTGATAAGAAAATCTGCCAGAGAAACGATGGAAATGAAGGAACGCTTATCGCCCTGAGCGTCCGCCGGGCGGTGATGATGGCGAAGCGTATTGAGAAACAACCCCCCCAGCTGCCACTTGTTGATGATCATTTCTCCCACAAGACAGTGGTTGAAGCCGAAAATCTCCTCTTCCATCGTGTGCAGCGACCTGTTTTCCTCCTCCGCTTTTTTCATGGCCATCGAATATTCCATGGCATATTCACGATTCAGGGGGATTTTACCCAGATCGTGGAGAAGCCCTGCGACGAAGTACTCTTCCCTGTCCGCCAGGGGGACCCCCAGTTCAGCGGCAAGAAACTTAGATGCTACCCCTACGCCGAGAGAATGAAGCCAGAAGTCATTTGAGGACAGGCCTCGGAAGGAATCCTTCCCTTCCAGGCATTTCAGGACGGCGGCGCTTAAAGCGAGATTTTTTACGGTGTTGATGCCCAGCAGCATGACGGCCCGGGTCAATGACTGGACGGGGGTGCGCAGGGAATAATAGGCGGAATTGACCAGCCTGAGCACCTTGCCGGCCAGGACCGGGTCCAGGGAGATGACGCGGTTCAGGTCATCAGGCGAGGCTTCGGGGGAATTGCAGATTTCCAGAACCTTCATCATGGTGACGGACAGGCTCGGCATGCGGGCGACGGATTGTGAAAGCTGTTCCAGACGGTTATCTTGATTGGAGATCGGTTCCATCATTGCATATTCATAGAATTCGAAGAGTTATGATGCGGTCATGTTCGTCGGCTCCTCGACGCACGGCTTTGGCGTGCGCCTGGCATGCCCTGATGTTCTTTCCCGTTCCGCGTTGAAATAACAGGCTGATACATCAACGCATGACCAGCACTTTACCCCCGCGGACTTTTCCCTCCTTGAGTTCAGCCAGAGCTCTGTTGGCATCATGCAATTCATATTCCTGTGTTTCCGGCTGAAGGGAAAGCTCGGCGGCTAATTCAAGGAACTCCCTGATATCCCGGCGTGTTACATTGGCCACGCTCTTGATTTCCTTCTCCAGCCAGAGATGATCGGGATAATCCAGATTCAGCAGCTCGCTTTTGTCCCGTTCTTCCTTGCGGATGGCATTGATGACGAGCCGGCCTCCTTTTCCCAGATTTTTGAGGGCTTCCACAATGGGTTTCCAGGCCGGCGTTGTGTCGATGATGGCGTCGAGTTTCCGGGGAGACGGCTCGGAGGTGTCTCCCGCCCAGACAGCGCCGAGCTGCCGCGCGAAGTCCTGCTCACTGGTGTTGCGGGCAAATACATAAACGTCGGTCGAGGGGCAGCGTCGTTGGACCATCTTGAGGACGAGGTGGGCCGAGGCACCGAACCCCGTCAGGCCGAGATTCTGGCCGTCTACCAGCCCCGTCAGCCGCAGCGACCGGTACCCGATGGCCCCGGCGCACAGAAGAGGCGCCGCCTCGATATCGGAAAAGATTTTCGGAAGAGGGATGGCGAAAGACTCCGGCACCACCATGAACCGGGCATAGCCTCCGTTGGCGTCCCGTCCCGTCGCCCGGAATTCCGAGCAGAGGTTTTCCCGCCCCTCCCGGCATTCCCGGCATTGTCCGCAGGAGGAGTAGATCCAGCCGACTCCGATCCGGTCGCCGATCCGGTATGCGGAGGCGTTCGGCCCGTTTTTTTCGACCCTGCCGACCACCTCATGCCCCAGGATGACGGGAAAACGGGGTGGGGGGGTCCGCCCCTCGATTTCATCCAGTTCCGTATGGCAGACTCCACAGGCGGAAACCCTCAGAAGGATTTCACCCGGGCCGGGTTCCGGGATCGGGAGCTCCACAAACTCCAAGGGGCTCCAGGATTCCCTGTATCGGGACAGGCCTTTCAGAATCATGGCTTCCATGCGCATGCGACGTATCCTCCTGCTGTTCTAAAATTCACTCCAGAGACATGAGGGACTGCCAGCGCTCCTCTTCCGAGTCGCAGGGGAGTCCCAGTTCGCGAAGGAGACGGACAATGGGTTCGTCGTTGAAGCGAAGATAGGGGTTGATCCTCATCTCCTCCGCCAGGATTGAATAGACGTGATTCGGATCGTAAAAGGAAAAAAACCGATCCAGGGCGGGATTGCCCGGTTCGAGATGGCGGGCCATGGCCAGGGAATCCCTGACGTAATCATGCCCGGCATAGATGACCGTTGACAGGGGCAGCGTCAGGATTTTTTTGATGGACAGGTAAAAGCTGTGCGTATCGCCGGAAAAACAGTTGCCGACCGTTCCATTGAACAGGGTGTCTCCGGTGAGGAGAATCGAATCCACGTGAAAGCACAGAGAATCAAGGGTGTGGCCGGGAGTGGCGTAAATGGTGATGATTTCACCGTCCAGCTCCAGCCGGCCGCGGCCGGCCAGGGTCGCGCAGTCCACGAAGGCCGCCCGGGAATGCCTCAGCAGGTCTTCATTGCCCTGGGTATGATCATAATGGCCGTGCGTATTTGTTACGAACACAAGGTCGAGTCGGCGCTTCTGCAGAAATGTCAGGATTTCATCAACGGCGCCCCCGTCCACGGCGATGGCGCCCCGCTCGCCGAAGATGAGGTAACCCAGATTATCCGGCCCGTAGCGGAACTGTTCAACGGCTAAGGCAGTCATGAGCGGCGCCTTCAGGGTTTGACCGTGACCCGCTGGAACGTTCTCTCCTTTTTGGGAAGGATGATCTTCAGCATTCCATCCACAAAAGAGGCCTCGATCCGGTCGGTCTGCAGGTCATCGGGCAGCCGGACATTCCGGACGCTGGTCTTTTTGATCACCTTCCGGTGTGATGCTCCTTCTGAATCATGTTCGTAATCTTCGGCCTTCAGAGTCTTGACGGTCAGATTATTGCCCTGGACCGTCACCTCGATATCATCCTTGTCCATATCGGGAAATGCGATGACCAGGATGAATTCCCGCTCGTTTTCAAAAACCTGGCCGTCGGCGAAGGTCCCCACGGCAGGAATGAAATAGCGGCTCGTCAGGTCGCCGAAGAAGGAATCGAACAACTCCTCCATCTGTGCTCTCAAGGTCGAAAATTCGCTTCGCTCCCATTCAATCCGATTAAGCATGGCTGAAAACTCCTCAACAACTCTTGCACTTGTCCCTGGTGTTGTCTTTCTTCTGCTCGTCCTCTTCCTCGCCGAATTCCTTTAACCCCTTTGCCAATTGCTCCAGCTTGTCATGAACGCGGGCGTGGATCGTTCCTTCCGGGTAGATGCCCTCGGCGTCGGGTTCGCCTGCCGGGATTCCCGTGAGCAGTTCGATCCCCTGATCGACGGTGTGGACACGGTAGATGGCAAATTCTCCGCGGGCGACGGCCTCGATGACGTCCGGGCGCAGCATGAGGTCCTGCTCGTTGCTGGCCGGGATCAGAACGCCCTGTGTGCCGGTGAGCTTCCTCGCCCGGCAGCAGTCGAAAAACCCCTCGATTTTTTCGTTGACTCCGCCGATGGCTTGAACCTCGCCCTTTTGATTGACGGAGCCGGTAACGGCGAGGTCCTGGCGGAGCGGGCACTCTGCAAGACTCGACAGGATGGCGTAGATTTCGGTTGAGGAAGCGCTGTCTCCATCAACGCCGGAATAGGATTGTTCGAAAGCGATGCTTGCCGTCATGCTCAGCGGCTTTTTCTGGGCGTACTTCCGCCTCAGGTAACCGCTCAGGATGAGCACACCCTTGTTGTGCGTGCTTCCTGAAAGATCCGCCTCCCGTTCAATGTTGATCACGCCGCCACGGCCCATGGATGTCACGGCGGTGATGCGGGTGGGCTTCCCGAAGGCATAGTCCCCCAGCATGTACACGGACAGGCCGTTGATCTGCCCTGCGACGGATCCTTCCGTGTCAATGAGCAGGGTCCCGCGGTCAATCATTTCCTGGATCTGCTCTTCGATCAGGTTGGAGCGGTAAATCCGGGACCGGATGGCCTGCTCCACATGCCGGGCTGAAACGATGTCGGCGCCCTCCTGCTGTGCACGGAAATCCGCTTCAATCAGCAATTCCCCGACGGAAAGGAGGTGGGTGGAGATTTTTTCCTTCCGCCCGGTCATGCGCACCGCCTCTTCGATGATCCCGGCGACGGCCGTCCGGTCGAAGGGTTTCAGGCCGTCTTCATCGGACTTCATGCGGATGTAGCGGCCCACCCGCCGGATCGTTTCTTCCGTCGTGTCCATGGTGTTTGCGAAATCCGCCCGGACCTTGAAGATCTTCCGCGTATCCTCGTCATAGGCATTCAAAAGATAATAGAGATAGGCGTTGCTGATCACCACGACCTTCAGGTCCAGGGGAATCGGCTCGGGGGCCATGCCGCCCGTCGTGAAGATGTAGAAGGGGTCAAAGGTCTGGGGCTCAAAGCAGTTTGCCTTGAGGGCGCGTTTCAAACCCTGCCAGACTCCCGGCTCCAGGATGGCATCCAGGAGATTGATGACGAGGAAGCCTCCGTTGGCCTTCAGCAGGGAACCGGCGTGGATGCGGCTGAAGTCGGTCGTCCAGATACCCGTGCGGTCCACCACCCGCTCGATGGTGCCGAAGAGGTTTTTAAAGTTGGGGTAGTTTTCCACGATGATGGGCCGGGTTTCCGTGTCACCGTTGTCCACGAGCAGATTCACCGAGTAGGGCAGGAAGGGGTTGCCCTGGGTGAAGGGAAGGGCTACTCCCGCCGCCATTGGCTGCTGCGGCCCCATGCGCAGCACGTTGAGATTGTCCGCCATGTCCTGGATCATCTCATCCAGATAGGCATGGACCTTTTCATTGTCGTACGTTTTCTTCAGCTCATCCGTTGGATTGGTGACGCTCTTGAGAAAGACGTACCGATCCATCTCTTCCAGCTGCTTCTGGACCTCGCGCTGCATGTCCCGGATCTCCATGAAGATGCGGTCCACCTGTTCCGTGAGCTGATGGTGCTTGTTTTTGATCGCGTCATACTTTTCCCGAGGATACTCCCCCCGTTCAACGATGGATTCCAGCTTTTCCATGGGGGTCGGTTGATCATTGACGATGGGCATGACCACGGGGCGCGTCATCTGTCCGATTTGAACCTGGACGATGGCAAAACCCTCCTCCTTGACGCGGGCATCCAGGTCCTTGAAGAACTGCTTTCCCTTTTCCTCGTACTTTTCAAGGATTTCCTTCTTCATGGTGAGGTAGTCTTCGCTCTCGAAGAGCATGGGGACGTCTTTTTTCAGATTTTCCACAAAGGAGTGGATATCGTCGCGGAACTTTCGCCCCATTCCGGCCTTGAAGCGCAGCAGGTGAGGCGATTCCGAATTCTTGAAGTTGTAAACGTAGCAGAGGTCGTCGGGGATGAATTCCGTCCCGGCCATTTCCTGAAGAATTTTCAGGACCGTGGTCATCCGGCCCGTACCGGAGGAACCGGTAACAAACACGTTGTAGCCCTCCTTCCGGACGCCCAGGCCGAATCGGAACGCCTCCAGGGCTCTGTCCTGGCCGATAATTTCCGTCAAGGGATCGAGTTCCTTGGTCGTTTCAAAAGGCAGGGTCCGGGGGTCCAGTTTCCAGCGAAGATTTTCCGGGGGTATGGATAAGAGAGTTTGAATGTCCGACATGGCGTATCATCATCCTTTCTGTCTTTTAAGGCATGCAATCCAATGGTTAAGATTTAACGGCTGAATTCAGTCTTCATGTAAGGAGCGATGAAAGCATGCTATCAAATGTCCATTATAAATACAATCAGAGCATCGAAGTTCCCTCTCCGTTTTGCCGCGGGCTTGACAAAAGGGAAGCGTTTCTCTACTGTTCAAATAAGGGATTTCGCGGGAACCACCGGAAGACTTTAATGACAGTATCCGGAAAGAATCAAGGAAGCAAAAGGAGGATAGCATGGAGTGCAAAAAAGAAAAGAATCTTGAGTCCTGTTCGTGCACGTATTATTCCTGTTCCAGAAAAGGGGTGTGCTGCGATTGTATCCGCTATCACCTTAAAAGCCGTCAGCTTCCCGGCTGCTGCTTTTCCGCGGAGGCGGAATCCACCTATGACCGTTCCTTTGAGCATTTTGCCCGTCTTGTTGGGGAGGGAAAGATTTAATTCTTTTCTCCCGCCTTCATTTTCTCATCTTTGTCCATGACCCTTAAGAGAAATCTAATCCTATGGAGGATGTCGGATTAAGGGATAAAATGGGTAATAATACATAATTGCCTGATTGCATCTTCTTGGGCCTGTGTGTTACATTTCCCCGCGAAAAAGTTGTTTTCGGGGGCAGAGCGTTACGAATCCTGCAGGGAAAAGTATGTTCAGGAGGTGAATGCCTCCTGGAGGGCTCAGAAAATGCATTGCCGAATGTCCATACCGGCAGCGATCCTCCGGGCAGCAGCCTTTGGAATCCAAGGGGCGGAGCTGTACCTGGCAGGCACTTAAGGCCGGACGGCTTCAGCAAAAGAATTCCTGCAAAAGATCTTTCCTGAGATCAAACACCTCACCCCCCGAACAGGCAGAATCCGGACATGAAAACCCTGCAGCGATTTTCCGGGAAACCGGAAGCTATCCCCGCATCCACATCCTGGCACATTGCCGATCTGGCCGAAGCGTGCGGAAGGCATACATCGTATACACGGCAGTCGTCATCCCGGCTCATGACCCTGCAGAAGCACGCCCTGGTGGAGAGCTCGTCTTCCGTGATCCGGAACGACGGCATGAGGGAAAGGGCAACGCCTCACGGCCAGGCGCTTTCGGTTAAGCGGGTACCGCGCAGGGACGATGAGGCGATTCAAGGGTATCGCAGGGCGCTGGAGCTGATCATCCGGCAGGGGGCAGAGCTGCCCTTCTCGGTGGCCACTCTGCTTCATCTTCACGTGCTTGTCTGCGGAGAAGATTCGCAGGTCAGCGCCCCGGAAGGGCTGGAGGATCTTGTCGGCCTGTGGATGCACTCCCTCCAGGAAAAATGGGTCCACCCCCTCCTTCTGTTGGCGGCTTTCAATCTTGATTTTCTGTGCCTTCACCCATTTCCCGATGGAAACGGCCGGATGTCCCGGCTGCTGCTCGGGCTCCAGAGTTGCCACCTCGGCTACGATGTGGGACGATACATCAGCCTTGAGCGCCTGATCGAGCAGAACAGAAACCGATATCACGAGGCCCTCCAGGAGAGTTCGCGGGGATGGCAGAACGGCAGCCACAACCCATGGCCGTACATCGATTGTCTCCTGTTCATCCTTGAAGCGGCCTACCAGGAACTGGAGAGCCGCCTGAATGCGACCCGAGGCGAGAGAGGGGCGAAAACCCGGCGGATCGAAGCGGCCATCCAGGGGTTTACGGGTCCTTTTACCTTTACCGAATTGGAAAAGACCTGTCCCGGGATCAGCCACGATATGGTCAGAAAAGTACTGCGCGATCTCCGGGATGACGGGTCTGTGGAATGCCTCGGCCGTGGGCCGGGTGTGCAATGGAGAATACGGAAGCGCTGAAAAGGCGCGTGAAAGGAGAAGTGGATGAAAATTCTGGTGACGGGCGGCGCCGGTTACATCGGCAGCCATGTTGTGAAGGCGCTGGGCGAGGAGGGCCATGAGCTGCTCGTCTATGACAATCTTTCCACGGGGCACGACTGGGCGATCCTTTACGGCAAACTGGTAAAAGGGGAGCTGGCGGATTCCAGTGGCTTGGACGAGGCTTTTTCCGCGTTCAAGCCGGAAGCGGTTCTGCACTTTGCCGCATCGATCCAGGTGGAGGAGTCGGTCCGGAAGCCTTTGCGCTACTATCGCAACAATGTTTCCAATTCCCTGAACCTCCTGGATGCCATGGAACGCCATGGGGTCCACAATCTCATCTACTCCTCGACCGCCGCTGTTTACGGCATCCCCGACCGGATGCCCGCCGATGAGACCATGCCCCTGAATCCCATCAATCCCTATGGGACCTCCAAGGTCATGATGGAGACCGTTCTTCGGGATATCGCCTCCGCGGGAAATTTCCGCTACATTGCCCTGCGCTACTTCAACGTAGCCGGCGCGGATGCGCAGAGCCGTATCGGGCAGGCCTATGCGGACGCCACCCACCTCATCACCCGGGCCCTCAAAACCGCCCACGGTGAGCATCCCAAATTGTCCATCTTCGGAACGGATTACCCCACCGCTGATGGAACCTGCATCCGGGACTACATCCACGTGGACGATCTTGCCGATGCCCATATCCGGGCGCTGAACTACCTGGTCGAGACGGGCAGAACGGAGATTATGAACTGCGGTTACGGTCATGGCTTCTCGGTGAAGGAAGTGGTTTCCGTTGCCAAAAAGGTGACGGGGATCGATTTCCCCGTCGAGGAAACGGAACGCCGGGCCGGAGACCCGCCGGAGCTCATAGCGGACAGCACGAAGCTCCGCCGCCTCACGGGCTGGCAGCCTCGCCATGACGATCTGGAGTTCATTATCCAAACTGCTTGGGATTGGGAGTTGAAATACTCGTCCCAGCTCAAGAAAACGACGTGACTTCAGCCGAACCGGACACCCTCCATGATGAAAGAGGAAATCTGCCTTAAATGAAAAAGATCCTGGTCACCGGCGCCGCCGGTTTCATCGGCTTTCATCTGTCCCGGCGGCTGCTGACGGAGGGTCATTCCGTCGTCGGCCTGGACAATCTGAACACCTACTATGACGTCCGCTTGAAAGAGGCCCGACTGGCCCGGCTGGCGCCCATCCCGAATTTCCGTTTTATCCGACAGGGTTTGGAAGACCGGGATACGTTGCACGGGCTCTTTGCAAACGAAAAGTTCGAGATCGTTGTCAACCTGGCCGCCCAGCCCGGGGTGCGCTATTCTCTGACCAATCCCTATGCCTACATCGACAGCAATATCGTCGGGTTTATCAATCTCCTGGAGGGATGCCGCCATTCCGGAGTCCGGCATCTGGTCTATGCCTCCTCCAGCTCCGTCTACGGCGCCAATACGGCGATGCCCTTCTCCGTGCACCAGAATGTGGATCATCCCGTTTCCCTCTATGCCGCCACCAAAAAGGCCAATGAGCTGATGGCGCATACGTACTCCAGCCTTTATGAACTGCCCACCACGGGCCTTCGCTTTTTTACGGTGTACGGCCCCTGGGGGCGTCCGGACATGGCCTATTTTCTCTTCACCCGGGCGATTCTCGAAGGCAGACCCATCCCTGTGTTTAACTATGGGAAAATGCAGCGCGATTTTACCTACATCGATGACATTGTCGAGGGCGTTGTGCGGGTGATGGATCGGGTTCCCGAGGCCAATCCGGACTGGAGCGGCGCTTATCCCGACCCCGGAACCAGCTATGCACCGTTCAAAGTCTACAACATCGGCAACAACAACCCGGTGGAACTGCTGACCTTTATCGAGGTCCTGGAAAACTGCCTGGGGAAAAAGACCGAAAAGAATTTCCTGCCCCTCCAGGCCGGCGATGTTCCAGCCACCTATGCCGATGTGGACGACCTGGTGCGGGATGTGGGCTTTCAGCCGGCGACCCCCATCGAAGAGGGGCTCCGGCGGTTTGTGGCCTGGTACCGGGAGTATTACGTACAAGGGTAAATCACTAAGGGAGAAACTACTTTGAAAGAAAGTTCAGCAGCACATAAATGGATCCTGGTGGTTGGCGCCAGGCCGAATTTTATGAAGATCGCTCCTCTGATCCGGGCCATTGCCGCGCACAACAACAAGAACGGCACCAGGATTCAGCCGTTTCTCGTTCATACGGGGCAGCATTACGATGTCCGCATGTCCGATGCCTTTTTCCGCGATCTCCAGCTGCCGGAGCCGGATGTCCACCTGGGGGTCGGGTCGGGAAATCACGGCGAGCAGACGGGTAAGGTCTTAATCGAATTCGAAAAGATCCTGCTTCAGGAACAGCCGGATCTCGTTATCGTGGTGGGGGATGTCAACTCCACCCTGGCCTGCGCCCTTGCGGCTGTCAAACTGCACATTCCCGTGGCCCATGTGGAAGCGGGCCTGCGCAGTTTCGACCGGGACATGCCGGAGGAGATCAACCGGATCGTCACCGATGCCATCTCGGATTTTCTCTTTACTCCGTCACCCGATGGAGATGAACATCTCCTTGGGGAGGGAATCCCAAAAGAAAAGATCTTTCTGGTCGGCAACATCATGATTGACAGCCTTCTGTTCAACCTGGAGCAGGCAAAAAAAACGTCAATCCTCTCTCTCCTGGGACTTTCCAATTCTAACGTCGCCGAGAATCCGGCCGTGCCGTCGATTCCCTATGCCCTGCTGACGCTTCATCGGCCGGCCAGTGTCGATAACCTTGAAACCTTCAACCGCATTCTGGCGGGTCTGCTCGAAGTGGCCCTTCGCATTCCCGTTATCTTTCCCATGCATCCCCGGACCCGGAAGCAGATGCACACCTTCGGACTGGACGGGAACTTTGTTTTCCACGATGCGTTGCCCGTCGACATGTCATCCTACAGGGATCAGAATGGATTAATGCCGAAAATCCACTGTTTTGAACCTTTCGGTTACCTGGACTTTTTGCAGCTCATGGCCAACGCGAAGGTCGTTCTGACGGATTCCGGGGGCATCCAGGAAGAGACCACCGTCCTCGGCATTCCCTGCGTTACCCTCCGGGATTCAACCGAGCGCCCCATTACCGTCACGGAGGGGACCAATGTCCTGGTCCACGATGATCCGCAGAAAATCGTTGCGGAAGTGAGCAATGTGCTGGAGGGACGAAGCCGTAAGGGCAGACGTCCTGATTTGTGGGATGGGCAAACCGCCGAACGGATTGTAACGACCCTGAGGGAGAAATTATTTTCTGCAATTGGGTGAACCCGTTTTTTTGCACGGTGCCGGCACGTGAAACATTTTCAGGACATCTCCGAAGATCACAGAGATGATGATCAAGTAAACACCAATCACTGAGGAGAGAATGATAAATATGAAATCAACCATACTGGTAACCGGTGGTGCTGGTTTTATCGGCAGCAACCTGGTCCATTACTGTCTGGAGCACAACGATTTTACCCTGATCAATCTGGACAAGCTGACCTATGCGGGTAATCCGGAATCTCTCGGCTCTGTCTCCAATCATCCCCGGCACGTCTTCATCCAGGGAGATATCTGTGATCGGAATCTTTTGAAGAAACTATTCCAATCCTACCAACCCCGGGCCGTGATGCACCTGGCCGCAGAATCCCATGTGGACCGGTCTATTGAAGGGCCGGGCGAATTTATCCAGACCAATATAGTCGGCACGTTCCAGCTTCTGGAAGCGGCGCGGGGATATTGGACAGCCTTGCCGGAAGAAAGGAAAGGGAGCTTTCGCTTTCTGCATATTTCAACCGATGAGGTTTATGGGACTCTGGGCAGCGAAGGATATTTTACGGAAGAATCCAGGTATCAGCCCAGTTCGCCCTATTCGGCTTCGAAGGCCTCTTCGGACCACCTCGTGCGGGCTTACTATCATACCTATGGTATGCCGACCCTGATTACCAACTGTTCCAACAATTACGGTCCCAGGCAGTTTCCGGAAAAACTTATTCCCCTGATGATTCTCAATGCCCTTGAAGGCCGGGAATTGCCGGTCTACGGTGACGGTCAGAATGTCCGGGACTGGCTGTATGTGGAAGATCATTGCCGGGCTCTGCTTAAGGTCCTTGCCGGCGGGGTGCCCGGGGAAACTTACAATATCGGTGGGAATCACGAAAAGAGCAACCTGGATGTCGTTTCGACCCTTTGCAGCCTTCTGGATGAGATCAAGCCACGTTCGGGCGGGAAACCTTACCGGGAACAGATTGTGTTCGTTAAGGATCGGCCGGGTCATGATTTCCGGTACGCGATTGATGCCTCAAAAATCCAGCAGATTCTGGATTGGAAGCCGAAGGAAAATTTTGAAAGTGGATTGCGCAGGACCGTAACATGGTACCTGGATAATCTTGACTGGTGTGCACATGTCCAGGACGGCAGCTACCAGCGCCAGCGTCTTGGCGTGATAGACTCATAAGGCATTTGGGAGGAACTATGGTCGAGAAAGGGATCATTCTTGCCGGCGGGTCAGGAACCCGTCTTTATCCATTGACCCAGGTGGTGAGCAAACAGCTTATGCCTGTCTATGACAAACCCATGGTCTACTATCCCCTGAGCACGTTGATGCTTGCAGGGATCAGAGACATCCTGGTGATTACCACTCCGCAGGACCAGCCATTATTTCAAGCCCAGCTGCAAGACGGAAGTCAGTGGGGTATCCGGATTTCTTATGCGGTGCAACCCAGTCCGGATGGTTTGGCGCAGGCCTTTATTATCGGCCGGGACTTTATTGCCGGTGATCCCTGCGCCCTGATCCTGGGGGACAATATTTTTCACGGGCAGGGCTTGGTGGAAAAACTGAAAGCTGCTTCAGCACAGACGGGAGGGGCCACGGTGTTCGCTTACTGGGTGACCGATCCGGAAAAGTACGGCGTGGTGGAATTTGACAGGGAGCGCCGGGTGGTCAGCCTGGAGGAAAAACCGCAAAAACCAAAGTCGCACTATGCCGTGACGGGCCTCTATTTTTATGATGAGCAGGTCGTTGACTTTGCCCTGGGCATGAAGCCTTCCGCACGGGGCGAACTGGAAATTACCGACTTGAATAAATTCTATCTTGAGAGGAATCAACTGAGAGTGGAAATCCTGGGCCGGGGATATGCCTGGCTGGATACGGGGTCCCATGAGTCTTTGCTGCAGGCATCCAATTATGTCCAGGTCATAGAAGAACGGCAGGGCCTCAAGGTGTCCTGTCCCGAAGAAATCGCCTATAGAAAAGGATATATCTCAAAAGATCAGCTTCTACAGATTGCGGAATCTCTCAAGAAGAACGGCTATGGACAATACCTGCTTCGATTTGTGGGAAAATGAACCGGGGATCATCGCACATTGAACAAACTTCATGATGAGGGCATACGGCATGACCAGTAAAAAACCGATCTACGTGACCCAGCCTTTCGTTCCGCCATTGGAAGAATTCATCCCCTATCTGGAAGAAATTTGGGAGCGTAAATGGCTGACCAATGCCGGCCCATTCCATCAAAAGTTGGAAAAAGATCTCGCCGAATATTTGGGAGTCAAACATCTTGCGTTATTTACCAACGGCACACTCGCATTGATTACAGCCTTACAAACCTTGCGAATAACAGGTGAAGTCATCACAACACCTTTTTCCTTCGTCGCCACCGCCCACTCTCTCCTTTGGAACAACATCAAGCCCGTCTTCGTAGACATTGACCCCGTAACCCTGAATCTGGCTCCCGATAAGATTGAGTCTGCAATTACGCCCCAAACCACCGCTATTTTACCGGTTCATTGCTATGGCACCCCGTGTGATGTGGAACGCATCCAGCAAATAGCCGACACATACGGATTAAAGGTAATCTATGATGCCGCTCATGCCTTCGCTGTGAGGCACAAGGGCGAAAGCCTTCTCAACCAGGGAGACCTTTCCATTCTCAGCTTCCATGCAACCAAGGTTTTTAACACGTTCGAGGGGGGCGCTATTGTATGTCCGGATGTCAAGACGAAACAACGGATTGATTATTTGAAAAATTTCGGCTTTGCCGATGAGGTGACGGTTGTGGCGCCGGGCATAAACGGGAAGATGAACGAAGTACAGGCGGCCTTCGGACTTTTGCAGCTCAAGCATGTTGACAATCTTATTGCCCGCCGCCGTGACATAGATGCCTGCTATCGTCAAGCCCTGGCTGACCTCAAGGGGATTACCTGCCTTGAGATTCCTGACGACATGGAAAGCAACTTTTCGTATTTCCCCATCATGGTCGACGGCAATTATCCGATTTCGCGCGATGCCCTTTATCAAAAGTTACGCGATAACGGGATCTTTTCCCGTCGTTATTTCTATCCGCTCATCAGTGATATGCCAATGTATCGCGGTTTACCCTCCGCTGCCGCATCAAACCTGCCCGTGGCAAAACGAGTCTCGAAGCAGGTTTTGTGTTTGCCGATCTACCCGGCTCTAAAGCGAGAAGAGGTCGATATGATTTTGCGATTGATAAGGGGCTGATGTTTTTTTCGGTCTTGACGCCATTAAGACTTCCGCTGTTCATGGGCGGATATACTTTTCTGAGAAATTCTGAAATAGCTGAATGACCGTTTCTCTCAAGCACAAAACTATCGGTGCCCTTTTCTGGAGTTTCTTTGATCGTGTTGGCCAGAATGGGATGCAGTTTGTCATCGGCATCATCCTAGCTCGCCTACTTGCACCGGCAGAATTCGGGCTCATTGCGATGCTGACGATTTTCATGGCCATTGCGCAGTCTTTTATAGACAGCGGTTTTGGCTCAGCACTTATCCAGAAGCAGGACGCCAGCCACATAGATGAGTGCTCCATCTTTTATTTCAATATCCTTGTCGGTATTGTTGCAGCTGGGATGTTGTGCATTGCCGCCCCTTGGGTTGCGGAGTTCTATAACGCGCCCATCCTTGTTCCACTCACAAGAATACTTTCCCTGAATCTTGTCATCAATGCTTTTGGCCTCATTCAGACCTCATTACTCACAAAGCATATCGACTTTAAGCTACAGCTTAAGGTAAGCCTATTGGCGACATTCTTTTCCGGCGTAATCGGAATCTTCATGGCTTACAAAGGCTTCGGTGTGTGGAGTCTGGTGGCCCAATCTCTGAGCCAGAATTTATTCCGCACCTGTTTGCTTTGGCTTGTTATGAGCTGGCGGCCATCCTGGACATTTAGTTTCAAATCCTTGCGCAATCTGTTTGCTTTCGGATCAAAACTTCTTTTCTCGGGATTACTGGAAATTATTTTTCAGAATATCTACCTCGTTGTCATCGGAAAGTTGTTTTCACCTGCGGATTTGGGATTCTATAGCCGGGCCAAGATGTTTTCTCAGCTTCCTGTGCAGAATTTGTCTTCATCCATAGGAAGAGTTACATACCCTGTGTTTTCCACCATCCAACATGAAAAACAGCGACTACGAGAGGGGGTGCGGAAGGCACTTTCGATGATTACCTTGCTGACATTTCCCTTAATGATA